>CAZDYP010000105.1:0-17927 GCA_964509505.1 uncultured Anaerolineae bacterium | reverse complement strand
TAATTACTCATTCGGAAATTCCCACAACCACAAATTCAAGTCCTGTGCATTGAGGAACACAATTTTGTTTCCATCGGGCGAGACGTGCCAATCGCCATTGGCGATTTTGAACGGCGTGGCTTGCGGGTCGGTAAGACGGCGCGCGAGGTTGGTACGCGTGTCATATTCGTAGAAGGCATGACTGGCGACATTGATCTCAAGCGGCACATAGACGAAACGGTTGGCGTCGCGCCATTGCACAGGGCCGAAGAAGTCGAGCTTCGTTGGCGCGCTGCTTCCGTTGGGCTTGACAAGCCACAGACCGTTGTCTTGTGGGTTCTTCGTATCGAAGGCAATTTGATAGGCGACCCATGAGCCACTGGGCGAGATGATGACGCCGCGCAATCGTTCTGATTTGGCAAGTTCGCTGCGGCTGCCATCGGCCAACGAGAATACGAAGAGCGTCACTTCTTGCGAGTCGCGTTTGAGTCGCGCATTCATCAACAAGCGCGTGTCGTCAAGCCACGCAATTACACCGCCGCGCAACAACGAGGTGACGGGACGCGCATCGCTGCCGTCACGATTTGCACCCATCACCGTGGTCACCCGCGTATCGTTGGGCGCGCTCGTCTGTGGCGTTTCATTCCAAGCCACGCGTGTGCGGTCAGGTGAAAGCAAGACGGGACGCCCGCCCGTGCGAATGCGCCAGCGTTGTCCATCGCCCACTTGCTCGATGATGGTGAATGCGCCTTCGATGTAGGTAGCATACTGAAAATCATCGGTGAAGTTGGCGATGCGTGTGCTGAACAATTTAGGCGTCATAGGCTGCGTGATGTCAACCGCATAAATGCCTGTTGGCGTTTGCTCGTCAGGCTTATCAATGAACAGCACTTGCCGCGAGTCTGGCGACCAAAATGGTTGCGTGCAACAACCGCCACTCGTCAATCGTTTGAGCGATGGTGTGGGTGTCGGCGTTGAAGTTAGGGTAGGCGTGGGCGGTTGTGGCGTCGGCGTGCGTGTGGGTTGTGACGTCGGGGTATAAGTTGGTATGGTCGTCGGCGTATGTGTTGGCGGATTAGGCGGTGTGTTGATGGGTTGCGTTGGCGCAACCGTCGGCGCGGCTTCGCATGCAACCAGCAATGTCCATAAACCCAACATAATGAATGCGCCTCGATACTTTTTACTTGCTGCTTGCCTCTTGCATCCTGCGCCATTCATCGTTGTACTCCTGCTGGCCAAGGCCGCGCATAGTCATTGAGCAACGGGCCGCGAAAGTCAACTTCGGGTTGATCGGTGAGCGATTGCCAACGGCGCGGGTTGTCCAAGTCGCGCTCATAGACGCGCCCCAAAGACGCCGTCAACAGAATCGAGTCCCAATCGGCTTCGATGAACTCGATCGGATTGTAAAAATGCAAATACGAATGGCTGCGAATTTCGAGATGCACATGCGGCGCAGCGTAACACGTTTCCGCTGGGTCGCCTACTTTAGCGACGGGTTGCCCTCGCTTCACTGGTGTGCCGGGCGCAAGGTTGGGACGCTCCAGCAAGTGTCCATACAGCGAAGACAAACCGTTGGGATGATCAATCATCAAATTGTGTGGCGCAGACCCCCACGGCCCATCCGTGCCTTGCACGATGCCATCGCCAATGGCGACGAGCGTCGTGCCGCAGGGCGCGCTCAGGTCAACGCCAAAGTGGATGCCTTGCACACGGACATACGAACGGTTGCGCGCAAAGTATGCGCCGATGGTGTTGCCATACGGCTGACCGAGCATCCACGAATGCGGGCCCGGCGGTTCCATGAATGGCAATCGAAATGGTTTCTCGCCTTCCGCATACGCACGCGGGGGATCGTCATCGCCCGCGATGCTTGCCGTCAGAAAGACGAGTAACGAGAGCGTGAGCAATGAAAAAATGTTCAGACAGCTTACTTTCCCCGCTTCACTTTTCACTTCCCTAATTTTCGCCAATCGCAAACATTTGCTCCAAATCGAACTTCGAGAAGACCTTGAACGCCATCAACGTTTCGGTGCGCGCGATGCCGTTGACGCTGCGAATCTTCTCGGTCACGAGATCGGCGATCTGCTCGTTGTTCTGCACGCGCAGAATCGCCACGAGATCGTATTGCCCCGCAACAGAAAAGACTTCCGTGATACCTTCAAACTCCAACATTTTTTGCGAGACATCGTTGATGTGTTCGCGCTCGCAGTTGATGAGGACGATAGCCGTAACCATATTTGCTCCTTACAGTGAATGCGTGTGAACGATGCGCGATTGTAACATAGCTAATGCGCGGACGCAACGCGCCCGCGCATCAATTCATGGGACAAATGGTTCTAAAATGCGCGTAGGGGCGCAGCCATCGCGCCCCTACGTGAAATGTCTATGTAGAGCAAATTGCCAATTTGCCTATGGCGTATTTGCCGGCAACACAATGATCGAGCGCGCCGTCAATTCGCTCGGCAGTTGTGGCGCCCCGCCTTGCCCTGGTTGTCCTTGTGTCCGTTGCGGGTTGTCTGCGCCAACCAGAATGCGCGCGCCAACCTTCACATCATTCACGGTCGCGGGCGTCAGGTTCTGCACTTGCACGGTTGTCGCGTCGCTCACCGTGACTTTCACGGTTTGTGCTTGCTGCCCGCGTTGCACGCTCACGGTGAGCCGATTGCCTTCAACTTTCTCGACAGTGCCTTGCACGCCGCCGAGAAATTGCGCGAATTGCGCAGCTTGTCCACCTTGTCCCTGTGGCCCTTGTTGTGTCTGCCCGCCTTGGCGTTGCCCGCCTCCTTGTTGTGTGACGACGGTTGCGCCGCTTCCGCTAGCGGCCGGGAAGCGTTGCGGATCCGAGAAAAATGTCGTGCGCGCCTCCATCGCTTCTTTGATGCCTGCTTGTTTGCCTAGCTCATAGGTGTAGTAGCCGACGCCCGCCGTGACGCATACCGCGATGAGGATAATGACGATGTTGGTTTTCATGTGGGATGTTCCCTCCTGGTAGTCATTAGTCGCTAGTCATTAGTCGCTAGTCATTAGTCGTTAGCATCCATTGGATGCAACTCGGAAGTTGGTTATAGCGAATGTCCAAAGTCAGGCTTCTGGTACGGCTTGTCTTAGGGACGACGTTTGGGGAATGGGGCTGGTTTGTGTTGGAAGCGCTCCAGAATTTTATCGGCGGCTTTGTCGAGCGCAGCCTTCATTTTGTCGGCTTGCGTTTGCGTGAGCTTGCCATTCTTCACGGCTTGGTCAATCGCGGCTTTCTCGGCGGCGATGACGGCGTCGCGCACCGTCTTCAGGTCAACGTTCTTTGCTTTGGCGATGTCGGCGATAGACTTACCTGCTTTGAGCTCGCTCGTCAGTTGCTCCGTCGTCATGCCCAACGCCTTCGCCGCAGCGTCTAACCCTGTTTGCAGCCCAGCGCGAAACATACCCACCTTCGCAACGCCTCGCGCCCTCACTGCGCCCAATGGAGCACAGCCTTTCGATTCGTCAATCTTTTTCTTCAACTCGGCGGCTTTGTCCGCGGGCAATTTGCCATTCTTGACGGCTTGATCAATGAAATCTTTGACTGTGTCTTTTTGCGCTTGCTGCAACTTCTCGACGCTGATACCCAATTTTTGCGCGAGCGCCGCCTGATACTCCTCGCAGCGCTGCCCGAACTTCGGCGCGGGTGTTGCGCCTCCTTGCGTTCCACCTTGCGCCCATACCGCTGTCCCACCAATGATGCCAACGGCAATCACTACACCAACCATGGCTGCCAACATTTTGATTTTCATGGAAAATCTCCTTTCGTGCTTGGGATGCCCCTCTGTGATTTTATTGACGCAGTGTAGAATGGCAAGTTAAAACGCACATGAAAAAAATGACCGCCAGGGATTAAAGTTTTGCCGTCAAACTCTTAGAAACTTTTTGGCGTGTCAGAGCGTGTCATTTACTTCACCCACAACGGATCCCAATCGTTATACTCATTTTGACTGAGGTTAATGGGTTCCGCGCCGTCGCGGTTCATCACCCAAATTTGCTTGCGGCTTGTGTCGCGGTTCGACCAAAACACGATGCGCGAGCCGTCGGGCGAAAAGGAGGGGCGCTTATCCCATTCAAACGAATTGGTCGTCAGTCGCTTGGTTTCTTGCAATTGGGTATCGAGCAGGTAGATTTCGTCGTTGCCATCCACCTCGCTGACCCATGCAATGTAGCGCCCGTCGGGCGACCACACTGCATCGTAATCTACGGTTGGAAAGTTGGGCGCGTTGCCCGTCAACACCGCGTCACTATTCGTCTCGTTGTAATGCGCCCAGATTTGCATGTCCGCACCGCGCGCTCCAGCCGCACGCACGTAGAGGTACGAGCTTTTATCGGGCGAGTAATTTTCTTGATTGAACAGACTTTCCCACAATTCCGAGCAATGGCACAAGCGCACATCGCTGCCATCTGGATTCATCACGTAGAGTTGCGGATAACCGCCAGCGCGGTCGCTGAAGAAAACGATTTTACCGCGTAGCTCTTCTATGTTGGGTGTGGGAGTTGGTGTGCGCCGCACGGTGGGCTGTGTGGATGACGATGAAGGCTCGACGCTAATCGTCGGCGCAGGCGTAGCAGGCGCTTGCGGTATTTGTGTTGGAATGACGATATTGGGGATAGGCACCGCGGTCGGCGCTTTAGCGCTGGGTGGCAGCGGTGTCAATACTGTGACGACGACTGCGGTCGGCAGCGCTTTTGTCGCAGCGCTGGGTGTGGGCGTCGCCCGGGGCGCAGCGGTGGCTGGTCCTGCAGGGCGTTGCCCGCCGGGTGTGCCTTGTCCCGTGGGGCGTTGTCCACCCGGCGTGAAATTAGCCGGGCGTGTGCCTTGTGCGGCGGGGCGTTGCCCACCGCCAGGCGTCGCATTGGTATTTGCAGCGCTCGCGGCAGTCGTCGGCGCGGGTGATGCAACAGGCGCGCCAGCAAAATTCAAATCACACGCGGTTAGCAAGACGACCAACAGCATACTCAAACTCAATACGAAGCGTGTTCTCATGTACAAACCTCTTGATTAGTCACTAGTCGCTAGTCACTAGCAACTAGCGACTAGCGACTAGCGACTAAGGTTGATAGTGATCGAAAAAAAACGTATCAATCAACAGTTTGCTGATATACGCGATGAATAAAAAAGCCACCAGCGAACATTGTACGGTGACGAACCATGGAGGCATCCAGTCCGCTAATGGCAAGGCCGCGCACAACGCAGCAAACGCCAATGCCAACGCAATTTTGGCAAACAGCTTGACCCAACGCATAGTCGTTGGCAATTGGTAATTGGTAATTGGTTATCGCCCAATTGCCAATTGCCAATTACTAATCTCTAAGAGAGTGTTTTGAAATTCAGACCCTAAAGGTTTTTCTGGCGCAGCGGGTTCACCAGTGGCGCCGCAAGCCTGCCTGAAATGTTTTTTGCTTGCCAGCGAAACCTTTAGGGTCTCCGTCTTATATTTTCAAAACACTTTCTAAGCGCTACTCGTACCGCAGCGCATCAATCGGATTCAAGTTCGAGGCGCGATAGGCCGGATAGACGCCAAACAACAACCCAATCAATGTCGAGAACGTCGTCGCCAACAGCACGGCATCCAGGTCAACGACGGCAGTCAAGGTGCTGCCATTGAGGGGGATGCCTGAAATCAAGCGTGAGATAGCCCAACCAAGTGAAATGCCGAGCAAGCCTCCCGTTACCGAGAGGACAACCGATTCAGTTAAAAATTGTATGAGGATGTCACGCCGCTTCGCGCCAATGGCTTTGCGAATGCCAATCTCGCGCGTGCGTTCCGTCACGGTTACCAGCATGATGTTCATAATGCCAATACCGCCCACTACCAAGGAGATGGCCGCGACGCCGCCGAGAAACAAGGTGAAAATGCCAATGGCTTGGGTGATGGTGTTGAGAATGTCGTCGAGGCTCGTCACGCGAAAGTCATTGTCGCCAAAGGTGATGCGATGCCGTTGGCGCAAAATTTCGGTGATTTGCTCAGTGGCGGGTTTAATTTGCGAGGAATCTGTGACTTGCACGCTGATTTGCGAGACGTTGGTTTGACCGCGGAAGCGTCCACCTCCGAATAAGCGCGCACTCATCGTCGTGATGGGCACAAACGCCACGTCATCTTGGCTGCCAAAACCGGTGCCGCCTTTTGGCACCGTCACGCCAATGACTTGGAAAGGCACGCCATTAATTTTGATGGATTGACCAACCGCAGTGCCTTCACCAAACAAATTGGCGGCCGTGGTCGGACCCAACACGACGACGGTGGCGCGCGCCGTCACGTTGCCTTCACTAATCCATTCGCCATCAGCGATGTTGGTGTTCCGCACGACGGCATACGGCTCGGTGACGCCCAACACGCGGACGCGCGTATTCTGTCCTTGAAATGTCAATTGCCCTTGCGTGTTCAGCTCGGGCGCGACCTCCGCCACGGCAGGCGCTAGTTCAGCATCTTTAAGCGCGTAGGCGTCTTCGAGCGTCAGCGTCGCCGCCGAACCTTGACCCTGGCTCACGCCGCCTTGTTGGATGGCGCCTGGACTGATGAACAGCAGGTTCGTGCCGTTGGCTTGAATCGAAGCAATGATTTGATTTTGCGCGCCACGCCCGAGCGCCATCAACGCAATCACGGCCGCCACGCCAATGATGATACCCAACATGGTCAGCGCCGAACGCAGTTTGTTCGCAGACAAACTACGGAGGGCGATACGGATGCTTTCAAAGAACGTCATAGTCGCTAGTCCTTAGTCGTTAGTCGCTAGTCGCGTAGTCAGGTGGTCGTATAGTCAACTGATCGTGCTGCGGGCCCGACCAAGTGACCACGTGACTCTGTGACCAAGTGACTCAATAGACCCGCTTCTCGTCAATATGCAGCGCTTGGCGCGGGCGTGGGTTGAGCTGCTCGCGCTCGATCAAGCCATCGCGCACCATGATGATGCGTTGGCAATGTTCGGCGATCATGGGGTCGTGTGTGACCATCACAATCGTGACGCCACGTTGCTTGTTCAAGGTTTGTAGGACGTGCATGATTTCCGCGCCCACTTTGCTATCGAGGTTGCCCGTCGGTTCGTCTGCCATGATGATGGAGGGATTGTTGACGAGCGCGCGCGCAATGGCGACGCGCTGCTGCTGACCACCGGAAAGCTCGTTGGGTTTGTGATGCGCGCGTCCGATCAGTCCCACCGTGTCCAGTGCCGCCATTGCTTTCTTGCGACGGTCTTTGTCGCCCGCATAGACGAGCGGCAACTCGACTTGATTGATGGCGGGCGTGCGCGATAACAAATTGAACTGTTGAAAGACGAAGCCAATTTTCTTGTTGCGAATCTCGGCGAGCTGGTTATCGTTCATCAGGCTGACTTCGATGGTGTCGAGTTTGTATGAACCACTCGTCGGTTTGTCGAGGCAGCCCAGCATGTTCATCAAAGTGGACTTGCCCGACCCTGAGGGGCCCATGATGGCGACCATTTCGCCGTCGCGGATCATAAACGACACGCCGCGCAAGGCGTTGACTTCGACATCGCCCATCTTGTAGATTTTGGAGATGTTGGAAACTTCTATCATGGTGGTAGTAACTACTGTTGACTCTACCGACTTTGATGTAGAACTAGCGCCCTGAGCGTGTCGAAGGGTGCGGGCGACTCGATGGGACTTGCATGGTTCGACAAGCTCGCCATGCTTCGTGAGTGTGAGGAACGCTGCTCCTCTCTATTCAAGTCGGGAGAGTCTTACTGTTATGGTTGAGGTATGAGTCGTATGAAATGCACCGACCACAAATCAATTTTCCACGTCAGTGAGAGCCTGCCGTCGGCTCCGACAGTGTAAAGCGCGAACTCATTGACGGCAAGCACATCGGTCTTGTCATCAACTTTTAATCGTTCGACAATGTATTTTGCGCCTGCGCGTAAGCCGGCGATGCGAACATTATACACATAGGCTGGACAGTCGGCGGTCTGGCTCAAGCACCAATGCGCTAACAACAAATCTACATGGTTTGCGGCCGGATTGCGCCCCACCAGCAACGTTGGCGACGCTTTCACATTGGACGCGGTGAAGCCTAAACGTTGTGGCGTTTCCTCTACCATCTTGCTCAACATCTGCCACGTCCAATAAGCAGGCTTCGGTTTGCCGTTGGGCGCGAAGAAGAGGGACTCGCTGGGTGTTTGAAGGTTAGGGCGTGGCGCGCCGCGATTGCCGCGATAGACGATGGCTTCCTCCCACAACCCTTGCGTCCATGTTTTGGTTTGGATGTGGTGCGCGGCGGCATACGCGCTCTGCACGGTCGGGCTCAACGCCTTCACGGGTTGAGGAATGTCATCAGCCGCCATCCCCCATTCCGTATTCCAGACAGGCACTTGTCTCAGGTTAGCCGCGTTGAGGCGATCTCGTACACCTTGCGCGACTTGCAATTGGTTCGCAGGCGTGTCGTAAGCGTGATATGACAAGCCATCGAGCGGCACGCCATTGGTCTGCGCGTAACGAATGAACTCATCAATCAACGCCAAGCTGGGCTGCACATTTCGCGCGCTGATCGTGGCAGCACAACACAGCACTTTCACACTGCGTTTGAACTGAAGGTTGTACTCACGAATTGCGCGCGCAAACGCCGCATACATCTGGAAGAGTTGTTGCCGCCCTTGCGGCGTGGCGCAATCGAAGCCGCCTAAGCTGCATGGTTCGTTGCTGAACTCGACGTAGCGCACGTTCCACTCGAAGCCATTCGCCCACTTCTCGTTGAAGTGCATGAGCGTGCGTGTAATGACCGCGCTCCATTTGCTCACGTCTTGCGGCGGGCGTCCGCCTTGACAACATGCGCTCCAACGGTCGCCGCCGCCGATGTCGTACAATGCTTGCCATAGCGGCGTCGCGCCCGTTGCGATGATGCTCTTGAGCTGCTCGTCAATCGCCGCGAAGTTGTAGGCGGCAGGATCCGTCGGCGCTTTGGACGCATCGGGAAAGATACCTGCCAACGTATATGTAAAGCCATCGTCTTGCGGCACGCGCACCACATTGACGCCGCCATCTTGATACATGCCCGTCAAGTCCTCATCGCCTTGTACGATAGGGCGCGGGCCTCCTTGCACACCGTTCAGCGCTTTGATGACGCCGATGGGTTGACTATTCACCGTGATGGTGAACACGGGCGAATTGGGTTGCAATGGAATCGGTGTCGGTGGTGGCGGCGGCGGCGGCAAGGTCGGCGTGGCGGTGGGCGCAGGTGTAAAAGCAACGACGCGCGTGGGCGTAGCCGTTGGTCTCGGCGTGGGCGTTGGTGGGCCAGGGGTATCAGTGGGCGGCGGCGGCGCTGTTGGCGCTGCTGTGTCTCCACCACAAGCCATCAGAGCGAACAGCAAGGTGAAAAGCAGAGGGAACGTATAGCGGTGCATGAGCATTCCTCGTAATCAATATGGTTGCCCTCGGTCATTGAGTGATTCGGTCTCAATGTCCGCTGACTCCACCGAATTATATCACTCTGCTCTCTGAATTGCCGATTGTTGGGTTATCGTCAGCGCGCCGCGCGCTGCACGTGCAAATCAATCTCCAATCGAATGTTATCTTCTACACTGAGCACCAAAGGCACCCGTGGTTGTCGCAAATTGAACTCGGCAAAGGTAAAACTGGTTTTCGCTTGCCCGGTGGCTTCGTCGCCTGTGATGGCGCCTTTCACATCCCAGGTGATAGAGCGTGTCACATCACGAATCGTCAAATCGCCGACGAGCTTGAACTCGATGGGGCCGGGTTTGGGCGGCGCGACCAAGCCTTTCGCTTCCTTCACGACGAACACCGCAAACGGAAAACGATTGGTGTTGAGCGTGTCCATCCGCAGGAAATTATCCCGACGATTATCGTCGCTTTTCAACGTGCGTAAATCTACCGTGATCTTGGATTGCTCCGACAAGATCGTGCCATCCATGCGCGCCACGATGGTGCCTGACACTTCTTTCGTCACACCCACCGCATCGCTAGGCAACGACACCCCCGCCAGTTGTTCGCGCACCCGGTACCGCGCTTCATTCTTGCCTGCCACAAATACAACGCGCACCAGGTCCCCGCTCGTGGTGGGGGCGCTGGGAGTGGCTTGCGCTGCCGGAGCTGGAGTGTTGGCAGGTTGCGTGGTCGGTCTTGGTGGTGCTGTGGGAGCTGCTTGCGCCGCAGCGGTGGGTGTCGGCGCAATGGTTTGTGGTGTAGGTGTTGGGTCGGGTGTGGTCAAGCTGCCTAGAGCGCAGGCTGCCACCAGCCCAATGAGCATGAGGCTCATGCCCAGTAACACGAAACGTTGCATGTGAATGTCTCCGCCTCTGTGTGAAATAGAGCTTTATCGAATGATCACGTTGCCCGGTGGCGGTCCGCCTCCCGCTGGTCCAAAGCCACCCGTCGGGGTCGTGGTGCGTGTGGTGGTGGTGATGACGACGACGTCGCCTTCCTTCAAGCCGCTCAACACTTCACTATGGGTATCGCTTTGCAAACCTGTTTGCACGACGGTCTGCAATGGCGTGTTCAAGTTGGGTTGTTGCACCTGCGCGACTTTTTGTCGTCCCTGATTACGCAGCGCGCGAT
Organism: uncultured Anaerolineae bacterium; assembly: GCA_964509505.1. GTDB lineage: Bacteria > Chloroflexota > Anaerolineae > JACRMK01 > JACRMK01 > CAZDYP01. Next base: position 7,399 of record CAZDYP010000105.1, on the reverse strand, counting down.
TGGGCACCAGCAACACGTTCTCGCGTTTGTCCACGACAATCGCGACGTTCGCCGTCATGCCTGTCTTGATGACGCTCGTATCGGGCGAATCCAACACGATGACGACCGGATAGTTGACGACGCCTTGTTGCGTCACGGCGACGAGCGCCACTTGCTCAACTTTCCCCGTGAGTTGCGGACGATCAGGCAGCGCATCAAAGGTGATGTTCACGTCCTGCCCGACTTTCACTTTGCCGATATCCACCTCAGCCATGTTGACCGTGATTTGCAGCTTGCTCAAATCGGACAATTGAATGGCGGCGGTGTTACCGGCTACGGCGTAAAAGTTGTCAATGTTGACCTGCGTGACGGTGCCGTTAAATGGCGCGACGATTTGCATGTTCCGCATCTTGTATTGCGCTTGCGCCAAATTCAGCCGCGCTTGCTCCATTTGCGCTTCTGCAATTTGCAAATCTTGTTGAGTCGGCGAGTTCTCTAGCTTGGCTAGGTTTGCTTTCGTGGATAGCAACGATGAAGCTGCGCTGCGCACGTTGGAGTCATTGATGTTGGCAACTTGAATGTTATAATTGGCTTGCGCCGATTCGTAGTCGAGCTTGGCTTGCTGCAACGCAATCGCTTGCGCGGTCAAGTCGCTCTTACGTTCGGAGACAGCTTTATCGTAATCCGACTGCGCCTTTTGCAGCGCAATCGCGGATTTTTCGAGGCTGTTGCGCAGCTGCACCAGCTGGTCATCGTTGAGGTTGGCTTTACGCACTGCCAAATCATAATTGGCTTGTACCGACTCGACGTTGGCGCGCGCAGCCGCCAATTCATCGGCAGTTGGCCCCGCTTTCGCCTTCTGATATTGAATCAGTTGTTGATTAAAGGCGATTTGCGCGTTAGCCATCGAGAATTGCAAATCGGTCGAATCGAGCTCTGCCAACACGTCACCTTGCTTGACCACATCGCCGACTTTGACATAGATCTGTTTGACGGTACCGGCGGTGCCGAAATTCAGCGCCACCTGCGCGCGCGCGGCGACCGGGCCCGCGCTGTTCACGGTGGCGATAAGGTTGCCGCGCGTCACCGTGGCGGTTTGTTGGGTTTGGGTGGCCGCGGCGCTGGCGCGGGTGTTGTTAGTATAAATGAAATAACCAGCGACGGCGGCGATGGCGACGAGTACGATTCCAATGACGATAGTTCGCTTGCGCATAGTTCGCTCCTTATGCTTTATGCTGGGTCTGCTGGCTTGGGCGTAGGGCTGGCAGCATGGTGAGCGTGTCAACCCATGCAGGTTGTGGAATCGCCTCACCCTTCGACCAGCTCAGGATGCTTCTACACCAAAGTCAATAGAACCTTTATGCTTTGATTGATAAGCGGGATAATAGATAAAATAAGATGCGTGACAAAGACAAGGCTTCGGAAGTTCGCTCTCAATTCGATTGGCGCGGCACGGGCGCATTGATGGGTCTCAGTATGAGTCGCACGCCGAGATATGCGCCTGTGCCGCCTGTGGGATTCGCCCCGAGTTTGATGTTGAATGTGCGCAGCTCGTTGTTGCGTCGCACTTGCAGCGTCACGAGGTCGCCCGCTTGACGTTGACCAATGAGACTTGTGAGTTGAGCTTGATTGGTGATGGTTTGCCCCTCAAATGAAACGATGACATCGTTAACTTGCAAACCTCCTTGCGCGGCGGGCGAATCTCTCACGACCTCGACGACCACGACCTGCGCTTGTCCAAGCGGGGATGGAGGTGGAGGCGCGTTGCGTTGATTAGGCGGTGTTTGCGGCGGATTGGGTTGATTGGGTTGGTTGCGAGGATTCGGTTGACTGAAGAAGGGGCGGGGCAGCGGCGCGCCATAGCGATAGCCAAGCGGCGCCAAGCGGCGCGCTCCGAACGCGCTAAAGCGTCCTGCCACGAAACCTGCGATGCCGCCAGCGAATGCGCCACTGCAGAGGCTTAAGACCATGGCGCCCACAATCAGGATAACAACGGTTGATCTATTCACGGTGACCTTTCAAACACGTAGAAACAGCTGTGTTTAATTGTAAAGCAAGAACGGTTAAATGCGCGTGATGAAAATATGAAAGAATGATGAGAGCTCAGAGCATTGATTATATAGGCACGTAGGGTATTGCCAAATCAATGGGCGTCAACTATAATGAGTGCGTCAGGTCTGACAGGCTGTTCAGGAGGTACGCTATGAGCAATCCCCCCACACCATCACCCAATCCTGTCAACAGAGCAGGGTTGGGGGCTGAACTGGTACGCATAGGGCAACTCGCATGGAAATTACTAACGGATCCGCGTGTGCCTGTGTTGACCAAGCTGATTCCAATTATCACGTTCCTTTACATTTTGTCACCCGTTGATTTCGTGCCTGAAGCCGTTTTCGGTCCATTGGGCGTCGTGGACGATTTGACGCTGTTAATCATTGGCATTCGCGGTTTCATCGCTCTGTCACCCTCCGACATCGTCGAGCGGTATCGCCAACAGCTAGGCAGCAGCGGCGCGCCATCCCAAGCCAAAGGCGAGACGATTGACGGAACCTATCGCGTGGTGGACGACCACTAGCGGATGGTAGATAGCGAATGGCATTAGCCAGACACCATGCGCTATTCGCAATCAGCTATAAGTCATTCATTACCTGCCGTCGGCTAAATGCTATCTGCAGACTCTATGGCGGATCCGCAACTTCTGTCGCCACACACTGTGGCGCACCAACTCAATATCTCGGTGAATCAATTGAAGCGTTGGACGAGGGAGTTTGCCGCGCAATTGTCGGCTTCGGCGGTTGGCTCCGCGTCAGATCGTTATACAGCAGGGGACGTAAAGAAACTGCAAACGGTTAAAGAGTTGTTGGCGCAAGGCAAATCGGCGGCAGAAGTGGCGACACACTTAAAAAATAACTCAGCAGCCAATCCGAACCATCACGACCCAACGAAGCCAACCATCGTCACGGCTGAGGAGCGCGAGCAGGCTCTGATAGAAGCGCAGCAGCAACCCGTGTCGGTGTTGCGCGATATGCTGCAAGGCTTCGCGGCGGGACAAGAAGCGATCTTGAACAGCCAGCAAACCAATCGCAGCTTGTTGGGCGTGATCATTCAAGACAATTTCAATTTGAAAGAAGAGAACACGCGGCTGCGCGAACGCCTGTTGAAGTTGGAACAAGAGCTAGACGAATTGCGGCTGCATCAACAAGCATTGAACGACTTGCGGACACAACAACAAGACGAACGCCGTCTCATAGAGTTGCGCTTACGTCAGCTGGAATTGAAGAAGGATTGGCTGAATCGTTTACTGGGCATTTAAATGTGGTAGAGAGGATAGAGACCCGATATGACGATTGTGGCTGCATTGACAGAATCATCGTCTGCCGCAGCGCCACATGTCTAGTGTCTCGTGGGCTTAAACCCGTCCATGATTTAGCTATGGACGGGTTTCTTACTAGGCTGGGAAGTTGGAGTTAGACGTTGGACGTTTGGAGTTTTCTGTTGATTCGCCCATTTCGTTTACCTGATGCGCTCTTGCTGACGCAGTTGCAAGATCGCGGCGTGTATCTTGATTTGAAACGCGCGTTGCTGTGGCCCCCTCATCCGGGCACTGCCGCTATGTCCACGCTCTGGCCCTTCAGCAGCCGCAGCGTCCGCACCTTTGTCATGGATGAGACGGGCGAAAGCGCGAACCTCGTCGGCTATTTGCAGTATCGTGAACGACGCGAGCGCAACGACGCCGACTTGATTTTCTGTGCGCCCTCATTGCAAAAAGCGAATGGCGTGGATGCCGCACATATTTGGCGACAGCTCTTAACCCATTTCATCAAAGCCGTTGGCGAGCATGAAGTGCAGCGCGTGTATGCGCGCTTGCTGGACGACACGCCTGAATTGGATTTGTTTTGGCAATTGGGCTTCAGCGCGTATGCGCGCTCGCGGGTTTACGAGCGTGTGCATAATGGCGAGCCCGTCAACAAAAACACGAAGCCTGTTTTTTGGCGCTTGCAACGTCCACGCGACATTTGGGCGGTTGGTCAATTTTACAGCGCCGTCACGCCGAAGCTGGTGCAGCTGGCGGAGAATATGCCGCAAAGCCACGCCGACGCGCCCTACCGCGAAGGCTGGGGACGACGGTGGGAACAGCGTTACGTGTGGGAAGTGAAAGACGAAGTGCGTGCGGCCTTACGATTGATTCGCGGCGAGAACGCTTGTTGGTTGAAAATGCTAGTGCATCCAAACGCCTTAGAGCACACCGATGCGCTCGTTCAAGAAGCCATCAGTTTGACACCGTCACGCAGCCAGCGCATTTATTTCAGTGTGCGCGAATATCAAAGCGAATTGTCGGGCGCGATTCTGCGTGCGGGCTGCGCGCCGTTGGCAACCGAGCTGCTCATGGTCAAGCACACGACCGTGCTGATCAAAAAGCCTGTTCTCAAACCCTTGTCTGTTGCCGTCAATGCGAAGATGCGCACTACGACGCAGATAACGCGCCTCACCGAATCAGTCACCGAGGAATGTTTATCAGGAGATTCGCGCCCAATCGCTAATCTCTAATCTCCAATAGCTAAATCATGCAATACGAAATTACCGACGACCTCGAAACCCTGATGAGTGTGCTGCCGCCTACCATCAGCGAGGCGTTACGAGCAGAAAACAAATTTGATACCTTACTAGAAATTGTGATGGACTTGGGACGCCCTCCCGAAGCGCGTTACGTTGACCATGAAACGGATTTGAGCGAAGGCGAAGTAAGCGCATCCGAAATTGAGTACGTCGTGCAGCGCATCGGCGAGTTTGGCGACGACAACCGCGCGGGCATCGCGCGCACCTTGCATCGCATCTCCGCCATTCGCAATCGCCAACGCAAAATCATTGGACTGACGTGCCGAGTCGGGCGCGCCGTCTATGGCACCATCGAGATCATCGAAGATTTGGTGAAGAGCGGCAAGAGCGTGCTACTGCTGGGACGGCCTGGCATTGGCAAGACGACGATGTTGCGCGAATCGGCGCGCGTCCTCAGCGACGCCAAACGCGTGGTTATTGTGGACACTTCGAATGAAATCGGCGGCGATGGCGACATTCCCCATCCTTCGATTGGACACTCGCGCCGCATGCAGGTTGCTACGCCGACGCTGCAACATGAGGTGATGATCGAAGCCGTCGAGAATCACATGCCCGAAGTCATCGTCATTGACGAAATCGGGCGTGAGCTCGAAGCCGAAGCGGCGCGCACCATCGCCGAGCGCGGCGTGCAGCTCATTGGCACGGCGCACGGCAACACACTCGAAAATTTGATGATGAACCCGACGCTCGCCGACCTCATCGGCGGCATTCAAAGCGTCACACTCTCCGACGAAGAGGCGCGCCGGCGCGGCACACAAAAGTCCATCCTCGAACGCAAAGCGCCGCCAACCTTTGAAGTGCTCGTCGAAATTCAAGCGCGTGATCGCCTCGTTGTGCATCACGATGTCGCAGTCGCCGTTGACCAATTGCTGCGCGGCAGACAACCTGCGCCCGAATTGCGCGCGCGCGATGAGGCGGGGCAAATCGTCGTCGAGCGTCCGAAACCGCCGCCGCGTCCACGCGGCGACGGCGCAGGCGCGCAAGCGCCGCTCCCGCAGACTACCTTGCCATTTGCGCCGCAAGCGGAAGCGCCAAGTGTGGCGCGCCATCCGCTAACAACTGAGGCGCCTGTCGCGTCGAAAAAAATCACGCAGACGTTACGCGCCTATCCCTATGGCGTAAGCCAAAGCCGGCTGCAACAAGTCGCGCGCGGCATGAACTTGTCGGTGCTGGTCGTCAACGAATTGGATGAAGCCGATGTCGTGTTGACGCTGAAAAATTACTACCGCAAGCGCCCGCAGCGCATTAGCGAAGCCGAGCGGCGCAGCATCCCGATTTACGTTTTGCGCACCAACAGCACGGCGCAGCTAGAAAGTTGTTTGGCGGACATCTTCGGACTTGAGCGCGAATACAGAGAAGAGCCATTCGACGAGGCAGCTGAAGAAACGCAACAGGCGATTGACGACATCCTGAACGGCAAGAAAGATGCGGTTGACCTGTCGCCGCAAAACGCATTCGTGCGCCGTCGCCAACACGAACTCGCGCGCGCCTCGAATTTGCTCTCGACCAGTCAAGGCAAAGAGCCCAATCGTTCGGTGCGAATCTACTCTAGCCGCTAGTGGTTAGTCGTTAGTCACTAGCGACTAACGACTAATGACTCACGACTAGCGACTAGCGACTAAGTATGTTCATCACGTTTGAAGGACCCGAAGGCAGCGGTAAGTCCACGCAGCTACGCGCGGTGTGCGCTTATTTGACGCAACGCCAACTGCCTTGCGTGCAGACGCGCGAACCGGGCGGCACGCGCCTTAGCGATTTGATTCGCCAGCTCATTCTCTCGCCAGCGCATACGGAGATGCACGCGACCACAGAGTTCTTGTTGTTCTCAGCGTCGCGCGCGCAGCACGTGCAGCAATTCATTCGCCCGCAGTTGCAAGCAGGGCGCATCGTGTTGTGTGACCGCTACGCCGATTCGAGTTTAGCCTATCAAGGCTATGGACGTGGCTTGGATTTGAACTTGTTGCGTCAGGTGACGTTGTTTGCAACAGGTGGACTTGCGCCCGACCTGACGTTCTATCTTGACATAGATGTAGCGGAGGGCTTGCGACGCAAACAGCAGGGGAACGCGACCTTTGACCGCCTCGATGCGCAGACGCTCGAATTTCACGAGCGTGTGCGACAAGGCTATCTGTCGCTCGCTGCGCAGGAACCTGAACGCTGGGTTGTGATTGACGCGGCGCAAGCGAAAGACGTAGTGACGGCAGAGTTGTGTCGGCGGCTTGATTTAGTAATTAACGTGAATGCGGGATAAGCCACCGCGAAGGCAATGCGCGCGCACCGCAGCGCCAAGCCAACCTCCATCGGCTGGAACTGTACCCGCGCAGGCGGGTTTCGCAGTGAGTCGGCGCGATGTTCAATCGCCCGCAACCTTATCCCACATTGACGTTAATTAGAAATTCGTATTTCGTAATCGGTATTGGGAATCTCTAGTTTCCCAGTACCCGTTACGAATTACCCATGACTCAATACGGAGGGAGGCGATGAAGCTCGTTGTTAGCATCGTGAACAGCGATGACTCGCATGATTTAACAGAAGCGTTGAAAGAAGCGGGGTTTCAATCTACGACCATCAGCACGACGGGCGGCTTTTTGCGCGAAGGCAACGCGACCATGATCATCGGCGTTTCGGATGAGAAGGTTGGCGCGGTGCTGAACATCATCCGCGAGAATTGTCATCGCCGCACTCAATTCGTGAATCCCTTGCCGCCCGTGATGGAGCCCGGCGAACTCTATATGCCCACGCCGGTCGAAGTAGAGGTTGGCGGGGCGATTGTGTTCGTGGTGAATGTGGAGCGCATGGAGCG
>CAZDYP010000104.1:0-18327 GCA_964509505.1 uncultured Anaerolineae bacterium | reverse complement strand
GCCAGCCTTGCGAAGGTTACACACCTTTGCAAGGTTTACACTTCGCTTTTTTTGCGCGGCACGATATGATGTTTACGGCAGCGCGCCTGATACGCCTCGCTCGCGCCGACCAGAATCACAGGGTCATCATACGACGCAGGCTCGCCATTGATGAGGCGCTGGGTGCGCGTGGCGGGCGCGCCGCACACCATGCAAATCGCGTGCAGTTTTTCGACCAGCTCCGCTTGCGCCATCAGCAACGGCATTGGTCCGAACGGCTCGCCGCGAAAGTCCATGTCAAGTCCCGCGAGGATGACGCGCTTGCCTTGCTCCGCGAGCGTGTTGCACACTTCGGCAATCGTCCAATCGAAGAACTGCACTTCGTCAATGGCGACGACATCGGTTTCGGGCTTCATTTGACGCACGAGGTCCGTCGCATTCTGCGCGACGAACGCCTCGACTTGCATGCCGTTGTGTGAGCTGACTTTCTCTTGCGCGTAGCGCGTGTCAAGGGCTGGTTTGAAAACCTGCACGTTTTGCTTGGCGATTTGCGCGCGACGCACGCGCCGAATCAATTCCTCGGACTTGCCGCTAAACATGCTGCCGCAAATCAATTCAATCCAACCGCCGTCGGGTTGTTGCTTCATGGGTCACTCTCCCCTCACCAAATAAAAACCTCCGAGACAATTTCAGTCGGAGGTCTTCAGCGGTTCGTCGCTCGCGCTAGGTTGTTGGCGCAGGCGCTTCCTCGGTCACGACCACAAACTTCTCTTTGCGCGTCTTTTCTTTCTTCACGACGTCGCGCTTTTGCGCCAGACGCATCTTGAAGCGATCCACGCGCCCTGCCGTGTCCACGATGCGTTGCTCACCCGTATAGAACGGATGACAGTTCGAGCAGAGATCAAGATGAATTTCGGGCAACGTCGCGCCTGTCGTCCAGACGTTGCCGCAGGCGCACACGATGCGCGCATTCGGATAATACTTGGGATGAATGTCTGCTTTCATTTACGCCGTCTGCCTTTCTGGATACACGCTCACGCGCTTCTTGTGCGCGCCCACGAACTCAAATTTCACATAGCCCGCGGCTTTCGCAAACAACGTGAAGTCGCGTCCGACGCCTACATTCTCGCCTGCATGAAACGTATTGCCATGCTGGCGCACGATAATCATGCCCGAATCAACTTGTTGACCATCATAAATTTTGACGCCGAGCCGTTGCCCACGACTGTCACGTCCATTGCGGCTGCTGCCGCCACCCTTTTTATGTGCCATATCAATCTCCTTATTTCCTCATAAGCTCCTCTAAGCGCCCTTAAGACGTATAAGACCTAGAGACGCTTAGGAGGCATTAGAGGCAATTAGACTATCATCATCTCTTAGCGTGTTAATGCCCAACACTCGCACACGAGTCAAGTCTTCCCGGCTGCCCACCTTGCGGCGATAAAACTTCTTCGGCTTGTATTTCATGCCCAGCTGCTTCACGCCGCGCGTATGCGCCACCACTGTTGCGGTCACACTCACGCCCTTCAATGCGGCAGGATCCACCACAGGATTCTCGCCGCCCAACAACACCACCTCCTCAAACTTGACCTGCTCACCTGCTTTGGCGTTCAACCGTCCAATCTCGATGGTTTCACCAACAGCGACACGATATTGCCTGCCGCCGCTCTTGAAAATTGCGTACATCCCATACCTCCTCAATGTTAAAAGCGCACGGGATTATATCAGTCGAAGAGAGAGCTGTCAAAAATTTTGACAGCTCTCACAAAGCTTGTTAGAATGCCGACTGACGGTGTGGCCCGTTCGTCTAGTGGACCAGGACGCCGCCCTCTCAAGGCAGAAACAGGGATTCGAATTCCCTACGGGCCATCATCACAAAGGATGAAAGCCAAAGGATGAAGGCTGCCTTTGGCTCTCGTCCTTTGTTCTTTTCTCCTCGCGCAGCTTCTAAACTTTCGCAAGGCTTGACAATCCGCCAAAGACTGACTACATTCAATAGCGCGTATGCGGATAGTCATACGTCTGCTGTAGGCTTATGTCTGCCTCTTCTTCTGCCTTCGCCAACTGGCTCAACGATTTCTTCACGTCGTATTACAAACATCGTCCCGTCAATGCGACGTTCATCGGCATCCACGAGCATGACCATCGGTTGCCCGACTTCAGCGATAATGGCGTCGCCGATGTGTGCAACGACATGGAGCGCTTGTTCGTGCGCTTACGCGTCACCATCAAACGTGACGAGTTGAGTGTGGCCGAGCGGATAGACTACGACATGGCGAGCAACTACCTGACGATGCAGCTCGCTGAATTTCGTAGTCCCCACTTCCAGCAAGGCAATCCATCGCTCTACACCAGTGAAGCCATTTTCGGTATCCTGGCGTTGTTCTGGCGTGATTTCGCGCCCATCACACAACGGCTCGAAGCAGCGCTGGCTCGTCTGAGCGATGTGCCGCGTCTGTTGGCGCAAGGACGCGCCAATGTACGCGCCGCGCCGCCCGCCTGGACCCAAAAAGCAATTCGCGATTGTCTCGGCGCGCTCAACTTTTGCAGTCACGGCATCAATCGTCTGATTCAACAACATCAACTGGGCGCAACGAAGCTGCGCGAAGTTGCTGACCGCACAATCTTGGCATTCACCAACCACCAGCGTTACCTTAGCGAAGAGCTGCTGAAACAACCGCTCGACAACGTGGGGTGCGGCGCAGCGTTCTTCGATTTAGTGTTAGCAAAGGGACACGCTCTCGACAAAAACGGCGAACACGTCGCGGCCGATGGGTGGGCACATTTCAATCAACTGAAGGAACAGCTCATGCGCGAGGCGCGCAAGCATCGGCGCGATGGCGATTGGCAAAAGGTGTTGGCAAGCGCGAGCGACATGCGCCCCACGCTCGAAAATTATGTGGCGAGCTTCCAAAAGCGCTGGAGCGAGGGGCGGCGAGTCGCTATCGAACGAAAGCTTGTAACATGGCCCGACTACCCGCTGAATTACATCTTGACGCCCGAACCGTTTCGCGGCGCGGCGCCGTATCTCGGCTTCTTGTCGTATCACGCGCCTCCCGTTTTCGACACCTTGCCCAGTTACGATTATTGGGTGCCACCGATTGACGCGCTGCTCTCGCACGACGACCAGATGGAACGGTTGCGCGCCATGAGCTACGCCAGCATCAAAATTGATCACGCCATCCAACATGGCGGACTGGGTCATTACGCGCAAAACTTTCACGCAGCGCGCGCGCCCTCCCGTCTGGGACAAATCGCGGGGATTGATTGCGCCACACGCCTTGCGTTGTTCAGCGGCACCATCCTCTCGAAAGGTTGGGCGAGTTATGCGACGGATTTGATGGGCGAGCTCAATTTCTACTCCTCGCTCGAAGCGTTCGTGCATCTGCACATGCAGGTGCGCCGCGCCGCCCGCGCCGTCGTGGACGCCAATCTGCATTTGGGACGTTTCACGTTGACAGACGCCGTCGCGTTCTACACCAGTCACGTCGGGCTGACGCAAGAAGAAGCGCAAGTCGAAGCCGTGCGTAACTCGATGTTTCCCGGCGTCGCCTGCGCTTACTTGATGGGCGCAGAGGCGATTCATCAACTACGCAAGGACGTGGCCGCGCGCGAAGGCGCAGCGTTCTCGCTACAAAAATTCCACGACCGACTCTTGAGTTATGGCTCTGTGCCAATCGCACTCGTCGCGCATGAGCTGTTGAGTTAGACGCTCTAGCCAGCCAAAAGATAAACGCCCACTCCATCCGAGTGGGCGTTCTCTTTGGCTATCCGCTCAGCCTATCATCCATTCCGTTTGAATGGGCGGCGGCTGCCTCAGCGTTTGCAGCACCACACAATACTGCTCGGCTTTCTCGCGCAACGTGTCGAGCTGCGCCGTCGTTGCTGCCGGCGCGTCAACCTCGAAGCGCACACGCATTTGCGCGAAGCCGACGCGCGCATCTTTGGCAATCCCCAATGTGCCTCGCAAATCCACATCGCCTTCGACGACGACCTCGATGCGATTCGTCGGCACGCCCATCGCCGTTGCCACCATCTGGCACGTCAGCTGCGCGCACGCCGCCAATGCTCCCAACAATAAGTCGCCTGAACAAGCGGCTGTGCCTGCGCCGCCTACCCCTTGATGCGCTTCAGCTGCGTAAATCGCGCGACCAATATCAACGGAGCATGAGAGCGGCGTCTCGGTTTGACTGCCGCGCGCCTTGAGCGTGATGCGCGACGCATTCGGATCGCTGCGATATTGTTCTTTCAACGGCTTTTGAATTGCGCGCAGGTCTAGCATCGGTTATCCCCTCCTCTGATAGGCGTTACGCGGTTGAACCGCAAAGAGATGAAGAACGCGAAGATGCTTTTTGTTTTTCTTCGCGCTCTTCGTATCTTCGCAGCGCAATAGTCCCAACGGTGTAACGCCTATCTGACTAATAATCCCAACTCGTCAAGTTTCGTCTTGACTTCCGCAATGCCCACAGTGCGATGCGCTTCCATGCCGACGGCGCGGGCTTGGTCAACATTCTGTTGATTGTCGTCCACGAACACGATGCGCTTGGGCGGCGCGCCGATGGTTTTGATGGCATGAATAAACACTTCACGATCAGGCTTGATCAACTGCGTTTCATGCGAAGGCAAATTGAGAGCGAACAGGTGCAAGAAATCCATTTCACGTTGGAGGCGTTGCCAATGCAAGGCGTTGGTGTTCGACAATGACACCAAGGTATAGCACGGCGACAACGCCCGCAGCAGTTCACGCACACCGGGGAACAGTTGACGGGGCCAAGAGATGAAGGCTTGCAGAAATGTCTCAGGCGAAACCCCCAACGCAAACTCACGGCAAATCTGCGCGGCAAATGCTTCGGCAGTGCATTGTCCTGTTTCAAACGAACGCACCGCAGCAGAGGATAGCCAATGTTGCCACAACTCCGTCACAGTAATCGGCGTTTGCATCCAAGCCAACATTTGCGGCACACCGCTCAACTCAACCAACACACCGCCTAAATCAAACACAATCGCATCAAATAGTTTCGCGCTCATGGCCGCAACATCCCCTGGTAAATGCCTGGCGCAGAGCCTTCGATCAACGTCGCGCCGACTGCCTTGCTGTAAAATTCCGCGGGACCCACCCCGCCGATGATCGCATAACCGTAACCTTCGTGACGCATCGCTTGCAAACAGGCGACGAGCAACGCTTTGCCAATGCCGCGCCCGCGGCGCTGCGCGTCCACACCCGTCGGACCGAAAAAACCTTTCATCGTCGCATCGTAACACGCGAAGCCAAGCAACGTCGTCACGGGATGGAGCGGATCCGCCGACGGCTCGACCTGCACAGCGATAAAACACGAGACCGGCAGACGCGCAAACGCAACCTCGCACTCGCTCACCCAATACTCTTGAAAATGTGCGCGCACCCATTGCGCAACGAGCCACTTCTCGGGCGCGAGGGCGCGGCGAATCTCAACACCTTCCGCGCGCAAACGCAGCGCAGCGTCATGGTCAGCGGGAAGTTCATATAGTTTAACAAGCATATCTGGCATAAGCGCAACTATATCGTAAAGTCGGAACGCTGGCAAAACGCCGCACAGAAAAATTTTTCTTTGTAAACACTCAAGGTATCGCTATAATCTCGTCGCTAAAACACCTTCCAAAATCTTCTAAGGAGAATTTGTATGAACCTTCGTCAGCGATTAGTTGTTGTGATGGTCGGCGCCTTGGTGTGCATCATAGGGCTATCGGTATGGTTATCCCCAACTCCTGCGTCGGAACCCACATCAACCGCTGCGCTCAATCTCGGCATAGCGCAACGCAATCCATTGCCCTTTGCGGCAGGCGACAAAGATGACCCGCGCGAACGCGACAAATGGTTCTGGCGACAACGCACCTATCCATGGGCTAGCTTCACGGGTTTGGATGTAGCCGTGCATAAAGCGGCGATTGCAACCGAAGTGCGTCGCGCGCGAACGCAAGCACGCACAGCCACAGGCAACTGGACAGAGTTGGGACCCGGGCCCGTGGTCGGCTTGGGCTTTGGCGGCGGCACTCGCCAAGATGCCAGTGGGCGCGCACTGGCGATAGCGATTCACCCAACCAACGCCGACATCGTTTTGGTGGGCGCAGCGCAAGGCGGCATCTGGCGCTCGACAACGGGCGGCGCGAATGGCAGCTTCGCCGCCGTCGCCGACGAGCAACCTTCACTCGCTATCAAAGTGATCCGCTTCGCGCAAAGCAATCCGAATGTCGTTTATGCTGGCACGGGCGAACCGCACGGCAGCACCGGCATCTTTGGCGCAGGCGTCTTGAAGTCCACCGATGCGGGCGCATCGTGGACGCAGTTGCCCATCTCACAAAGCGCCGGCATTAGCACGACGACGGGTTGGAGTTTTGAATACGCAGCCGTGAGCGGTTTGCAAGTAGATCCAACCGACCCCAACATTGTCTATGCGACCACTGCCAACATTGCGCCCTCCATCAACGCCTTTTTGCCGCCCAACGGCAGCCCCGTCAAAACAGGCATCTTCAAATCGCTTGATGGCGGTTTGAGCTGGACCCAAGTTTACACCGCCGACGATTTTGGCTTCACCACGAACTTCGGCTTTATGGATTTGGAAAGCGGTGGGGTCATCTCGCCCAATGTGCTGTATGCCTCCGAATATCGCGGCGGCATCTATAAAAGCGTGGATGCGGGCGTGTCATGGACGCGCATGACGCCTGTGCAATCTAATGGACGTGTGGGCGTCTTGCCGGCAACCGTCTCCGATTTTTATTACTATGATGCCGCCAATGGGCGCTTTCAACTTTACACGCGCACACCGCCAGCGACTGGCGCCTTTGAATTCAATCGCATTGAGCTCGGCGTCGCTGCGTCGAATCCCGACATCATCTATGCAGGCTATTCGCTGGACCGGCAAATGATTCTGACGGGACTGCTCCAGCCCGTCAGCGTGGGCTTGTTGTTCAAAAGCACGGACGGCGGCGCGACGTGGCAATGGTTGGGTGATTGGCCCCGCAATAGCACGCCGCAATACTGCAGCGACCAATGCGATTATGACAACGTCGTGTTGGTGAATCCAACCAACGCGAACGATGTCATCGTCGGCGGCAGCGCCAATTACAATCAGTACTGGCCCGATCCCGTGTCGAGCCCAACGCGCATCGTGCAGCTGCCCTGGCGCGGCATGGTGCATCGTTCATTAGACGGCGGTCAGAGCTGGCTCGACATCACACCCCATTACTCGGCGACCTACGCAACGTGTACCGATACGGGGCAAACCTATGGCGCTCCCCCGCTTTCCGTCTATAATTGCCCTTCCGAAAACAATCATCCCTCCAAAGTGATTCACCCCGACGTGCAAGGCGCAGCGTACGACGTAGCCAACAATCGCATTTACATCGCCGACGACGGCGGCTTGCATCGCGCCTCGCTCGTGGCGGGCGGCGCTCCCACCAATAGTTTGGATTACGAGTGGGAGAACCTCAACGCTGGATTGGGGACGATGCAGTTTTACAATTTCGACGTGCATCCCACCGACCCCAACAAAATCATCGGTGGCATGCAAGACAACGCCGTGGCGTACTACACAGGCACGCTCGCGTGGGATGGTTGGGGACAAGGCGACGGCTCGCTCGGCGCATTTGATCCCCTCACGCCAACCATCGTCTATTATGGCTCGCAACACTCCGTCTATCGCCACGACAACGGCGGCGAGAAAGATGCCTTTAACGGCTGGACGCAAATACTCGGTCAGACGTCGTTGCCCGGCGGGCAAGTCGGCTTTATCCCGACCTTCGCCATTGATCCTGTGGACTCACGCACTCTCTACGCCGCCACTAACAACCAAGTCTTTCGCTCGGATGATCGCGGTGGTAACTGGACAGCCGTAGGCGCAACCACCGCGCCCGCCACTTCTATCTCTGTCTCGCCACGTGATCGCAATCTCGTGTGGGTTGGCGCTGAAAACGGCGAAGTCTATTTGTACAATCTGGGCGCAAATACGTTTGTCAACAAAACGGCCGCGCCTTTGCCCGGGCGGTATCTCACACGCATCGCTGCCTCACCTGTTGATACCGATACCGTGTTCGCCGTCTTCAGTGGCTACGATGTGAACACGCCGGGCACGCCGGGCAAAGTGTTCAAAAGCGCGAATCAAGGCGGGGCATGGGTGGACGTGAGCGGCAACTTGCCCGATGTGCCAGTCTCCGCATTGGCATTGGATCCGAACAATGCCAATCGGCTATGGGTCGGCAACGACATTGGTGTGTACGAAACAACCAATGGCGGCGCGACCTGGACGCCCATTCGCAACAACATGCCCATCGTCGCCGTCGTGGATATGCGCTATAACGCCACCACGAGCTACTTGAATGTGGCGACGCATGGGCGCGGCATCTGGCGCGTCAATCCTTCGGCAGGCACCGTCGCGCTGACGAGCGCCACCTTGACGGGCCCGACCACAGGTTTCACAGACACCCTCTATACGTTCAATGTCTCCGTTACGCCCGCCAACGCGACGCCTCCCATCACCTACACGTGGATGGCGACGAACCAATCGCCGGTAGCGCCTCGCGACAAGCACACACCCACTGATAGCTACGGCTTCACCTGGAACGTCACAGGCACACAACGCATCACCGTTACCGCAGAGAACATCAGCGGCACGGTGACTAGCAACGTCCATCTCATCACCATTGCAGAACGAGGCGCGCAACAATTCGTGTATCTGCCGTTAATCGTGCGCTGAGCTGCTGTCCAGCAAAACACAAAGGCTCCAAGCAATACTTGGAGCCTTTGCGCTTCGCAGCGACTCAATAGGCGCTATGCTTTTGACCTGTGCAGACACGAAGCACGCGAAGCCTTCTTCATTGTGACTCTACTGAGGGGATGCGCGACCAACGGAAGTCCCGCGTGAGCCATGCGACACGCAAATCGGTAGAGCCTTGTTTTTCTTGCACCTTCAGGGTGACATTTTAGATCAATCCTCGTCTCATCGCCTCCGCCACCGCTTGCGCGCGGTCGGCGACGCCGAGCTTTTGATACACTTCACTCGCGCGACGTTTCACCGTCACCTCGCTCCAATACAATGTGTCGCCAATCTCTTTGTTCGTCGCACCCGCGGCAATTAGGTTGAGCAACTCAATGTCCTCAGCGCTCAAGCCACTATCTTGCACAGCCTGCTTGCGCGCTAATGTCTCGAAGCGATTCAGCACTTTGCCTACGAGCGCCTTCGACAACGTGCGCTCGCCCTTGTATGCCGCGCGCACCGCATCCGCCACCTCCGCGTAGTCCGCATGTTTCGTGAGGAAGGCATGCGCGCCCGCTTCAATCGCCTCATATAAGTATTGTTCATCTTCGTAGGTTGTGAGGATGACGACCTTCACGTTGGGATGCTGGCGGCGAACGCGGCGCGTCACCTGCACGCCGTCCGTGCCGGGCAAGCGAATGTCCATCAGCACGACATCGGGCAGGAGCGCCGTCACTTGCCTGATGGCTTCCGCGCCGTTGCTGGCTTCGCCGACGATATGAATGTCTTTGGCGTTGGCGAGCATCGAGTGCATGCCGCGCCGCACGACAGGATGATCGTCAACAATGAGAAGGTTGATCATGGGGAATCGCTCAATGCGTCTTTCGCTTTCACCGCAAAGCCCGTCAACATGGTTGAGGGCACGGGTTCATCGTTTCCAAAATGTGGGGCAAATTTCCAATGCGCCTGTTTGCGGGAAAGTTGCAAACTTGCCTGACACTTATTTCAGGCGCGTGGGCGCGGCGTGGGCGTGAGCGCTTGCTTGATTTGATCGAGCATGTGATGCGCTGCGGCTTCGCCGAGTTTGATGCAATCCACGGCGTGGACAAAATCCGTGGTGCTATATGTCTCGACGGCAGGGCAAATCATGATGTGCGCGGGGTTCGTGCGTGTCTTGATGATTTCGCTTTCCATGATTTCCTGCATGCCTATCACCAACCCAAGAATGCTGGGCAACCGTCCTTCATGCTTGAGCGACTTGCGTTGCAAGCGGTCTTCGAGGCTGGGAATCACCGACGAAGCGATGATGATGTCCGCGCCGCGTTCCGTCAGGATGTGCGCGGGAATAGGCGTCGTCGCTGCGCCATCAATCAGATAACGCCCGCCCACCTGCGCGGGATGAAACAAACCGACGATGGACATGCTGGCGCGAATCGCATCCACCAACACTCCTTCGGAAAAGACAACTTCCTCGCCAGAGATGGCGTCGGTGGCGACAATGTGCATCGGGATTTTCAAATCGGCGAAGCTGACATTGCCAATGAATTGGCGCAGAAAATTTTTCACACGGTCGCCGCGCAAGAACCCATGACGCGGCGGCAGTTCAATATCCCACAAGCCATCGGTGAACTTCCATTTATTTTGCAAACGCGTGGCAAAATCAATCAACCGCTCGATAGACATACCCGTCGCATAGAAGCCGCCGAACAATGCGCCTGCGCTTGTGCCAGCCATCATATCAATCGGAATCTGCGCCTCTTGCAAGACCTTCAATACGCCGATATGAGCGAGCCCGCGCGCCGCACCGCTCGACAGCGCCAGCCCGACTTGCCGGCGCGCCATGCGTCGCGCCAACGAGGCAATCACATTGTCGCCCAATTTGATCTGCCAATGCTTACGTGAGACTAAGACGGCTTGCCAGGCAGGGCGCGCAGCGCCCAGCACAATCGTGATGTCGGCCAGCTCAATCGCTTTCAAGCTCAAGTCATCGGGACGCGGCGACAGATGCACCAACACCCAGTTGTATTCTTCGACTTTGGCGCTGAGCAACGCCGCCAGATTGTCGGGCGTCAAATCGGGCGGCGCCTCCATCGTCGTGATGTTGGGATGATCAGGTTTCACGCCGCGATTCGTCAGACGCAGAATGAGGACGTTGCCTTGCGTTTGTTGCGCCAGACTTTCGGCGAGAGGAATCACGTCATCGGCGATGAGCGCTGAGAGGTCATACACCTTGGTGACGACGGGGTTGCGGTTTGTGAAGGAGAGCCGACGACTCAGCTCACGACTCAGGCTCAACGCAATCGTAGGAAACTCACCCAACAGCTGATTTAAGTCGTCCTTATACAAGATCAACACTTCCGCATCCAACGTGACGCGCGCCGTCGCCGAGCGTTGTTGGTCAAGCAACAATGCCATCTCGCCGAAGAAGCTGCCAGGACCATGATAGACCAGCACATGCTCTTCACCCGTCGGAGTCACGTTGATAATGGCAACTTGCCCCGATTCGATGAGATACATCGCGTCGCCATCCTCATCTTGCGCGAAAATATCTTGGTCTTTGTAGTATTGTTCGCGCTTCAAGTGATTGGCAATATGGCTCAACACATCGTCGGGCAATTCTTTGAAAAATGGAATGCGCCGCAATTTGGCTAAACGGGCTTCTGTGATGGGCTCGCGCGGTGATTCAAGTTGATGGCTCACAAACCTTGCCTCCCCCCATGCTCTGAGAGCGGATTATACCGAATGGGTACGCGCAATGCAATCCATTCGCGCTGGGGATGATTTACGCCCTCCCAACCCGCAGGGCGCCTACGCTAGACTCTTCGGGTTTTCAAAAGGCACATTCACCACGATGGTCGTGCCATGCCCGACGTTGCTTTTCAGGGTGAATGTTCCGCCGATACTCTGCGCGCGTTCTTTCATGCTCATCAAGCCCAGATGCGCTTGCCTTTCTTGCGCGCCGTTGGGAGGGGGTGGCTCAGGCGCGAAGCCTTTGCCATCATCGCTTACCATCAGCCGCACCTCCGTTGCTTCAAAAGCCAACTCCAGCTGCGCCTGCCGCGCCTCGGCATGTTGGCGCACATTGTGCAGCGCTTCTTGCGCGATGCGATACAACGCGAGTTCGTGCGCGGCGGGCAGACGCCTGGGTGCGCCGACCACGCGCAACGCACATTGCAACGTCTCGTGCTGCGCAGGCGCGACCAGACGATTCAACGCAGGCACCAGCCCCAGTTCATCCAGAATCGTCGGGTGTAAGGCGAAGATGACGCGACGCATTTCCAACACCGTATCGCTCACTAACGTCAGCGCTTCGTTGAGTTTGCGCTCCGCTGCCTCACGTTCAGGCGCAGACTTGCCAGTGAGCGCTTGCTTCGCTGCTTGCATCTCGTAAAGCGCGCCGACGAGCATTTGGGTGATGCCATCGTGGATGTCTTGCGCGATGCGTTGGCGCTCGGCTTCTTGTGCGGCGACGCTGCGATCCAGCAATTGTTGCAGTTCGCGCGCTTTCTGTTCGATCTCGCGTTGCGCGTGCATGAGCGCGACCATCTGTTGCTGCAACGCCGTCGCCATTTGGTTGAACGCGATAGCGAGCTGTTCGATTTCGTCGTGAGGATGCGACACTTGCGGCACGCGCTTCGCATAATCGCCGCGCGCGATGGCCAGCGCCGTGGCTTGCACGTATTGCACAGGGCGCGTGAACCGCGAGGCTAACCACGCCGCTAACGTGAGCGCGCACAACACCACCCCGCCTAATGAGAGCATCGTCGTCACAATGGCTGATTGCAATGGCGCAAACACCTCAGCGCTCGGGTACGACACCAACACCGCCCACCCCCCTCGGCGTATTGGCGCATAAGCGCCAAGCCAGACATGTCCATCTATCGGATTGCGATACTCTGCTGCGCCTTGCTCGCCGCGCAGCGCCGCCTGCACCACCGAGACCGCATTCCATTGAATGTCATCCGCATAGTAGTGCGGTTCGGGCGCGACGAGTACGCGACCGGCGTGATCGAACACCACCACCACCGCATGTTCACGCATGACAGCATCCGCGACACTGCGTTGTAAATGTTGCACGGCGATTTCAGCACCCAACGCGCCCACCGTCTGCGCCTTGCGCTGAATCGGCACCGCCAGCGCCGCCGTGACGCGCGCAGACGACTCCGCGCGCGTGGTGTTGATGCGCCCCGAAATGGCGGGACGCCCATGACGCAACGCCTCCAAGCCATAGCGCATCTGGTTAGGGCTAGGCTTGTCGGGCGGCACACAGATTTGCACTTCGTCGTTAATCCCAAGAATGTAGAGGGTTAATAATTCAGGCGAGAGCGTGAGCGTTTGCGTGAAGAGCTGCTCGACGGCGGCGCGTTCATCATTCTGAACGGCGCGATTCGCCGCCAAGATGTGCAACAAGCGTTCGGTGGCCGCCAAAAAATCTTCGACGCTCGTGACAGCCAGCGTCGCCGTCGCAGCGCTGCTGCTGAGAATTTGCGCGCGCGTCGAGGCGACGTAATTCTGCGCCGTGAGGTACGCGACGAGCAGGATGGGCGCGAGGACGATAGCGGCAAACGTCAACAACTTCGCGCGCACGTTCCAACGCCAAAGCGATGTCATGACATAGATTATAAAGCTATAAAGCTATATTGATGAGCCTGTAATCTGATATTCTCATTAGGCATTTGGGAAACTGTGCATATAATTGACTAGAAAGTCACGTTTGAGTTCCAGCGAGCTTCGTTCTGAGTTCTAAAAGGAATGAAGCGGGTGACAAGTCTCCCACCGTCAAACTTTGACTTGACTTTTGTATTGTTTATGATTTAATACCGCAGAGTTTTCGGAGACGATCACAGCTCAATTTGACCAACTACACCACCAGGCATGATAGACCTGTTTGGGTTACCAACCTATTCTCTATTCGTCCCTTCTGATGCGCACTCGTTGTCGTACCTAGGTCGTGGTTGCGTCGACGGGTTGCAATGCCGTAGGTGGTAAGCATTTGATTCTACTGACGAAAGGGCAAGTCACATGCTACGCTATGCTGCTGAACGGTTTCTTTGGTTGATTCCGACGGTGTTAGCAATGGCGCTCATCGTGTTCATCGTCATGCACGCGACTCCAGGCAGCCCCCTAGACCCCGCGGCGCTCAATGCCAACCCACTCACAAAAGCCGCGATCGAAGCCATGGAACGCAAATACGGGCTCGACCGCCCCCTCCACGAACAATTCGTCCTCTACCTCTGGAATGCCGTGCGCCTTGATTTCGGCATCTCGTACCAATATAAAGATCGCGAGGTGCGCGAGATCATCGCCAGCACGTTTCCTATTTCGCTGACGCTGGGCATTTTCGCGCTCATGGTCGCCACCTTCTTTGGCTTGTTGTTGGGCATCCTCGCCGCCGTACGCCAAAACACGTGGATTGACTATCTCGCCTCCACACTCTCCATGCTGACAGTCAGCACACCTAATTTTGTGCTGGGGATTCTGCTGATTGTCGTCGTAGCGCTCAAACTCAATTGGCTGCCGATTGCCATGACGGCCAGCCGTGACGTGTTCGATGCATTCAACCCTGCCTATTGGAGCGAGAACTGGAAGTACTGGGTTTTGCCGACCATCGTGCTCTCGCTGAACGGTCTCGCCACCATTGCGCGCTACACCCGCGCCAGCATGTTGGACGTGATTCGTTCCGACTTCGTGCGCACAGCGCGCGCCAAAGGGTTGTTGGAAGGCGCCGTGATCATGAAGCACGTATTGAAGAACGCGTTGATTCCAGTCGTCACGATCATCGGCCCGTTGTTCGCCGCCATCGGCACCGGCACCTTTGTGGTGGAAAGCCTCTTTAGTGTGCCGGGCATGGGCAAATTTTTTGTGACGAGCATGAGCGGTCGCGATTACAATATGATCATGGCGGTCATTTTGATCTACGGCGTGTTCTTAGCCGTGATGAACATCCTCGTAGATTTAATCTATGGTTTTCTGGATCCACGCATTCGCTATAATTAGAGATGAGAGGGTGGAAATGGGAAGTTGTATCCAATCGCTTTCCAGCTTCCCATTTCTAATTTCCAACTTCTAGTCTCAAGGAGCAATGATGAGCGCTCAAAAAGCTGTGAATCCTCCTACAGCCACCCCAATTACATTGGACGATAGCACCGCGCCCTGGTTAACACCCAAGCCAACCAGCTTATGGCGTGATGCTTGGCAGCGTTTGATTCGCAACAAACTGGCGATTGGCGGTATGGCGTTTGTGATTTTCATGATTGTGTTGGCAGTGCTAGCCGACCTCGTCTCCCCTTTTCCTTACGCAAAACAAAATCTGGCGTATGCCAATCAGGGGCCCTTTGAGGGCGCCTATATCCTTGGCACCGATTACGTTGGGCGCGACCTCCTCAGTCGCATCATCTATGGCGCGCGAGTCTCGTTGCTGGTCGGGTTGGGCGCTCAGATTATTGTCATGGCCATCGGCATTCCCATCGGCGCCATCGCGGGCTACTATGGTGGCAAGACCGATTTGGTGTTGATGCGTATCGTGGATGTGATGTATGCGTTCCCCCAACTGCTGTTCGTCTTTTTGTTGACGGCGATGTTGGGCGCGACCTTGTTCAACATCTTTCTAGCCATCGGCCTCACGGGTTGGGTTGGTCTGTCGCGCCAAGTGCGCGCGCAAATTCTGTCATTGCGCGAACGCGAATACGTTAAGGCTGCGCGGGTGGCGGGCGCGAGTGGCTCGTACATCATCGTGCGCCACCTTATCCCGAACACGATGACGGTCATCATCGTCGCGCTCTCGTTTGGCATCCCACTCGCCATCTTCACCGAAGCGACCCTGAGCTTCTTGGGCGCGGGCATCAAGCCACCCATTCCATCGTGGGGTCAGATGGTGGGTGAGTACCAGCAGTACATTCGCTCAGAAACCTACATGACCATCTTCCCTGCATTGGCTTTGGGCTTCACGATGCTCGGGTTCACGTTCTTTGGCGATGGGTTGCGCGATGCGCTGGATCCAAGGATGAATCGGTAATAGCTGTCGCATTACTGTATAGAGAAGCACAATGATGAAATTGCTGACTATAAATAAGCTGAGAGAATGCTTGATTGGGGGAGCGATATGTTTAGCGCTTGCCCTGTCATCTTGTGCTATCCCTCAATCAGACTCAAGCACTTCACAATCTGCATATCCATTGCCGACTACGTCCATACCCACATCAACTTTATTACCTGTATCAACGCCAACTCAAGGAGCCTATCCATTACCTGCCACAGTGACCCAGTTCCCTGTTCTAACTCCAACGCCGACAGAGACTCGCCGCCCACTGGGTATTCTTCCACCTGTGCCACCACAAGGTTGGCCAACAGGTGTCCCATGGCCACCACCGACAATAGCACTGGGAACGCCTACACCGACCGCAACTCCGCATTTGTTTCCAACGCCTGCTTTTTTTGCAACCCCAACGGGTGCAAGACCAGAACAAATGAAACGCATTTGGTTCCCATACTATCCTTATTCTGGAAGCGTGTTGCGTTTGCAATCGGTTTTAATAGATACACAAGGTCAAAGATGGGAACTGAATGAACAAGGTATAGACCTTGGAATCATTGAAGAAAGGCTACCGTCTGCCTCTAGTGGCTCTCAATTAAATAGCCTGTATCTCTCGCCTGACCATCAATGGGCTGTCGTGGAAATTGGTTTTGGTCCGACCTTCTTGATTGATTTATTATCGCGCACTCGGAGACCCATAGTAAACGACCCATCAAAATCGGTTAGTTTCATTACTTGGGCTCCGGATAGTCACCATATTCTCGGTTTCTCCAGAAGTTCCGCTGACCCGGTTGAAGTGCAATTTTTAGACATATTTTCACAATCATCTGAGTCTGTTGAATTTCCAAAAGAACAATACGGGCCCTATCTTCATGCGGCCGCTTTTTCCCCTAATGGGAGTAAATTAGCTGATGCTTTGATGTACCCTAGAATTCATCAAACCCGCGCTGAAGGCTGGGTCGAAATTGGTTTGCGTGAGGGAGTAAGAGACAAAAGACAGGTTTTGACCAAAATACCTACGGGCTTCAATATAACACCGCACAGTCTGCAATGGTCGCAAGATGGACACAAGCTGATTTGGATCGCGCTAGTAGAGGCACCACCTAACCCTAATTTGTTGTGGCCAGCCAACCCTCAAGCACAGCTGTGGGCTTATGACTTAACTAAAAGCAATGCGACATTGCTTACTACATTGTCCAAAGACACACAATATAGTACCCCAGCCATGATTTCTCCCAATGGGCGTTATGTTGCTGCTATAAAAGATACAACGCCAGATGGGGCAAATATATCGCTTTTTGATTTGGAATCTGCACAGGAAAAACAACTGACAAGTTTTAAGAATTTGAAACTTTCACAAGTATCTTGGGCACCTGATGGACAATGGATAGCGTTTGCTATTTCGAGAGGAGCATACTCTGAAATTTGGCTAACCAATCTTAATGGGACACAATACCATCCTGTAGCTGGGCCAGTAGCGCCTCATGCTCCTTTTATTTGGTCACCTCAATGAGGCTAGAAATGTTTAAGCAAATTACATGCCTGCGTGCATTGACCGTAATTGGTCTGCTCCTATTTTTTCATTTCCATGCTATAGTCTTTGCTGGTGGCCCAATTATATTGCGTCCGCCTTTTGCTGGCATGTTTCGGATGACTTCATTTTTTGATCACGAAAAGCCCAACTACGCAAATGATAGTCAAATCACAATTTATACAGGTGATACGGGCATCAATTCTTCAGCCAGTAATTGCATTCCTTATTGCTATCGTGGTCACTCCGGCTATGATTACGCTTTACCTGAAAACACACCTGTTTTAGCCATGGCGGATGGAGTTATTGCAGAGTTGAATTTTTCAACTATCTACTACGGCAATAACATCATCATCGCACACGCCAATAATTACCGCACACTCTATGCTCACTTGAGAAGCTCAACACCATTCAATAATTTGACGGTTGGCCAAGTTGTAAGGGCAGGTGACTTGATTGGATGGAGTGGTAATACTGGTCAAAGCGGAGGCCCTCATTTACATTTTGGTGTTTATCGAGGGGCGTTTACTTATCTTGGCTACAATCCTCAATCTAGCGAGAACAATGCCACCGACCCCTTCGATTAGCGTGGCAATTATCCCGATCCTCTGTTAGGTTTTCCTGCATCAGGTCAAGGTCACACGGCTGCTTGCTTATGGCGCAGTATTCAGGCAGATATTATTTCCTGTGCAGATACGGTTTTGGAAGATGGAGCAGTGGGTTACACTTTTCAAGGAGCTTGGGCTTACACCGACACTGCTGGACATGGAGCCCACATGTTTTATAGGAATAATGTTTCCACTCATGATGTTTGGGCATCTTGGGAACCCACAAATTTTGCGGCGGGACCTTATCAAGTTTATGTTTTCGTTCCTTCAGCGAATGCAACCACTCACAGTGCTATATACTATATCTGGAAAGGTGGCGGCTATTACAATGGGGTAGTTGTAGATCAACTGGCGCACAGTGACGAATGGGTTTTCTTGGGCAGCTATGTTTTGCCATCGAATGCCGAAGTATTTTTAGAGGTTTACACCGGTGAATCAGCTGGCACT
>CAZDYP010000103.1:0-18468 GCA_964509505.1 uncultured Anaerolineae bacterium | reverse complement strand
CGACCAGGACATGTTCACGGTCATTGTTCGCATCGTCTGCGCCGCCGCTGTGACGCACGATGCGGCTCGTGCGTTGGAAGGCGCGCACAAACTCGTCGGGATTGTTCGCGCGAATGACGCCCTGACTGCCCGAGAGCATCGTGGGTTTCACGACGCACGGATACGCCACCTGTTGCGCGAGTGCGTGCGGGTCGTCGTCCACCCTGAATACCTGAAACTTGGGCGACGGCACATCGGCCTTAGCCAGCAATTCTCTCATGCGCGGTTTGTTACGCGCGGCATACGCGGCCTCCGGTGAGTTGTGCGATAGGTCGAGCAGTTCGCTGGCAAGCGCGGCCGTCAACGTCGCGCTGTCATCGAGTGGAATAATGGCGTCAACGTGAGCGTGCGCAGCGAAGTTGAAGATGTCTTGCGCGGCTTTGTGTGGCGTCTTCAAGTCAACGGGCAGCGTCGGTTGCCAATACTCTGCCAAGGGCGGCGGCATATCGAGACCGCAGACCACGTCCAAGCCGAGCCGTTGGGCCGCTTGCAAGAATGGCTGGGCGCGATAGGTCAGGGATGACATCAGTAGGATAATGCGCTTATTCATGAGGTTTGACCGGAGGTGATTATATGTGAACAAAGCGGAATGCGCTATTGGGCTGACGAAGCGCGCAAGGCTTTTGACTGACGACGGTTGCTTTCACAGCGCCGATAAAGCGGGTTGTCGGATGGGGGTCGAATTAGGCGCGGACATTTTGGGGATGAAAATAGACGGCGATGAGCCATCGCGCACTACGACAGTGCGAGCCGAATTGGCTATCACTTGCTCACCCTGGCGTTGCACCACTCGCGCGAACGCAGTGACGATTTGGGGATCGAATTGTGTGCCTGAGCAACGGCGAATTTCTGCGAGGATAGTCGCGCAGCTTTGTGCGCGGCGATAGGGGCGATCAGAAGCCATGGCTTCAATCGTGTCGGCAAGGCTGATGATGCGCGCTTCAAGGGGAATGTGGTTGCCTTGCAAGCGCTGTGGGTAGCCTGAGCCGTCGTAATGCTCGTGATGGTGGCGAATAATGGGCACGAGCGCTTGCAACGAATGACACGTGGCAATGATGTCGGCGCCCAACGTGGCATGTTGTTGCATGATGGCATACTCTTCGGGCGTGAGCTGTGTGGGCTTGAACAGCAAGCTTTCCGAAATGCCCATTTTGCCAATGTCGTGCAATAAGCCCGCCTTGCGAACGAGCTCGGTGCGTTCGATGGAGAGTCCCAATTCGTTGGCGATCAGCACCGCATAGCGTGAGACGTGTTGTGAATGCCCTAGCACATAGGGGTCGCGCAAATCAATGACCTGCGCCAACGCCAAGATCAGTTCTTCGTTCAATTGAGAAATTTCGTTGGCGCGTTTGAGCAACTCCTCGTTGGTAGCGCGCGCTTGCTGCACCATTTCTTTGGTGCGGGCGATGTATTGCGCTTGGCTGAAGCGCAACAGACCCAATGGCGCAAGGATTATAAACACGCCGAGTAACTCTGCGGTGCGATAGCTGAACATGAGCGCGTACGCCACGACACCCAATGCCAGATAGTATGGCGCGAGCCAGTGGAAGCGTTCCTTCCAAACGTAGAGGAACGCTTCACCTTTGTCTATACTTACAGCTAACGCCAGCAAACTCGTCGTGCAGACATACAGCACGAGCGCGGCGGCGATGCTAATGCCCACGTGCAACAGCTGGGGTTGGATGAGCTGCATCCGCTCGACCGATAGTTCGCTGATCGTCACGCAGAGCAAGCCCGCTAAAATGTGATTGCTGAGGTTGAAAATGAAGCGACTGAAACGGCTGCGGTGTCGCGCCCAAGCCGTGCCCGCAAACGCCACACTCAACACTAACACGCCAACTGCGCCGAATAGCAGCACGCCCGCTAAAAAGGGAACCGCCGAAGTCGAAACTGAGGTGTCTTTGAAATAGATGTCAATCGCCAGCCATTCCATCACGATGACGATGAGCGCGAACAAGATGAGTCCGGCGATATCTACACTCGGTTCTAAGCGAATCAGCCACACGCTCAGCCCCCAAGCTAACAGCGTCATGGCGGCGATGTAAGCTTGGATGCGCCAAGACGGGCGTGGACGAATGGAGGGCAGGTGTGGCGATGATGACGGCGACGGCGGCATGGGCGCCGAGGGGGACGCTGCGGTTGAGGCTTTAGAAAAGGGCCGCGGCACAAAGGGGGTTTGTCCCGCACTATTGCGCGTTTCGAGAGTGGGCCAGCTCGTGCTGCTGCTTGGCGTCGCCTCGGCTGGCTCCGTTGTTTGTTCGCTCTCCGCTAAACATGTCCGATTGCGCCCATTCAACTTCGCTTGATATACGGCGAGGTCGGCGTTATGCACGATTTCATTTGCCGTTTGATTAGGACGCTGGCGGCCCGCGATGCCAAAACTCATCGTCACCTTCAATGCTTGCGCCTGCGTGGGAATCTGGAACTCTGTGTTGGCGATGGTTTCACGGATAGATTCTACACGCGCCAAGGCTTTTTGCGGCGTCGTTTCGGGCATGAGGATGGAAAACTCTTCGCCGCCAAAGCGCGCGACCACGTCATAATCGCGCACGGATTTCTGCAAGATGCGCGCGATGCCAATCAGCACCGCGTCGCCGGCGAGATGACCATAGGTGTTGTTGATGTTGCGTAGCAAGTCTAAATCCGCGATGACGATAGTCAGAGGCCGGTCATAGCGATTGGCGCGAGCTAATTCTTTTTCGAGCGCTTCGGAGAAATGGCGTGCGTTGAATAAACCCGTCTTCGCATCGGTAGCAGCTTGGCGTTGCAACGCAGGCACCCTCAAAGTTATGTACAACAACGATACAGGTAACACTACGAAGACGGCAAAGAACGGATTGACGCGCCATAACAGCGCCGCGCCTGCGCCCATGCCGATGAGCGTGGTGTCTATACCCAGCGTCAACCGTCCGAAGATACCCGACTGCACAAAGTTCTCGCCGCGCGCCAACCAAATCACTAAGCCAACCATCAAATGATTGAGCAGTGTGAAGGTTGCCACAGCGATTAGAATACCCAACGCATCGGTGAAATGCGCTGCGCCCAACACCGCGCTGATGAGCTGATAAACAAAACTCGCCGCGCTGATAGCAATGGCGTATGTCGCAATGTTGAAGGATTGGATATACCATTCGTACTTGTGCCAGAGCCATTCAGCGAGGGAGGCGCAAACCATGACGAACAAAGCAGATGGCAAGCCAAGCTCTATCAGCGTGAATCCGAAAAGCACGAAACCGATGTTATACGAGGAGCGGTTAGTCGCGCCCTCGACTTTGAAAATTTGCGCGGCGGCTGTGAGGACAATCAATGCCAGCAGCTGGGCTGGTTGGCTTATTTGTAATTGCGTGAGCTGCCACCCAATTAGCCCAGCGCCAATGCCCATCGAGGTATAAATATAAACTTGTGTCCACGCTGACAAGGTTTTCAAAATAGGCTGCCTTTCCTCCCAGATTCAAAGAGCCGAGCTGAAAAATGGGATAGCTTACGCCGCTACTTTACCGCAATCGAACGAACGCTGTCAAGCCCATTCGGTGTTTCGTCAAAAAAACGGGGACGAGCTGTAGGCTGATCACCCACATACGCCTCGTCCCTGTGAGAATCCTAGCGCTCGTTGCTCTTTACTGTCCCCAGTACACCGAGTTCCAGGCGACCGAGTTCCACGCCACCGAGTTCCAGGCGACCGAGTTCCACGCCACCGAGTTCCAGGCGACCGAGTTCCACGCCACCGAGTTCCAGGTGATGAGGTTGCTGCCCTTCCGCAGTAAGCGGCTCGCTTGCAAACCCGTATTCGCGCTGGCGGTGGTGTTGCTGTGAATCGCCGCATAAATGTCGAGATGCCCAGCGCCTGCGCGCTTTGTTGTGTCAAAGGGGCGCGCCGTCGCCATCAAGCGATATTTCACTTGATCTGGGGTCAGGTTCGGATTCGATTGCAGCACCAACGCGGCGGCACCCGTGACCATCGGAGCGGACATCGAAGTGCCCGACATGCGAAAATATCCATTTGGCACCACATTCGCTGGATGGGCTGTCGCAAGCACGCTGTTTGTGTTAGCCATCAAGCTGACGATATTCGTGCCGGGCGCAACCAAATCGGGTTTGTTGATGCCATCGGTAGTTTTGCCATAGCCAGAATACGGCGCTATCACATCGTCCGTCGTGCTCATCGTGCCGCGATCATCCGTCGCGCCCACGGTGATGACGAAGGGATCGTTGGCAGGGGGATACAGCGCGTTCTTGCCTAGATTGCCAGCTGATACCACGACTACAACCTTATTGAACCACAAAATTTCGACCGCCGCATCAATCGGGTCCACGTTGTAGGATTGCGGCACGCTGCTGTTCAATGAGAGGTTGACGACGCGGATATTGTAGCGGCTGCGGTTGTCGAAGACCCATTGCAAGCCTGCGACCATATCCGACGATTTAGAAATCCCTATGTCATTGCTGACCTTGACGTTAATGAGGTTCACCAACGGCGCGACGCCGATGTATTGGCCACCGGAGCGTGCGCCGTTGCCGCCGACGATACCCGCGACGTGGCTGCCATGTCCAAACCCATCATAGATGGTTTGATTGTACCCACCATTGTATTGCACCGAAGCCACCAGACGATTTTGCTTCATGATGGTATAGAGGTTTTGTTGGGGATTGATGCCGCTATCTACAATCGCGACGCCAATGCCTTGCCCTTGCAAATAGGGCGCTTCGTTCCAAACACTATCCGCTCTAATCGCTTTGATGTAAGCGTTCGTCAGTTGGGTGGTGTTGACACATGAGGCGCATTCTGTCTTGACCACGACGCTATCCAACGACACCCAACGCACGCTGTTGGCTTTCGCCAATTCCGTTACTGCCTTGGCGGGCAGCTCTGCGGCGAATGCGTTGATGATACGCAAGTCTTTGGTCACAGTGCCGCCTAATTGCGCGACCAACTCCTCAGCACGCCTATCCAGCGACGTCTTTTGCGTAATAATGCTCACCCGTGCGTCCGGCTGTTGCGCCGCCAGCTCCAATAAGCTGGGTTGCGCGCGCAACGGCCACGCTGCGACCGGCGTCGTGACGAGCAGCGGCAAAAATACCATCAGGGTTAGCGCTGCGCTTTTCAGCTTTTGTAACCACTGTGTGGGATGAAGGGGATGCATGATTTCTCCTAAGGGAGTGTTTTGAAATTCAGACCCTAAAGGTTTTTCTGGCGCAGCGGGTTCACCAGTGGCGCCGCAAGCCTGCCGGAAATGCTTTGTGGCTGGCCAGCCAAACCGTTAGGGTCTCGGTCTGATATTTTCAAAACACTTTCTAACCTAATCAGGCAAAATAAAAAACCCGACTATGTGATAGTCGGGTTGCCCTGCTTATTGGACGAATGGCAACCCGGCTATCCTGTCTTGTTGGGCAAGACGGTGGACCCGTGGCTTTGCGTCCTCATCTCTCGATGAGTTTGCCTTTTTCATTCTTTGATTATGCTGCCATCATACAATACCATCGCCGTTTGTCAAGGTTAGTTAGGTTAGAAACGGGTTAGGAATGCGTAAGCGCTTTGTAAAACAAAACCCCGAAGGGTGCTTACGCGAGTCCCTTCGGGGTTGCGCACTACGGTTTCCGCGCTTGAATCTTTGCGCTGGCGATTTTGTTGGCGATCTGGCTGGGCAAGTTGCTGCCGCAACAATCGCCGCCCAGCGCTTGCGCTGTTTGGTTGGCGAGCTCCGCCACTTTCTCTGCGCCCAACGCTGCTTTGGCGTTGTCTGCCCATTCTTCAATCGTCTCGACTGGCAGCGCCACACTACTCACGACTTGCACATCCACGAAGCCGGCCGCGCGCAACCGCTGCGCGTAATCGCGCTCGTCGAGTGCCCCAGACAGACAACCTGACCATAGTTCGATGGCGTTGCGAAACGCTGCGGGCACTTCACCACGTGTCACCATGTCGCTCACGGCGAACCGTCCGCCGGGCTTCAACACACGGAACGCTTCACGAAACACGGCGTCTTTATCGGGCGAGAGATTGATGACGCAATTCGAGATGATGACATCCACGCTGTTATTTTCAAGGGGTATCTTTTCGATTTCGCCCTTGCGAAACTCGACATTGGTCAAGCCCACTTTTTGCTGATTGCGCCGCGCCAGTTCCAACATGTTGTCGGTCATATCCAAACCAATCGCGCGCCCCGTTGGTCCAACTTGACGTGCGGCGAGGAAACAATCCAACCCCGCGCCGCTGCCCAAATCCAACACGACCTCGCCCTCCTTCAACGACGCAATCGCATGAGGATTGCCGCAGCCTAACGTCGCCTCTGCCACTTCGGGGGGCAGGTCTCGAATTTCTTCAGGCGTATAGAGGTTGAGCGCGCGACTCACGGTATTCTCGTCCGACGCATCGCCTGCGCCGCAGCATGACGACGCTGTGGGTGCCGGTCCACAACAACTTGCCGCCGCCACAGGAATTTGTTTCGGCGTCAAGAGTTGCTCGGCAAATTGACCATAGCGCTCGCTCACTTGTTGCTTGATGATTTCATTTGAAATAGACATGATGCTCTCCTTGTAAATAGGTGTTATAAGGTTGTGCTCCAACTGCTGAGGAATTCTTTCACCCCTTCGCCCCCACGCATCCGTAACCAGAGCGGGCCCTGCTGTGGCTCGAAGGCAAGCTCGAAGAGGAAGAAAGGACAACATTGGCGCTCGAAGGCAATGAACTCCAATAACTGCGCGAGCAGTGCTGCATCGTTTGGAAACTGAAAGGCATAGCCGTCGGCGAGCTCGCGTGTTTGCAAGCGGTGCGCAAATAGCGTCGCTGCTAATGCGGTTTCACGCGCGGCTTGCGAGGCTTCGGGTAAACTGCAAGCAATGGGTATGGAGGTTGAGTCATTCATCACATAGACAAATTTCGATACATCGCCGCAAAAAAAGAGGCGCATAACCGTAGGGTTAGAGCTGTGCGCCTATCGCTACGCCTTGGTTTTCGTATCCATGTTTAACACGACTGAGAAGCGCGTCATCAACATCCCACAACATTCGGTGATGTTGTCTTGATCAACGCGGTAAAGCACTTCTTTGCCTTCGTGGCGTGTCTGTACTAAGCCGTATTTGCGGAGGATGCTCAGATGGTGCGAGATGGTCGGCTGTGAGAGCTTGAAGGCGGCAACGATATCGCTCACGCTCGTCTCGCCGCGCACTTGGAGTAGGCGCAAGATGGCTTGCCGCGTATTGTCAGCCAGTGCCTTGCAAAAGTCCACGCAATCAATCGTCTGAAGCGTTTGTTTTTTCATATCGAGCAATTTCGATGGGATTATACATGATGTATTGAAGTTTGTCAATAGGTTTTGAAAAATTTTTTGCGCTGAGACAAATTGCCAACTTGTCCTACGCTGTCTATAATCCGCCATTGAATCCTGACAGAAAGAAATGAGGCTCTATGACTCTGGTGTGGAGGTTATGTTGTCAGCATCTCCCAACGCCAACCATCGGCGTCAGGAGACGCCTCCGCCATCAAAGTCGAGAGAGCCAGAAACGGTTTCATGATTGAATTACCACAACGGTTAGCCTTATTCGCGGACGCGCACGGACACACGGAGCTGGTTGAGGCGGCGCTGCGGATTTGCAAGCATGAGCATGTGAGGGGCGTTATTTTGTTAGGCGACCTAATTGATCGGCCCGACCAAGCCGATGCGTGCGCGCGGGCGTTAGCGGGTTGGGAGGTGCATGGTGTGTATGGTAACCACGAACAGGAGCTGATGGACGCGCTGATCACAGGCGCAGACCTCGGCTTGCAGCGCGAGACGATTGATTTGTTCCTCAACCTCGAAGCGACGATCATCTTCGGCGACGTGTGCTTTTGTCATGACGAGCCTGCGGAAGCGCCGCGTGATGAGATTGAGGTGAGCACGTTCGTCAACCGCGCGACGATGCCGACAGCCTTGCCCTATCACATCATCTTTTCGGGCCATACGCATTTTCGCCACGCGCGCAACGAGTTCGGCCCCATTGATCTTTCTACGGGCGTCGTTTACTTGCGTCCCAATCGCAAATACAGCATCAACCCCGGCGCGTTGACCATGGGACACTTTGCGATTTGGGATCGCGAGCGAGCGCAGGTTCGGTTTTACACGGCGCGTCCGTGATGATACGAATGAGAGATGCAATATGAATCTACGTAAAACCAAAATCGTCGCCACCATCGGGCCCGCTTCCAGCAGCGAAGCGCAATTGACTGCGTTGATTGCGGCGGGCGTCAATGTCGTGCGTTTGAATTTTTCGCACGGCACACACGCGGAACACGCGGACGTGGTGTATCGCACGCGTCGCGTCGCCGAGAAACTCGAGACGCGTGTCGCCATCTTGCAAGATTTACAGGGTCCCAAAGTGCGGACGGGGTTGCTGACCAACGGCAAGCCCATCCAGCTCAAAGAACATGCGACGTTCATCGTCACGACGCGCGAGCTGGTGGGCAAAGAGGGCGTGGTCTCGACCACCTACAAAAATCTGCCGCGCGATGTGAAGCCCAATGACAAAATTTTGCTTGACGACGGCACTCTCGAATTGCGCGTGGTGGACGTGACGGCGGAAGATGTTGTCACCCAAGTTGTGCATGGCGGAATGCTCAACGAGCATAAGGGCATCAACTTGCCGGGGGTGGAGATGTCCATACCCGCGCTGTCGCCAAAAGACCGTGAAGATTTGGCGTTTGGGCTGAAGCAAGGGGTGGATCTGGTGGCGATCAGCTTCGTGCGACGCGCGGAGGATGTGCGCGAGGCGCGTCAGCTCATCCTCGAATTGAATCACGGCGAGGACGTGCCGCTCATCGCCAAAATCGAGAAGCCGCAAGGATTGGACAACATCACCGAGATTTTGCAAGAGGCAAATGGCGTGATGGTTGCGCGCGGCGATTTAGGCGTCGAATTGTCGCCGCAACAAGTGCCTATCGCGCAAAAGCGCATCATCGCCGAAGCCAATGAGTATGGGCGTTACGTCATCACGGCGACGCAGATGCTCGAATCCATGATTAAGAGTCCGCGCCCCACACGCGCGGAAGCCTCCGATGTGGCGAATGCGATTTTTGACGGCACGGACGCCGTGATGTTGTCTGCCGAAACTTCGACAGGCGATTATCCCATCCTGGCGGTGCAGACGATGGCGACGATTGCTTGTGAGGCAGAACAACATTTAGCGCACTGGGGCTTGTGGCGTGAACGCCACACCACAACTGACGACGATTCGTTGGCTATTGCGCGCGCGGCGCGTGAAGTGTCTGTCGAGCGACAGGTCAAAGCGATCATCGCGTTCACGCGCTCAGGGCGCACGGCGCGACTCGTCAGCAAAGAACGACCACAATGCCCTATCTACGCGTTCTCGCCTGATCCGAAAGTGGCAAACCGCTTGGCGTTGTCGTGGGGCGTGACGCCGTTCTGGACGCCGTACGTCGAATCGCTGGAGACGATGATCACGCGTGCGAGCGAAATCACGCTGGCGAAGGGACTGCTGCAAGCAGGCGATCAAGTGGTGTTTATCGGCAGTATGCCCGCGAGTAAGACAAGCAAGACGAACTTCATCAACTTGCATCGGATAGTCGCTTAGTCAGTTGGTCGGTTAGCCAGTGGGTTAATCGCGTGATGAGTCGAGGTGTAATCGCAGATTGAAATGTGAAACTAAGCGTGTCGCAGCTAAGGAGGGGGCATGATGCAACAACCAAGCGACTACACGACTAAGCGACCAAGCGACTCCACAACTACGTCAGCATCATCGTCGTCAAGCAATACCCCCAACGCGACCAGCGGCAATGACGTGCCCAATCAAAACGCGAGCTCAAAGCCTTGCCGAGCGTGACGCAAACACGCACGTTTGAGTGCATCTCGAATCCGGGTAGCGGATCGTTGATTGGCAATGCGCTATGGGTTGGTGCGCAGATGAAGCGCGCGCTAGCGTTGGCGGGCGTGAAACCGGGGGCGAAGGAATTGTGGGTGCGCCGCCGATGGGTTTCACACCAGCATTCCTAGCGCGCTTGCCATGCGCTAACACGCGCTCTTGCGTCTCCCCCTTGCTTCCGCTAGAATAGCCCATCATGGTCGAACAAATCCTCACGCGCCCCATCGCCGCTAAACGTGAGCGCGTCATCACGCTGCACTCAGGCGCGCTTGCGTTTAGCGCGTTCCTCCTCGTTGTCGCAGGCTTGGTCTGGGGCTACGACGCGACGAAGCGCACGGTGACGCTCGCCGTCAACGGGCAACCGCTGACGCTGCGGACCCATCAGCCGACGATTCGTGCGCTGCTGGACGAGGCGCACATCACGCTGCTGCCCGAAGATCAAATCTGGCCCCCGTTGGACAGGCCGCTCGCGCAGCTTGACGCCATTCAGCTTTGGTTGGCGCAACCGGTCACGCTCAATGCGGACGAATATCATTTGCGCGGGTTGACTCAACGTGAGAGCCTCGCCAGCGTCGCGCAGGAGTTAGGCTTTCGATTGGGACGACTGGATCGGTTAGCGTTTAACGGGCAGCCCGTCGAGCCCAATCAATCGCTGGCAACTTTAGCGCGCTTACCAACCGATCCGTATGCCTCACGTACACCGATTCAATTGGCGCTCACCCAACCGCGTCTTGTTTACGTCAGCGACGACGGGCTCGTGTTCACCATCTATACGCTTGCGCCGACGGTGGCAGATGTGCTGCGCGAGCATAACATCGTAGTGCATACCCACGACCGCGTCTCGCCTGCGCTCACACACGAAATCGTCACTGGCTTGCATGTGACGATTGAACGTTCGAAGCCGCTCACGATTATTGCTGATGGCAAGACCCTGCAAGCGCGGGTGCGCGAGAAGACGGTCGGCAAAGCATTGCATGCAGTGGGTATCGCGCTCACAGGCAAAGATTATGCAGTGCCGTCCATCACAGCCAGCGTGCAGGACAACATGCAGGTGCAAGTCAAGCGTGTGCGCGAAGAGGTGATTGAAGTTGCGTCGGCGATTCCGTTTGAGCGGCGTCAACAACCTGATGATGAACTGGAAATTGACCAGCAACGACTCGCGCAACCAGGCAAGAACGGCGAGCTGCGCAAGCAAATCCGCGTCGTGTATGAAGACGGCGCTGAAGTGAATCGCATCGTCGAGAAAGAATGGGTTGCGCGCGCGCCGACGCCACACATCACCGCTTATGGACGCAAGGTCGTCGTGCGCGACATACAAACCCCATACGGCGTGCTTCAGTATTGGCGTGTCGTGCGCGTGTATGCAACCTCGTACAGCCCCGCGCGCGCAGGCACGCCTGTCACGGCGCCGTGGTATGGGCGCACCTCCGCAGGACTCAACGCGGGCAAGGGCATCGTTGCCGTAGATAAGAGCGTCATTCCGTGGTTGTCGAAACTGTACGTGCCGGGTTATGGCATTGGCATTGCAGGCGATACGGGCGGCGGTGTGCGTGGGCGCATGATTGACCTTGGCTTTGACGACGACAATTACGAATCGTGGCACGAATGGCTTGACGTGTATCTGCTCGCGCCCGCGCCGTCGCCTGCCGACATTCGTTACATTCTGCCGAACACCCCCGTTGAGCGGCAAAGATGAGTGGCATGGAGCGTGGAGAGAAATCGCTCGCTCCACGCTCCACGCTTTACGTTATGCCTCCTCCGACTTCCATCGCCGCCTTGCGCGCACTCCTCAACGCGCACGGCGTACGTCCAAAGAAAAGTCTGGGACAAAATTTTCTCGTCAACGAAAACTTATTACAAGCGATTGTGCGCGCAGCTGACGCGCAATCATCCGATTGGATCATCGAGGTTGGGCCTGGCGTCGGCACGCTCACACAACCGCTCGCGCTTGCCGCGCAGCATGTCGTCGCCGTCGAGCTCGATCAAAACATGGTCGCCATCTTGCGCGAGACGCTCGCCGATTATCAAAACGTCACCATCATTCACGACGACATTCTGAAAGTGGACATCACCAAAGTCCTGAGTTCCGAGTTCGGAGGGCCAAGTTCCAAGGTCCAAGTTTCAGAGCGGGAGTCCAACCCTCAATTTCCAGCCCCCAATCTCCAATTACCAATTACTAATTACCAATTACCGCCCTACAAAGTCGTCGCCAATCTTCCTTACTACATCACCTCCGCTGTCCTCCGCAAGTTTTTAGCTAGCGCACACAAGCCGACGTTATTGGTGCTTATGACGCAGCGCGAAGTGGCGCAGCGCATCATGGCGTCGCCTGGCGATTTGAGCTTGTTGGCAGTGAGCGTGCAGTTTTACGCGCAACCCTCGTTGGTGTTGCAATTGCCTGCGGGCGCGTTCTATCCTGCGCCGCAAGTGGATTCGGCGGTTATAAAGTTAGAGGTGCGCGCGTCCATACCTGAGGTGGAGGTCGAAAAATTTTTTCGTGTCGCGCAAGCGGGCTTCAGTCAGAAGCGCAAACAATTACGCAACTCCTTAGCGGCAGGGTTGAACAT
Source organism: uncultured Anaerolineae bacterium (assembly GCA_964509505.1). Classification (GTDB taxonomy): domain Bacteria; phylum Chloroflexota; class Anaerolineae; order JACRMK01; family JACRMK01; genus CAZDYP01. Next base: position 6,010 of record CAZDYP010000103.1, on the reverse strand, counting down.
CACAACAGAGGAAAGTGAGGCATTATTGCAACGCGCGGGGATTGACGCGCAACGCCGCGCGCAGACCTTGACGATTGAGGAGTGGGTGCGGTTGGCGAATAGCGTATAGTGGATGGCTGAAGGTGAATAGCCGATAACGGAAGGTCATAGACTATCCACCATCAGCCATCCGCCATAAGCCATCTGCTATCGGCTATTCGCCGCGCATTGGTTTAGCGACGACGATGATGCGATAGGTGTTGCGGGAGTAGGGCCAGCAGCTGACGAGCGTGAGCCGTGTGTCATCGGTGGGACCAATCCACACTGCGTTTTTGAGGCGCTCGTCAAGCGGCACATCTTTTTCTTTGACCAATACACGCTGTGTGACGACATAGCGATAGACTTTGTCTTCAGCGAAGATAAACACCTCACCGCCAACCTTCAAATCTATCAAGTTGCGAAAAACTTGCCCCTTGATATTATTGTGTCCTGTCAACACGGTGTTGCCTTTGTCGCCGGGCCACGCGGTCGCATAATGGAACCCAACGGCGTAATCGGCGACTTCCCATTCGCTCACCGCTTGCCCATCTATTTCGGTCACGCGCCAATGCACATCTATCACGGCGCTATCTACATTCAGCGCGGGAATGACGATGCGAGTAGGCGACGTGCTGGCAGGCGGTGGGAACGGTTGTTGGCGATATGGAGCGAGCCAACGATAATCCACTTTGCGGTCGGCGGGGCGTGGCACATCGGGTGGCTCAGGCGTCGTGAACTGCCCGGATAACACACGCGGCGTCGGCGTTATGCTGGGCGTTGCTGTGACTTGCGGTGTGAAGATGATGTTGCTGACGCTTGGCTCAAACGTCGGCGTGGGTGTGGCCGCGAGCGAGAAGGGAAACACCTCGGCTGGTGTGTCGGTAGTGATGAGGGTTATGTCAGGTGGGGGTGTCGCATCCAGTGGAAAATACGCTTGCCATGCTAAAATACCTGCGATAAGCAGTAGCATTAAGCCCGCGCGGTTCAAGATACGCGCAACGAAAAGTTTCATGGTGTTAGTCACTAGTCGTTAGTCGCTAGTCGTTAGTCATTAGTCATTGGTCGTAGAGGTTTCTCTGTGTTCTCTGATTTGATTCAGCTAACCGAACATGTGTGGGTGTTGCCATTCAACCCGCAACAGCGCTTGCGTCCAGCGGTGGGCGTTATTCGCACGACACATCATACGGCGTTGATTGATACAGGCTTCGGGCCCGACGATGCGCGTCGCATTCAACAATCACTCGTAGCCTTGAACGCGCCAGCCGTCAGCCACATCGTCTATACGCATCATCATCACGATCACGTGTTTGGCGCGTGCGTGTTCAACGCCCCTGTCATCGCGCACGAGCTATGTTACAAGTTGTTGCATGAAATGCAGCGGTCGTGGAACGCGGAGCTGCTGCAACGTGAAAGCGCCGCAGACCCACGTCATGCCGAATGGCAGCGCGAGCTGTTGCGCTCGGTGGATGATTGGTCGCAGTTCCGTCTCGTCTTGCCGACCATTACCTTCCCGCATACGTTGCGGATGCACTTAGACGACGTGACATTGGAGCTCAAGCACATCGGCGGCAAACACGCCGCCGATTCGGTGATTGTATATGTGAAGGAAGATGAAGTGCTGTTTCTCGGCGATTGTTTCTATCGCTCGCGTCATGCGGGACCCGACCTCGATTTTCTCGAATCGCTGCTCGACGATCACACACGGCTCTACCTTGACGCGCACTCAGCGCCGCGCACCCGCACGCAAGTCGAGGCGATGATCGCGCGCCGCCGCGCGCGTCAGCAGGTGTAAGACAAATTTGCAATGTGTCCTGGTGGGCAAGTTGTAAACTGGCTCTACACCTCAAGTGCGCGCTTCGCTGTGTTTGAGCTACTATGAATTACAAGTGATGCGCTCCGCAAAAATTCTAACACATAGCCGCTAAATTCGGCGGGATATTCAATCATCGGCATGTGGCGGCAACGGTCCAGCACGACAAGCTGAGCCTGTGGGATGAGCCGCGCGGCGCGATAGGCATGGCGCACGGGAATCGTGCGATCTTGCTTGCCCCAAATGATGAGCGTCGGCACGGTCAGCTGCGACAAGCGCGGCGTGAACACCATCTTTTGTCCCCAGACGTTGATGCCTTGCCGTACCAATTGGGTTGCGTGAAACAGGTTGTTGTTGCGTCGGATGTTAGTAGTCACATCGCTGAACACGGCGTCGCTGAAGGCGCGCGGATTGTAAAATAAATAACGACTGACGTACGAGCGGATCAATGGTAATGAGGCTTGTCCCATCCGCAAAATGAGCGGAGGCACAGGCGCGATAGACGCCAATTTTAGGCGCGCGGTCAAGCCATATCCCAGACCGCCGCTGCTCGCCAATACCAATTTATCGAGCAACTGCGGCGACTCTAGCGCTGTCGTCAACGCCGCCATCCCGCCGCCCGAATGCCCGACGATGGTCGCGCGTTCAAGGTCGTGCGCTTGCATGAACGCCGTGACCAAATCGCTCATGAACGACAATTCGTGTGCGCGCTCATCCCATTGCGAGAGACCGTGTCCGGGGCCATCGAAGGCGAAGACGCAATGTTGTTCAGCCAACGCGCCCATGATCCAACGCCAATTTTCGATGGAGCCCATCAAGCCATGCAGCAAGAGGATGGGCGAGCCTGTGGCGCCTGCCTGCCAATAGCGCAAACGCAAGCCATGTAGTGTGATGAACTGATCGTTGAAGGTCGGAATCATGCTATGAATTATGCTGGAAGTTCACAAGGGACGCAAACACTTGGTGTTATAATCGCGCTATGCAAATACTCGACTCCTTGCATCAAATAGACGGTGTGACGGCGGGGGTGTTCCTGCTCATCGGGGATGATGGGCTGACGCTGGTAGATGCGGGCGTGCCGAAGGCTGCGCCGAAAATTTTGAACTACATTCAAGCGCTGGGCTATCGCGCGACCGATGTGAAACACATTTTGCTCACGCACGCCGACGTGGATCACGTCGGCAGCTTGGCGGCGCTCGTGCAAGCAAGCGGGGCGCAAACCTACGCGCACTTGTACGAAGCCGCCGTGATGGCGGGCAGAGAGCTGCCGCGCGGCATCAAGGGCCCGCTGGGTTTCGTATTCCGTCTCTTGTCGCAGTTCTTCAAGCCACAACTGGCGCAAGTGGATCACGCGGTGCAAACGGGCGACGAGCTGCCGTTGCATAACGGTATCGTGGTCATCGGTTCGCCCGGCCACACGCGCGGTCATGTCTGCTATTATTGGCGCAAGCATAGAGTGTTGTTTGTGGGCGATGCTTTATTGCATGGCAAACAGCTCAAACTCTCCACGCCGATGTTTACGTGGGACATGGCGCAAGCGCAAGCCTCCGCCCAACAACTCGCCGTCTTTGATGTGGAGATTCTGTGCTTCGGACATGGCAAACCGATCATTGGGGATGCGCGGACGAAGTTGCGGGAATTTGCGGCGACGTTGTGAGGGAGGCGGTTGCGTTCTTCGCAAATTCTCCCATAATACCGCGCGGGGTGAGTGATTATTGTTATGAAAGTTTTGCTGCTCCTCAGCGACATGCCCGGCCTCGACGCCGCCGTACACGCCGAGGCGGAAGTTGCTAACGACATTTTCATCACTGCCGACGCTATTCAACAAGGACTGGTGTCGCGGGGGCATACCGTCGAGCGCGCGCTCATTCGCAAGAACATGCTTGACGTGTTGTTGCCGTACAATCCGCATGAGTGGGTCGTGTTCAACTTGTGCGAGACGTTGGAGGGCGAATCGTATCGTGAGGCGTACGTGCCTGCGGTGTTGGAGGTGATGGGTTACACCTATACTGGCTCAAACACGCGCACGTTGCATCACGCGCTCAACAAAGCGCGCACGAAACAAACTCTGCTGGCGCACGGCTTACCGACCGCGCCATTTCAAGTGTTCCATTCGCCCAACGAACCGCTACAGCTTCCATTCCCCGTGTTCGTCAAGCCCGTTGCCGAAGATGCGAGCTACGGCGTGAACCACCGTTCGGTGGTGCATGACGCGATGGCGTTGCGTGAGCAAGTGCAATTTGTGCTCGAAGATACCGAACAGCCCGCGTTGGTCGAAGAATTTTTGGGGGGGCGCGAATTCAACGTGGCTATTTGGGGCAACGCCCCGCCGCAGACGCTGCCGCTCGCCGAGATTGACTACAGCGCCATTGCCGACCCATGGCAACAGATCATCTCGTTTGCGACGAAATGGGATAAGCACGATTTTACCTATCACAACACGCCCGTCGTGTGTCCCGCGCGCATTGATCATTCGTTGGCGGAACGCATCCGACATGTCGCGCGCGAAGCGTATCGCGTGTTGGGCTGCCGCGATTACGCGCGTGTGGATATGCGGGTGCGCGGCGACCAGCCATTCGTCCTCGAAGTGAATCCGAACTGCGGGCTCGCGCCCGACGCAGGCTTTCCGCGCGAAGCTAAGGCAGCAGGCTACGATTACGCGGCAATGGCAGAGCAGATCGTGAGGTTTGCGGCGGAACGGATGAGTAAAAGTAACGAGTAAAAAGTAGAAAGTAAAAAGTAATTGGTGCGTGGCACACATACTCATTATTTGTTACTTTTCACTTTTTAGGAGCGCGGAGCTAACAACGTGAAAATTTTGATTATTCGCAACGATGTGCAATTATTGCCCGGACAAACGGACAATGATTTGCTGGCTGACCTCGACGTGATTCGCGCCGCCGAAGGCGTTCAACGCGCGTTAGAAGCGCGGGGACATGAGACGCGCCTTGAAGTGAATCGGCGACAAGTGTTGGATATTCTGATTAATTATGATCCGCGCGAATGGGTCATTTTCAATTTGGTCGAGATGTTGGTAGGCATTGCCGATCTTGAAAACTACGTGCCTGCGATGTACGACTTCATGGGCTTCGCATACACGGCGTCGAATGCGCTGACGAACTATAATTGCTTGCACAAAGATCGCGCCAAACAAATTTTTACGCGCCATGGCATCGCGACGCCGCTCTATCAGGTTGCCCATGCCGCCGACGAAAAAATGCTTGTGCCACTGCCGGCCATCGTCAAGCCTGCCGCCGAAGACGGCAGCATCGGTATCCGCATGAACGCGGTTGTGACGACGCCTGCCGAACTGCGTGAGCGCGTCGAGTTCCTCATCCGCAAGCATCATCAGCCCGCATTGGTCGAAGAATACATCGAGGGGCGCGAGCTCTACGTCGGCGTGTGGGGCAACGACCCCATCGAAGTGTTGCCGTTGTCCGAAATGGATTTCAGTCGCATCGAAAATCCTTTGCAGCGCATCGCGTCGTACGAAGTGAAATGGGAAGAAGGCACGGAGCTATTCGACCGCACGCCCGCAATTTGCCCCGCGCCAATTGACGAAGCCATTGCGGAACGCGCGCGCGACATCACACGCCGCGCCTATCGCGCTCTTGGTTGTCGTGATTACGCGCACGTGGATATACGAGTGCGCGACGGTCAACCCTATCTGCTGGAAGTGAACCCCGCGTGTGACTTAAGCGAGGGTATGGGTTTTGCGCGGCAAACGCGCGCGCTAGGCTATACCTATCCACAAACCGTGGAACGCATCGCGCAGTTTGCTAGTGAGCGCATGCCGAAGCGGTGAACAGCGATAACTGTTCACTATTCACTGACAGTGAGGAGAGTGTGATTTGGAGATTCGACTAACGTCTCGCACCGACCAGGAAGCCATCATGCGTATCGTCGTGCAGGGCGGCGTTTTCAATGACGATGAAGCGCGCGAGGTGCACTCATTGCTGGAGTATTATCTTGAAGATACAGGGCAAGACGAGTATTTGTTTCTGACGGCGACAGCTGAAGCGCGCGTGGTTGGCTTCGCGTGTTACGGGCGCATTGCGTTGACGAAATACAATTACGAATTGAGTTGGATTGCCACTGCGAAGGAGGCGTTACGCGGCGGCGTGGGCAGTGCATTATTACAAGCTGTAGAAACGTGCGCGCGCGAAAAGGGGGGGCGGTATC
>CAZDYP010000102.1:0-18516 GCA_964509505.1 uncultured Anaerolineae bacterium | reverse complement strand
CGTGTTGAGTGATGTGTTCATCGTCACCGGTTCCAACACAGCCGAGTCGCATCCCATCATCGCGTTGCAAATGAAAGAAGCGGTTCGCAAACACGGCGCAAAGCTGATCGTCGCCGACCCACGCCGCGTGGAGATGGTGGATTTCGCAGAGCTTTGGTTGTGCCACCGTCCAGGCACCGATGTGCCGCTCTTTTCCGCAATAGCGCACGTCATCGTCAACGAAGGGCTCCACAATAAAAAATTTATCGCAGAGCGAACCGAAAATTTTGACGCTTTTGTGAAATCGCTCGAAGACTTTACGCCGCAGTACGCCGAGCTCATCTGTGGCGTGCCTGCTAACGACATTGTGCGTGCCGCACGTCTGTATGCGAATGCGAAGAACGGCGCGATCTATTGGGCGCTCGGCATTCCTGAAAGCACGCATGGCACAGACAATGCCATGAGCTTGATTCACCTTGCCTTGCTCACGGGACACATTGGACGCCCCGGCACGGGACTGAACCCCTTGCGCGGACAGAACAACGTGCAAGGCGCGAGCGATGCGGGCGCGATGCCGTGGCACTTCCCCGGCTATCAAGAAGTAGATAAGCCAGAGAATGTCGCCCGGTTCGCAGCCAAATGGGGCGCAGCGCCGCCACCCAAACGTGGTCTCACGACGACGGAGATTGTGAGCGCAGCAGGCGATGGGCGCGTGAAGGCGATGTTCATCATGGGCGAGAACCCTTTGATGTCGGAACCCAACCTGCATCACGCACGCGAATGCTTGAGCAATCTTGAGTTTCTGGTCGTGCAAGATTTGTTCATCAACGAGACGGGCGAACTGGCGGATGTGTTCCTGCCTTCAACCAGCGCGCTCGAAAAAGAAGGCACCTTCACCAACACTGACCGCCGTGTACAGCGCGTCCGCAAGGTCATCGAGCCGTTGGGACAAGCGCGCGCCGATTGGGAAATTATTTGCGAGCTCGCGCAACGCATCGAACACAAACTCGGTGTGTCCCACACAGCTTATTGGAGCTTCGAGTCGCCCGCCGAAGTGTTGCAAGAGATGGGCGAGCTCGTGCCTGCGTATGCGGGTATCACTTATGAACGCATCGCGCATGAGGGCTTGCAGTGGCCCGTGCCGACGATAGAGCATCAAGGCACGTCGCATTTGTTTGCGGAATCGTTCTCGCGCGGCCGAGGCAAATTCCATCCACTCAGGTATCATCCCGCGAAAGAAGAGCCCGATGCGGAGTATCCGCTTATCCTAACGACCGGGCGACTCTTGTATCATTGGCACGGCGGCACCATCACGCGCCATTCACAGATTGACCACGCCGCGCCTGAGCCGCTCGTCGAAATCAATCCCCTTGACGCCCAGTCTTTGCGTATCGAGGACAGCGCTTGGGTGCGCGTCACCTCGCGGCGTGGCACGCTTGAGTTGCGCGCGAAGGTCACGCCAAAATCATCGCAAGGCGTCGTGTTCATCCCATTCCATTTCGCAGAGGCGGCAGCCAACGAACTGACCAACGACGCGCTCGACCCACTCGCCTTGATTCCAGAGTATAAGGTAAGCGCAGTGCGAGTGGAAGCAATCACTTAAGGTTTTGCCTACACTTCCACTTGCTTTTATAATGCCCCTCACCAGTTATCTGTCAAAATGTCTTCGTGTCTTCTAAAGAAAATCGGCGATGATGACTATAGCTCAACCTGCTCCGCGTGTCAGTGTAGTGATGCCCACCTACAATCAAGCCAATTACTTGCCAATGGCTCTGGAGAGCGTGCTGGCGCAGACTTGGCGCGACTATGAGTTGATCGTGGTCAACGATGGCTCGACGGACGATACGCCGCGTATTCTGGACGATTATCAAGCGCGTCATGGTTTTGTCGTTATCCATCAACTCAATCAAAAGCTGCCCAGCGCGTTGAATACGGGGTTTCGGGCTGCGCGCGGCGAGCTGTTGACTTGGACTTCGTCCGACAACCAGATGCTGCCCGAGATGTTGACCGAGTTGGTGAAGGCGTTGGATGCTGCCCCAGAAGTGGGCTTAGTTTACGCTGATTGGGAAGTGATTGACGACGATGGTCAATTCACTCGCACAGTCCGAACGCTTGATTTTGATAGGCATCTTTTAATGCGCATCAATTTTGTCAATGCGTGTTTCCTCTATCGGCGCGCCTGCCAAGAGGCGGTGGGGTTGTATGACCCCGAGTATCTTTACGCCGAAGATTGGGAGTATTGGTTGCGGATTGCGCAGCGCTTCAAAATACAGCGCGTGCCCAAAGTGTTGTATCAATATCGCGCCCACCCGCAGAGCCTAACGGCTACGGTCGTAGCCCCACAGGCAAAGCAGCGCCCCGGCAAAGCCAAACTGGCAGCCCTGCTGCGCGCGCGTAAGAAGGATTGGTACATTTCTAAATTAAAGTGGGAATGGCTGTGCTTCCGGCGCGGTTCCGATCCTAGACATGACTTGGAAGCTGCTCATCTCAACTTGCCGCCACGGAGCCCCCAACCGTCATGAACTCTGCTCTCAAACATAACACCGCGTTGACGTTGGCTTTAGATTGGTTGGCGCGTTCAAACCTCTATCACACCGAGCCTAATTCGCCCGCGCAGGGAGGCGTCAATCAGGGTTATAACTGGCAAGCGCGCAGTTACCCCTTTGTGTATAGTGAGATTACGGGCTATGCCATTAGCATGTTTGTGAATGCGCACGGCTGGCAGTTGGGCGACGATTACTTGACGTTGGCGCGCCAGTCGGCACGGTTCGTGACGCGAATCCAGCGCGAAGCCGAAGCGGATCAGCTGTCTGGCGCGCTCCCGCATGGCTTGACGTTGCCCAGCCTAGCGGTCAGACGACAATACTACAGCTTTGACGCGGCGATGTGCTTACAGGGCTTGCTGGATTTGCAACGGCTTGAACCATCTGACGAATGGCTGAACGCAGCGCGCGGCATAGGCGATTGGCTGCTGACACGAATGCAACAGCCTGAGGGCTCTTTTCTTGCCATGTATGACGCGCCGACGCGCACGGAGCGCCATCCAGAGGATACATTGTTTGGCGATGGAGGTTGCTTACATGCTAAACATGCGATCGGGCTACTCAAGTTAAGCCAGGCGACCCATGAGCCGCGTTATGCAGAGGCGGCGCGACGCGTGTGCGATTGGGTTTTGCGTTTACAAGATGCCGATGGCGCGTTTTGGTCTTCGGCGCCGCGCCAGCAAGTGGTCAGCCATACGCATTGCTACGCGACGGAAGGTTTATTGTTCGCGTATTATGTGCTTGGCGATGAACGCTATCGCGAAGCGGCAGCACGCGCAGGACGCTGGCTCTTGAAGGCGCAGAACGCCGACGGCTCCATCAGCATCGTCTATAAAAAGCCTTGGTGGCGGATGGGGCGGCGACTGCCCGAAATACTGTTTCCGCGTCGTGTCACCGACGCCACGCCACAAGCGATACGCATCTGGTTGAGCCTCTACTATCTGGAGGGCGACACACGCTTTTTAACCGCTTGCCGTCAAGCTCAACGCTTTGTCGAGCGGATGCAATGCGTGTCAGGCGCGGATGCTAATGCCATCGGGGGATTTTATTACTGGCCAGGTCATCCGATGATGTTTGCCTGGTGTGGCATGTTCGCCGCGCATGCGTTGTTTGCCCTAGAGCATTATCAACGCCCAAACGGGTATCAACACTTGCTAACGGAGTTATTTTAACAGTGGTCGGAATAGCAGCTGCAAGTTGGCACCTATTCAGTCTGTTCAACGGTGTTTGTTCGATGATTGAATAATGATGACCGCTGGGTTGACTAACATCATGCTCAAAGTTTTAGTCGTCATTGGTACCCGCCCCGAGGCGATCAAACTCGCGCCCGTCATTGCGGCGTTGGCGCAACAGCCGCAAGCCATCACGCCCGTCGTCTGCGCGACGGCGCAACATCGTGAGATGATTGATCAGGCGCTAGGTGTTTTTGGCATTACGCCAGACTACGACCTCAACCTGATGCAACCGAATCAAACGCTCGCACAGCTCACGGCGCGCATTTTGGTCTCGCTGGAAAACGTGCTTCAAGCGGAACGCCCGGATTGGGTGTTGACGCAGGGGGATACGACAACGGCGATGGCCGCCAGCCTTACGGCTTTTTATCAACGGGTCCGCATTGGACACGTCGAAGCCGGTTTGCGAACCGATGACAAATGGCAGCCCTTTCCAGAAGAAATCAATCGGCGCATTACCGATGTTTTGGCAGACCTTTACTTCGCGCCGACCGAGCGCAATCGCGCGCGGCTCTTGCGCGAGGGGGTGTCGCCCCAGGCGATTGTGGTGACAGGCAACCCCGTGATTGATGCGTTACTCTTGACCGCTGAACGGGTGCGCGCACGCGCCCTCGATGAGCGGTTTCAACGGCTAGAGGGCAAACGCTTGATTTTGGTGACGGCGCATCGTCGTGAAAACTTTGGCGAGCCTTTGGCAAATATCTGCCACGCCCTGCACGACCTAGCCGCGCGCTATCGCCATGAGATTCACATTGTGTATCCCGTGCATCTGAACCCCAACGTCTTCACGCCCGTCCACGAACGCTTGGGACACGTGTCTAACATTACTTTGACCGAACCTGTAGATTATGAGTTGTTGGTGAGCTTGCTGTGCCGCGCCGATTTGGTATTGACCGATTCGGGAGGGTTGCAAGAGGAAGCGCCTAGTCTTGGCAAGCCCGTGCTCGTCTTGCGCTACACCACTGAGCGCATGGAAGTGATCGAAGCGGGCGCGGCAAAATTGGTCGGGCCCGACTACGATGCCATTATGCGGGAAACAACGCGACTGTTGGATGACCCGCAAGCATACGCCCAAATGGCTTCTATCGCCAATCCTTATGGCGATGGACACGCCAGCCAACGCATCGTTGAAGCCATTTTAGCTTACCCGCATCCATAGCGCATTCTGTGTCTGCCGCAAAAGGTGCATTCCCAATCCCCAAGGAGAGCGCGCATGGCAATAAAAAAATGGCGCCACCTGCTGCTCGGTTGTTTGTTGGTTCTATGCTGGGGCGCTTGCGCCCCTGTTGCGCCCACGCCCACCCCCTCCAGCTCGCCCACCTCAAGCATCGTCAATCCTTCACCCAAGTTCAGCGGTGAGATTGCTTTCCTCACGAGTGAAGACCCTGAAGGTTTGCAAGGCTATAAAGACATCATTACTGCGTTCAACAAGGCGCAACCCGATGTGAAAATCAACCTGAACAACATCCCTGATACCAATGACTATTTGAGACGTCTCGCCGCCGACTTCGCCGCCAAGACGCCGCCCGACGTATTCACCGTCAACTATCGCCGCTTCGGACAATTCGCCATTAAAGGTGTGCTTGAACCGCTTGATGGTTACTTAGCCAAAAGCGTTGTCATCAAAGGCGGCGATTTTTACCCTATTGCCTTTGATGCGTTCAAGCTTAGAGACAAACAGTATTGCATTCCCCAAAACTTCTCATCGCTGCAAATTTACTACAACAAAAATTTGTTCACCGCCGCCAACGTACCTTTTCCTAACAGCGGTTGGACACGCGCCGATTTTCTGGCGGCTGCGCGCGCGCTCACCAAAGACACCAACGGCGATGGCAAGACCGACCAATACGGTGTCGGTATCGCTGCGCAAATCATGCGCGTCGCGCCCTTCATCTGGGCGCGTGGTGGCGAGCTGGTAGATGATGCAGTACGCCCTACTAAACTAACGCTTGACACAGGGCCTGCATTAGAAGCGTTCAAGTGGTTTGTCGCATTGCAAACCAAAGAGCATGTAGCGCCGTCGAAAACTGATGAAGCGAGCGCCAATTCACAAACACGCTTCCAAAAAGGCACATTGGCGATGTTCTTCCAAAGCCGCGTCGTCACGCCCGAATTTCGCCAGACCATCAAAGGGTTCGAGTGGGATGTCGCACCCATGCCTGCCGACAAAAGCGTGATGACCATCTTGCACAGCGACGCTTACTGTATGGCAAGCAAGTCGAATAAAAAAGACCTCGCGTGGGCGTTTATGGAGTTTGCGAATAGCCCCGAAGGACAAAAAATCATCGCCGCTTCGGGACGCACCGTGCCCTCGCTCAAGAGCGTCGCCGAGTCGCCTGCGTTCCTCGACCCCCAAGCCCTGCCAGCTAACAGCCAGCTATATCTTGACAGCGCTGCCTATATGCGTCGCTTGCCTGTGATGACAACGTGGATCGAAATTGAGGATGTCATAAATCAGGAAATCAGACGCGCATTCTATGGCGATGTGAGCGTTGAGGAAGCGGCCAAAGCCGCCGTACAAAACACCGCGACCTTCTTCCAACAAAACCTGAAAGACCTCGGAGCGCAGTAATTTGCGGATTGAACTACACGCGTTTCAAAAATCTATTCAACGCGAAGGCGCGCCGATTGCGCAAACGCACAAAGAAAAATTTCTTCGTGCGCTTCGCGCTTCTGCCTGTCTTGGGGTTGAATATTTTTTTATACTGATGCCGGTGTTGTTCTTGAGCGCGTGTGGCGCTATTTCTGACGCAACGCCGACACTCAATCCAATCAACGAATGCCCGCCACGCGTTGCGAATCCACTCGCGTTGCCTGCCCAATTCCCCACGGATTTCCCATTACCTGCAACGCTCGTCATTTGGAAAACCAGCACCTCCTTAGTCGAAGCCAATCATCCACGCGTGCAGATCGTTGGTTACGCGCCTATGAGCCTCGACGCTTCCGCGCAATGGTTATACGATGCCTTGCCCAAAGCGAGTTACAGCTTGGGCATAGGCGATGCGGAAGCAGGCGAGATTGAAGCACCCTTTCAGTCTAAAGCATGGCAAGGAAATTGGTGGCTGACCGCCGTGAAAAACTGTCCCACTGCAACCAAATGGGTCGTGCAGGTCATCAAACGATGAACTCACTTAAGCGTCATCTCGGTTGCGTTAGCCTCGTCGTTCTGTGGTGTTGTGCTATGAGCGGCTGCAGCGCGACAGCTCGCTCGCCCGCATCTGCCCCATCTGCGCCTACGCCCAGCATGACATTTAACGCGGCGCCAACCCTTGCGCCTTATCCGCGCGCGGCGCCGCTTGCCTCACCTCTTACCTCACCGCTCGCGCCAGCCAGTGATGCAACACCCTCCTTCATCATGCCCACCTGTACGCCGAAGGTCGAGGTCACGCCGCCGCCCAGGCAATGGCCCGCGAATTTTCCGTTGCCGCGCAATACGCAAATCTATCGTGCGCTTGTGCTCAACGAAAACGCTGCCAACGCGCAATTGCAAATTACCGCGCTCGCGCCGCTCAATCTTGCCGACGCCGCGCGCTTTATTTTCGACAGGCTACCCCCAGCTAACTATCAGGTGCTCTATCACGAAGAAGAGCCGACCGAGAGCGAAGGACTTTTTCGCGGCAACGGTTGGCGCGGCAGCTGGCGCATCAATACGATTCCCCACTGCGAGGGAGCAACGACTTGGATCATTATCTTAGTCAAACTCTAAAACGCGCACAGCTGTTGCGTGTAGAGGCGTTCCGCCGGAGCGCCGCCACATCACACCATTGGCAGCTCGCGCTGCTGCTGACGCCCTATCTGATTGGGCTAGGGGTCTTGACATTGGCGCCGATGCTCATGACGATTGCGCTCAGCTTCACCGACTACGACATCTTCTCGCCTCCTGTGTGGAACGATTTCGCCAACTTCAAACACTTCTTCGTGGACAAACGATTTTTGCTGTCGTTGTCTAACTCCCTCTGGTTTGTGTTAGGCGCAGTGTCGTTACGTATCAGCGGCGCATTGCTGTTGGCGTTGCTTCTCAATCATCCGACCCGGTTACATGAATTCACGCGCGCCATCATCTATCTGCCGTTGCTGATGCCCGAAGTCGCGTATGCGTTCGTGTGGCAATTGTTGCTCAACCCCAGCTATGGGCCCATCAACCTCGCGCTGGGCGCATTGGGCGTGTCGCCGCAACCTTGGCTGCAAATCGAATGGGGCGCGCGGTTGACCTTAATCGTCATGTTCGCCTTCGAGCTCGGCGAAGGTTTCGTGCTGCTGCTGGCTGCGCGTCAAACGATTTCCCCTGAGGTCGTCGAGGCGGCGGCGCTCGACGGCGGTTCGCGGTGGGATCATTTTTGGCACATCTATCTACCGTTGTTGACGCCCGCCTTGCTGCTGCTCGCCTGTCGTGATACGGCATTGAGTTTTCAGAATGCCTTCGTCGCGGGCATGATCACCACCGAAACGGGTCCGTATTACGCGACCTACTTTCTCTCTCACTACTTGTTCAACGAAGCCTTTGGCTTGTTCAAGTACGGCTATGGCGCTGCCTTGACGGTGTGCATTTACGTCGTGACCACTCTCTTGATTGGCTTGCAATTCTTGGTACTGCGTGATGGAGGTCGCCCCGATGAGATTTAAGCGCTCGCAACTGTGGCTACAACATCTGTGGCGTTACATACATCTCCTAACGTTGAGCAGTCTCTTCGCCTTTCCGCTTGTATGGATGGTTTCATTTTCATTGCGTCGTCTCGACTTGCCGCCGCCCACGCAACTCGAATTGTTCACGCCGCCTTATGCCTTCGACAACTATGCCCGCGTGCTGACGCTCATCCCACTCGCGCAATTCACTATCAACTCACTGCATGTCGTGTTGTGGGCGGTGCCGCTAACCGTCCTCACCGCCTCGTGGGCAGGCTTCGCCATCGCGCAGCTCTCGTGGCGCGCACAGGTCGCCTTCATCACGTTGAGCGTGGCATTGCTGCTCGTGCCTGCGCCGGCGGTGTGGGTGCCGCGCTTCCTCATCTTCACGTTTCTCAATCTGCGCGACACGCTCGCGCCGTTGATTGCGCCCGCGCTGATGGGCACGAGTCCATTCTACGTCATCATGTTTTACATCGCATTTGCCCGCGTGCCGCGCGATGTCTATGAATCGGCGCGGTTGGACGGCGCGAGCGTATTCCGCATCTGGGCGGCAATTGCGCTGCCGATAGCGCGCCCGACGATGATCGCCGTGGCGTTGCTGTCGTTCGTGTTTCATTGGAGCAATTATGTTGACCCATTTCTCTACTTGCATTCCGAAGCAACCTACACCTTGCCCGTCGGCGTGCAGCTCTTGAGTCAAGGTATCAAAGCCAACTGGCCTCTGTTGATGGCTGCTGCGACGATCATGACCGCGCCCGTCATCTTGGTCTTCATCGTCGCGCAACGCTTTTTCCTACAAGGGCAAAGCGTGTTGGCGCAATGGCTGCGTTGATTCAAGACGCTTAACTTTACCTAATCTTAACCATTTTTAGGCTTTATTTTTTACCTACGCCTCCGTATAATGAACCCAGCGTAGTACTTTAGGTCTAGCAGCTCGCTTGAATTTGACAGTCACCTTGAAGGTGTTACAATGCCGCCCGCCCAAACAGTGAAGACAGTCATATAGCCACACGGACGCAATGAAGCCCAACTCTTTGTACGTGGACGCCTGAGTTAGGCAGAGCAAGTGGCGTAACCGACCGTGATGATGCCGGCTGTGTCTCACGGTCTTTTTGTCTCTGCGCCAAGCCCGTGCCACATAACCCAAGCATCAGTTCGTACAGTAAGGAGGTGATCAGATTCATTCAACGACCTTAAACTCAAGTAACTCATAAGTTTCGATTCACATGCTTTGAGCAACAATCTCCCCTCACACTCAAAGTAGCAGCTTCCATTATCACTTAGGAGGATAAATTCATGCACCAAAAACACCTTAAGGGTTTCTGGCTCATTGCACTCGTGCTGTTACTAGCGCTCGTGCCTATGTCAGCGACAGCTCAGGGGCCCGATTACGACCCTGATTTAGCGCCCGGCAACTCAGGCGGGCATCGCCAGGACAACCTCAAGCATCCCTTGGGCGCTAAACAATTTAGCTTGCGCCAGAAGGCGCTTAAGGACAAGCTCAATGGCAAAGCACAAGGCAAAGTCCACCAAGTCGCTAAAGGACAATATGTTGAGCTCAGTTTGGAACGCACCGATCGTGTGTTCGTGATTCTCGCCGAGTTTGGCGCCTCGATTCATCCAACCTATGGCGGCACGGCCGGTCCAGCGCACAATGAAATCGCGCAACCTAATCGGACGGTTGATAACACCACCATCTGGCAAGCGGATTTCAACAAAGCCCACTACGAAAATATGTACTTCACCAAGATGGTTGACTACTATCGCTCACAATCCTCGGGACGTTACACCATCAATGGTGCGGTCACCGAGTGGGTCAAAGTCCCTTACAATGAAGCCCGCTACGGTTCTAATCTCTGCGGTTCAAATGTATGTTCAACCGTCTGGTACCTCATTCGAGACGCAATCAACATTTGGACTATGGACCGACTAGCCAGCGGCATGTCACATGCACAAATCAAAGCCTATCTAGCGACTTTTGATCAATGGGATCGCTATGACGCCGATGGTGATGGTAACTTCGATGAGCCTGATGGCTACATTGACCATTTCCAAATCGTCCACGCAGGCGAGGGTGAAGAAACAGGCGGCGGCGCGCAAGGCGCCCAAGCAATTTGGAGCCATCGCTGGTACACTGCCTATCAAGGCATTGGCGTTTGGGGTCCACCGAACGCACTGTTTGGCGGCATGGAGTTTGGCGGCGCAGGCACATTTGGAAATCTTGGCGGCCCGAATGCAGTCGGTGTGTGGGTCGGCGATTACACCATGCAACCTGAAAATGGCGGCTTGGGCGTCTTCGCGCATGAGTACGCGCACGATCTTGGCTTGCCCGATGCCTATGACACCGCTGGCGGCGAAAACTCGACGGGCTTCTGGACCCTCATGTCGAGCGGCTCTTATCTTGGCGATGGCACCGTTGATCTCGGTTCACGTCCTGGCGACCTGAATGCCTGGGAGAAGTTCCAGCTCGGTTGGTTGAGCTATGATGTGGCATTTGCCGGCAAAAATTCCAGCCATCGGCTTGGTCCCGCCGAAACCAACACCAAAGCCGTACAAGGCTTGTTCGTCGTGTTGCCTGATAAGCAACGCCAACTCGTGCTTGCCACACCGCCACAAGGAACCATGGCTTGGTGGAGCGGTATGGGCGACAATCTGGACAACAACATGACACGCAGCGTAAGTGTGCCGGGCGGCTCGCCGGCGCTAACGATGCAAGTCTGGTATGACATTGAACTGGATTGGGACTACGCCTACGTCGAAGTTTCTACGAACGGCGGCGCAAGCTGGGCGAGCGTAGCTGGCAATATCACCACCAACACAAGCCCGAACGGTCAAAACTTTGGCAATGGCATCACTGGTTCGTCGGGTGGTTGGGTGACAGCCTCGTTCGACATGAGCGCCTATGCAGGACAGACGGTGTTGCTCCGTCTGCGCTACTGGACAGATGGATTCGTGCAGGGCAAAGGTTTCATGGCTGATAACATCGTATTGGGCAGCTTCTCGGATGGCGCGGAAAGCAGCCCCAATGGTTGGACGTTGAACGGCTTCAAAGCCACGACGGGACTAGAATCTTCTTTCCACTTCAATGCCTACGTTGCGGAATATCGGCAGTATCGTAGCTATGACACGGGTCTCCAGACGGGGCCCTACAACTTTGGTTTCCTAAACACGAAGCCCGACTGGGTCGAACACTTCCCCTACCAAGATGGCTTGCGCATCAGCTACTGGGACAGCTCAATGGCTGACAACAACACGAGCGTGCATCCTGGCGAGGGTTTGATTCTGCCGATTGATGCTCATCCAACGCCGCTCCTACGTCCCAATAGCACACCTTGGCGCTCGCGTGTGCAAGCGTACGACTCAACCTTCGGCTTGCAGCCCACCGACGCGATTACCTTACATGTCAATGGCATACCATCGCCTCAGCCCTCGCTACCCGCAGTGCCAAAGTTCAACGATCTGAATAACTACTGGTTTGCGACGGCGCCGCTGGCAAGTGTGAACGTGCCGAAGACAGGCACCACTATCGAGGTTATCAGTGTGAACACACAAGGCAATTTCTCTGAAGTTCACGTCAAGCCGGCCAAATAGTTTTGTTGTCATATAGCAAATCGAAGTGGAGACGAAGATTTGTCTCCACTTCACTACAAGCCTTAAGTTCGTAAAGGAGTTTGAAATGAAAAAACTCATCATTGCCTTGCTGTTCACGTTGATTCTGGCATTCAGCACGTTTGGCAGCACCGTCGCCGTCACCGACGGCGAGTTGGATGGGAATGGACACCCACACGTCGTACTCTTGCTAATGGAAGTAGGTGGTGTGCCGAGATTTCGCTGTAGCGGGACATTGCTGTCTGCTACCGTTCTCTTGACCGCTGGACATTGCACCAATAACTTCCCAGATGCTCCCTATACGGGCATGCGGATTTTCACAGAATCGGACGTTGACAATGGCAACAATAACTACCCGTTTGCCGGCCCGAACGCTGTAGAAGCAGTTTCATGGGCGGCTCATCCACTTTATGAGACTGCGCCCTTCTTCGTTCACGACGTTGGCGTGGTTGTCCTCCAAGCGCCCGGCGTTGTGCTACCAACGTATGGCACACTCCCGACCGTCAACCAACTCGATTCGCTCAAGACCAAACGCGGTTTGCAGAACGTAACCTTTACGGCAGTGGGCTATGGGCTTCAGCAGATCAACCCTGTCTTCGTCCAATCCAACCGCGTGCGGATGGTCGCGCGTCCTCACCTCATTCAAATCAATGGGGGCATCGTAGGTGATTTCTCGCTGCTGCTCTCAAACAATCACTCGACAGGTGGCACTTGCTTTGGTGATTCGGGTGGTCCCAATTTCCTAGGCGACAGCAACGTCGTCGCAGGCGTCACCTCCTTCGGTCTCAACGGTAACTGTGCTGGCACGGGCGGCGTGTTCCGCATAGACAGACAGGATGTCCTCAATTTCATCAACTCGTACCTAGACTAAACGGATTCCAAGTGGTAAACCCGAACTACAAAGCAGAGACGAAGCTCGTCTCCGCTTTGCTTTATCTGTGTGGCATGGCGCATAGGGTTGCGCTCTATTGGCATTGTGTTATAATTCCGCGCGCTTGACGGCGCAGTGCGCCGTCTGATATTTTTTATCTTCTGCTGCCTCCGAGTTCCAATATGTCTGCCCCGCGCGAAACCCAACCATCCACTCGTTCTTTTTCCCTCTGGCGCTTCTTACGCGCCCTTTCGTTTGTGTTAGGTCTGATCATGTGCGCGCTCGCTGCACATTTGTTGTTTACCTGGCCCGATACGCAAGACGCCAATTACACAGCATTGTTGCTGCCCTTTAGTGATATGGCGCCGACACCCGCGTCCGCAGCTGAATTGCCACCTTTGCCTGAACCAGCGCAAACGCGCAGCGGAGCGTCTGAATCAGGCCTTGTTTCAACCCCTAGCCCAACACCGATGCCCTTTGTTTCAGGTTCAGCGGTCTCTGCCACGCCAACTGCCAGTGGTGTCATCACTCACGCCAGCGTGATCATATCGGCGGCTACTCCTATGCCAACGCGCGTCAGCACGCCGCCCGCCCCGCCAACTCCCACACCAGCAGCGCAAGCTAGTGTGCGTCAGCCCGATTTGTTCGACGAGTTGATACAACCATTTGTGGTCGAAGCGGGCAAGCGGCGCGCGGCGCGCGCCAGAGCCGATGCGACCTACTACTGGCGCATTGACCCTGACCTCAATCGCACGCGCATCAACTTTTTGCTGTTCGGGTACGGCGAAACCAACGAGCCCCCGCTGCCGCCCGACATCATTGGCTCCATCACGATTCTATCCTATGACGTGCAAACGCGACAGCTCATCGAAGTTTCGCTCACGCATGACGCGCGCGCGCCTGAAATCGAACGCTATGCTAAACAGCACAACCTCAAAAAACATATGACGCCCTCGAAGATTGATTGGGCTTATCGCCTGGGCGGTTTCGATTTGATGCGACTTGCCGTCGAAAACGCGACGGGGCTTTCGATTGATTTTCAAGTCGCCTTGAAAGATGTGGTCATCAAACACGCCATTGACGATGTATTGGGCGACATCGAAGTGGATAACCCATTTGCCTTGAGCGTCAATCCTATTTACATCGAAGGCAAAGCCTATGCTGCGCAGACCTTCGGCGTAGGGCGCCAAAAATTCGACGGCTCGAAGACCATGAGCTATTTGAAGGGCTTGGCGCTGCCGCCGTATGATCCGGCGAAAGAAAACAACCATCGCAAACAATATGTCTTCAAAGGAGTCGGCGAAAAGTTCAAAAGTCACGTGTTCAATCCGCTTTTCTCGGTCAATGTGGCTTCGTTGGTGTACCGCGAACTAGAGCGCAAGAACATCGAATACGACTTCGACATCTCCGCCTTGTTCTTCAACAGTTTGCGGAAGGCGGCTTCGAATCCGTCAGCCAAGCTCACCGTGCCCACAGTGTCACTCAATGTTTATCTCGTAGATGCGAAAAGCGGCGATGGGGGCTTTGTGTGGCTGCCTGCGAGCGGCAGCCCCATCATTCAGCAAGAGTTCAAGCAAGGACTCTATCAAGACAAAGCCATGGCGATTCCGTGGGGGCGCGTGGACCCCAACGCGCAAAACTTGGCGGCGTACTATTGGTTCTCCGTGCGCGGCGTGCTCAAGCGCAAAATGTTGCCGCCTACCCCGACGCCGACGATTGCGCCCATTACCATCAAGACAACTCAGTAAGCAAAACCCAGAAGCTAAACAAAAGACCTGTCAGGTTTCTCACAACCTGACAGGTCTAACAGTAAAAACCCGCGCGACGATAGCTCCACCTATCACCGCGCGGGTTTATTTTTACTAGCGCTATAAAACCGGTTTACGCTCTCACCGTGATTGGTCGCTGGCGCGTTCCTAACAACCGCCAAACGATGAGACCACTAACCGATGACAACACAATCATCGCCAACACCGTCGCCGTCAACAGTTGGCGTGAAAATTCGCGGCGATAGATGCGTTCATCGCGCGCCGCTGCCAATAACTGTTCTCGCAAACGCTTGCGATACGAAATGGGCGCAGGACGCACCATCAACAAATCGGCGAGTTCGTGCGACAATTTACCGAATGGCGTTGCTGCTGCATCGTTAAGGATCAGTGGTTGGGTTGAGGAGTTTGTCTGTTCAGGCATAGGCAATGGGAGTTGACTGGTTCAGCATGAGCGAATAGCGTACGCGCGAACGCTCCGATGCGAAGAGGCTCAGTGTTGACATCAAATCGCGTAAGCAATGAGGCCGATGCAGCCTGGACCCAGATGCGCCGCGACCACGACCGCCATCTCGCAAACAAATGACTCTTTGACGTTCAACTCTTGCCGCACGCGATTCATCAAAGCCATTGCTTCGTCAGGCACCTGAGCATGCACGACCGCCAGATTGACGGCTTGCGCTGCAAATTTCTCTTTCATGAACGTCAACAAGTACTCGAGTGCCTTGTTGCGTGTGCGAATGCGCGCGATGGGCTGGAGCAACCCTTTGTCCACGATGATGATGGGTCTCAAGTTCAATACGCTGCCGAGCAACGCCTGCACGTTGTTCACGCGCCCACTCATCTGCAAGTATCTCAGGTTCTCCGGAGTTAGCACGACCTGCATGCGTTCGCGCACTACGGCTAACCGCTTCAAAATATCAGGCACGCTTTTACCCGCCTCGATCAGGCGCACGGCTTCCAAGACCATAAAGCCGATGCCAACCGAACCGCTCAAACTATCGAAGGGATAAATGCGAAAGGTGTTAGCCAACTCCTGCGCCGCCAACTCCGCCGATTGAAACGTACCGCTCAATTTGCTGCTGATGTGAATGGAAATAATCTCATCGCCGGGTTGTCCCACACGCCGATAGGCTTCGATGAAATCGCCCGGCGATGGCTGCGAGGTTTTCGGTATCAGCTTCAGCGCTTCTACTTTGCGATAGAAGCTGGCATGATCCAAGTTGAGATCGGCTTTGATCGTCTCCGTGCCAAAATGCAGATTGAGCGGCACCACGCTAATCTGGTAACGCGTGACCAGCTCGGCAGGCAAATCAGCTGTGCTATCCATCACAATACGAATCATAGAGGTATCCTTGATAGACTTATGAGTTTCATGAAGTTTAAGAATGTAATTTCGTCACAGGTGTAGGGCCAGTATGCAACTTGCCTGCGTGGACAAGTTAAAAACTTGTCCTACCCCTGCGCTCCATACTTGTATGAGTGTTTGAAACTTCACCCAAACCCGTAGGGTTTTTTACTCAAAGCCACGCTGTTGCAGCGCTTTGCGTAAATCCAACAACGTGCGATGCAACAATGACTTCACTGCGCCTTCGCTGCGGCGCAAGGTTTTGCCAATGTCGGCATTGGACTGGCTCTCGCCATATTTCAAGATCAATAACAACTGACGTTCGGTTGGTAAGCTTTGGATGACCGCGCGCAAGGCGTCGAGTTCCGATTGCTTTTCAGCCAGCTCGTCGGGCGATTGGCGGCTGCGCATGATAATTTTCACTACATCTTCAAGCGAGACTTGCCGACGGCGACTATGGTCACGGTGCCAGTTGGCGACAAGATTGTGCGCGATGCGATAGAGCCATGCCGAGAACGGCAAGCCGCGTTCGCTGTATCGGCGAATGTTCGCCAACGCTTGATGAAAGGTGCGTGCAGTCAAATCTTCTGCATCTTGCTCGCTGCCCGTGTGGAAATAAATGTAGGAATAAATTTTGTCTATGTAGCGCTCATACAAAATCCCGAATGCTTCGGGATCACGCTTGGCGCGTTTCACCAATACAGCATCCGATTCGATCTCAGCCACTCACTCTCCATGCGCACGCGCCTGTCAGTGTATAGAACACCACAGTTGCGCGCAAGTTACGCCCCTTCGCGCCATGCGACCCTAAGGATTTCCCCAACCCTTAGCGGCGAGTCTCAATCTGGCATCCAATGACCACGCGCCTCCACCGACAACCGCTAACGCGCATGCCGCCATCACCAACGTCACGTTTTTACCAATCGGCGCAAAAGGATGCGCCCACAGCTCGGGCACATGTCCAACGAGCAACAGCGTATAAACAACGACGAGCAACGCTTGCGCGACGGCGACGACGCGCGTGAAGCAACCCAACAAGGTCAACACGCCCAGCAACGTATCGAGTAACGACGCGCCATGCAGCGCCACAGGCGCAAGCGCACCTGTGATACCCACAGCGGCCAGCAAATCGTAAGCGAGTGAGCGCGGCGCGACGAACTCGGACACGATGGCAGACCACAGCCAAATTGCGCCCAAGCCGATACGCAACAGCAAAGCCACGAGATTCTGCTGATGAGGGGTCATCGTCAAAGCGCGAGCATTTTACAGAGATTCCAGAGGATGGTCAATCAGCAATTTTTGTGACGCTCGTTCTTGTGTTAAACTAGCGCACCATGCGACGCTTACTCTTCACGCTCGGACTACTGGGGTTGCTTTGCCAGCAAACCGCGTTATGGATCTTTGCCTCGCCGCTACAGCAGGATTGTAGCGGCGTTGTCATCACTTCACCTCGCTCCAGTGGCGACCCCGTCCGTGGACGGGTTAGCATCACCGGCAGCGCGACCATCGCCAATTTTCAGTTTTACAAAATCGAATTTGCGCCCGGCGACAATCCACCTGACGCAGCCTTCCGCGTGATTGGCAACACACACAACAACTCCGTTATCAATGGGCAACTCGAAGTGTGGGATACGACGAGCGTGCCCGATGGGCGTTATGCCCTTAAGCTGACCGTCGTGGACATTCGCGGCAACTTCCCTTGCCCCCCCTTCGTTGTGCGTTCGGTCATCATTGGCAATCGCGCGCCGACGGCGACGCCGACGAGCACACCTACCGTCACGCCGACGCCAACAGCTGTGGCAACGGCGACGCGCCCGGCTGCGCCCACAGTCGCCGTGCCAACCTCCGTGGCGCGCGCCACGCCGACGCCAGAACCAACACGCTCTGCAAACCCACGGATTGAATTCAACCCACAACCGTATGTGCAGGCATTGATCTGGGGCGGTTGTGCGATGGGCAGTTTGATTGGGTTGATCGTTTTATTCGTGATTTTGCGTTGGATTCGAGATCAGCTTTAAGGCATCCTCAAGCTCTCACGGGCTTCGGTAACCCGCAAGGGCTGGCAAATTGGCTATGGTATGAAACTCATCGTCGGCTTGGGCAATCCAGGTCCGCAGTACGCGCACAATCGTCACAACATCGGCTTTCAAATCGTCGAGGGCTTCGCGCAGAAACATCAATTCCCGCTGCGGAAGATGCAATTCAACGCGGTCACGATTGCGGGTGTGCTCGGACCAGAGAAGATCATCCTCGCGCGCCCGCTGACATACATGAACGACAGCGGACGGGCGGTGGGGCCGCTCGCGCGTTGGCTTAAGTTGGCGCTGTCGGATTTGCTCGTCGTGTACGACGAACTCGATTTGCCGCTGGGCCAGCTGCGGTTGCGCCCTAGCGGCGGCAGCGCTGGACACAATGGCATGAAGTCCATCATTCAAAATTTGGGCGACGAAAATTTTCCCCGTTTGCGTGTGGGCGTCGCGCGCCCAGATCGGCGCGGCGGCGCAGACTTTCTGCTTGACGATTTCGCGCGCGATGAAATGGC
>CAZDYP010000101.1:0-18663 GCA_964509505.1 uncultured Anaerolineae bacterium | reverse complement strand
ATGGGGGATTGCTTCGGCAAACGACGCCTCGCAATGACCCTAAGCGTAAGTCCTAGAGAAGTCAGACTGCTATTCTTTCACCCGCTCGATCTGCGCGCCCAGCTGTTGCAAGCGTCCCTCGATGTTCTCGTAGCCACGATCAATCACTTCGGCGTTGTGGATGACGCTGGGACCGCGCGCGGCGAGCGCCGCAATGAGCAGCGACATGCCTGCGCGAATGTCGGGGCTTTGCACGGCTTCGCCATGCAACAGCGATGGCCCCAGCACGACTGCGCGATGGGGGTCGCACAGAATGATCTTCGCACCCATCGCAATCAGCTTGTCCACCCAGAACAAGCGACTCTCGAACAGTTTCTCGTGGATCAAAATTTCGCCTTGCGCTTGTGTCGCAACGACGACCATGACACTCATCAAATCCGCGGGGAAGCCCGGCCATGGCGCATCTTCGATCTTCGGCACGGCGTTGTGCGCGTCGGGGCGGATGCGAAGTTGTTGTCTGCCGGGGATGAACAGATCTGCGCCTTGCGCGACGGTTTCCAAGCCCAAGCGATTGAACATCAGTCGCACCATCCGCAGGTTTTCGATATCGGCATCTTTGATGAGGAGCTCGCCGCCTGTTACGGCTGCCGCGCCGATGAAGCTGCCTACTTCCATGTAATCGGCGCTCAAGCGGAAGCGTGCGCCACGCAAGCGTGGCGCGCCTTGCACGCGCAAGAGGTTCGTGCCAAGACCCTCGACCCGCGCGCCCATCAACTGGATGAGCCGCGCCACATCTTGCACATGCGGCTCCGACGCGGCGTTGCGAATGAGCGTCGCGCCTTTCGCCAAGGCGGCCGCCATCAACGTATTTTCCGTCGCGGTCACGCTCATCTCGTCGAGCAAGATGTCGGCGCCCGTCAGTCCATTGGCGACCATCTGATACATGTCGTCAATCGCCACCTCGGCACCGAGCTCGCGCAGCGCCATTAAGTGCGTGTCCACGCGCCGCCGTCCAATCGCGTCGCCGCCTGGACGCGGCAAAGTGACTTGGCCTGCGCGGGCGAGCATTGGACCCGCGAGCAGAATAGAACCGCGAATCTCGGCGAACAGTTCAGGGTCGAGCAAATGGGGTTGCACGTTGCGCGCGCGCAACGACAACTCGTGCGCGCCCAACCAACGCCATTCCACACCCAACACGCCCAACAGCTTGAGCATGATGTCGGCGTCGCGGATGCGCGGCACGTTCTCGACGATGAGCTCTTCGTCGGTCAGCAACGATGCGGCCAAGACAGGCAACATCGCATTCTTGTTGCCGCTCGGCGTGACGACGCCGTTGAGGGGTTGTTGTCCGGTGATGATGAATTTGTCCATGAGAGTGCCATTTCAGGTTTTTTGATTTTAGATTTCTACATCCATTATGATTCAACTGACCTACTGGCGTCGTAACAGCCAACCGACGAGCCAAGCGACAACGATGATAAGCAGCGCTTCGGCGCGGACGAGCAAGGCAAGAAAGACGAGCGCGTCGCGGAAAAATGCTGCGGGGAACAGTTGCGCCAAACCGTGCGCTTGCGCCGTCACACAATCGCGTGAGGCAAACAGCGCGAGCAACATGGGCGCGACGTTGGGAAAGGCAAGTCGCGCCACAAGGCTTAACCCGGTGAACAGCACGATGAGGCTGGCTGCGCCGCCCAGCACGCTCCGTCGCGCGTCCTCAAAATCGTTGACCGCCATGAACAACGCCAGCGCAATCGCGGCGACACCGCTGATGAACGTAAGGCTGAACGCGAAACCGCGCACTGCCTTCGCGCGCAAAATGCACGCCAGGTCATCGGCGCTGAAAAACGGCGACGCGCCAAATTGCAGCTCACTTAACGCCTGATATGTCGCGCCGCCCAGTTCCACGTTCAAGTACGATAAGAGCGCTTGCGCCGCGACGTAGCGTTGATCCGAGGTGATGGTGGCTTTGGGGAAGCCTGAGAATTCGTACTCGAATTCGAGATAGAGCGGCGTCAAAAATAATTGAAGCGTGACGAGCGTGAGCGCGAGACAGAGCGCGCAGGTGAAGGCGAGGCGGAGCATGTGACAGATGGCGGATGGCTCATTTTAGATGGCGATGATGCTACATTATAATGCACTTTGGTCGAATGGCATTGACTGTTTGTCATCGGTGATAAACTATTTGCTGTCGGCTATTCGCTATTCGCCTTGCGCCATAAGCCATAAGTCATTGGCTATCTGCCATTCGCAAGCCACAATCCGCTATGACGAAACCCGACCCACTGTCGTTCTATAAAATTTTTATGGTGTGGTGGCCCCTTGCGGCGAGCAGCATGCTCATGTCTGCCGAAATGCCCATCATCAATGCGGGCATCGCGCGCACGCCCGACTCCACAGCCGCGCTTGCGGGGTTCGGCATCGCGTTCAGCCTCGCCATCTTCACCGAAGCGCCCATCATCATGTTAATCAGCACGGCGGCCGCGCTCGCCAAAGATCGCCCTGCCTTCAAACTCATCGAACGCTTTGCGGTGCAATTGGGAATCTTTGTCACAGTCGTTCATTTCGTGTTGGCGTTTACGCCGTTGTACGATGTGGTGGTGCGCGGTTGGATGGGCGTGCCGCAGGCGGTGGCGGATGCTGCGTTGCCCGCGCTGCGCATCCTCATCTTGTGGCCCGCGCCGATTGGTTGGCGGCGTTTCCATCAAGGACTGTTGATTCGCTTGCGGCGCACCTCGTTCATCAGCGTTGCGACGATTGCGCGCCTCATGATCACGGCGGCGATTACGTTCATCACGATCTTCGGTTTACACTGGGGCGGCAACTATGCGGGCGCGACAGCCGTCACGTTGGCGGTCATCGCCGAGACGCTGCTCATTACCCTGGTTGCGCGCCCCATCGCCGCCAGCGCGTTGAGTGCGGACGCGCAGACCGCGCTGACCTATCGCCAGTTATTCAACTTTCACTTGCCCTTGATGGTGATGTCGGCATTGAGCATTGTCGCGCAGCCCCTTGTCTCGACGGGGTTGGCGCGCGCGCCCTTTCCAACCGAATCGTTGGCGAGCTGGCCCAGCGTGTGGGGCATCACGATGCTGATTAGCGGGCTCTGTCAATCGTTGCAAGAAACGACCATCACCTTTGCCGAAAACGCGCGCGCCTTGTCGCGCGTCCGTCGCTTTGGTCTGACGGTTGGAGGCATTGCCTCTGCGCTCATCGCCGCCTTAGCGTTCACGCCGTTAGGCGATTGGTATTTTGGGCAGGTGATTGCCTTGAAAGATGAAGTGCGCGCCTTCGCCAATTCGGTGCTGAGTTGGATGGTCGCCTATCCGCTGTTGATGGCGATTGAGTTGATGTTGCGTGGCTTGCTCATTCGCCAAAAGCGCACGCCCGCCGTGCGTTTGGCGATGGGAGGTTACGTTGTCGTGTTGGGTGTTGCGCTAACATTGGGCGTCGCGTTGGGCTTAGGCACGGGTGTGCAGGTTGCAACGGTGGCATACCATCTGGCTATCATTGGCGAAATTGGTTTGCTGGCATGGCAGGTGTTGCCGTTGCTCAAAGATATTCCACATGCAGCGGCGATGACTTGAGCTGCCGCCAGTTGTAGGACAAGTTTGGAACTTGTCCGCCTGGGCCAGTTCCCAACTTGCCCTACACCTATCATGTAGAAAATTGTTATGCGTTCGTTCCTCGACAACCTGATGTTCGCCGCCATCGTCTGCGTCATCATCGCCATCATTGTCACCACGCCAGCGCGCACAACAGCCTGCAGCGATGAAGACTTTTTGCAAGTGGTGGACAAACAGCAGTCTTTGCCAAGCGACTATGAGCCCAATGATTTAATCGAGCTCGCCTCGCTGGATGTGCCTAGCATGGGGCGCGGCGGCGTGCAATTGCGCTATCATGCCGCGTTGGCGTATGCGCGCATGGCGAAGGACGCCCAAGCGCAAGGCTACTCACTCATCGCTGTCTCAGGCTATCGCTCTTACGCGCAGCAACGCTACGTCTTCCATCAGAATGTTTTGCGTGAGATGGCTGTGGCGGAGGAAGCAAGCGAACCTATCACAGAGATCACGGCGACGATGCGCGCCAATGGCTATTCCGCGCGCGCAGGGCATAGCGAACATCAACTCGGCACAACGCTCGACATTTCGACGCGCGAAATCGGCGGCGCGCTCATTCAAGATTTGGCGTTCACCGCAACAGGACAATG
This sequence comes from uncultured Anaerolineae bacterium, assembly GCA_964509505.1. Taxonomy (GTDB): domain Bacteria; phylum Chloroflexota; class Anaerolineae; order JACRMK01; family JACRMK01; genus CAZDYP01. The sequence goes on along the minus strand of CAZDYP010000101.1, from coordinate 14,477 downwards.
GCTGGCGCAACACGCGCACGAGTATGGGTTCGTCCTGTCGTATCCAGCGGGCAAAGAAGCGCTCACGGGCTACGTCGCCGAACCGTGGCACGTGCGCTGGGTGGGCGAACCAGTCGCGCGCGCATTGCATGAATTGAACTATCTTGATCCAAGCAACACGGTGACGCTTGCTAGCTACTTGAAACAACGCCAGCCCGCGCCATGCGGAGCCTCGTTCATTCCGTAATACAACTTGGCGCAAGTAGTAATTAACGTGAATTCAGGATAAGCCACAGCGAAGGCCATGCGCGCGCACCGCCGCGCCCAGCCGACCTCCGTCGGCTGGACCTGAACCCGCGCCGGCGGGTTTCGCAGTGAGTAGGCGTGATGTTCAATCGCCCACAACTTATCCTGCATTGACGTTAATTACCAATTGCCAATTACTATTCCCAGATGAAAACCATCACCTACGAACTCAACCTCCCGCGCCTCGCGTTCACCAAAGCGTTGGGCGTGCTATGGCGCGGCGCGTATTTTTTGCCCACGGCGGCAATGCGCTTGCACGAGATGCCTGAGCGTCCGTTGCCGCACGAGCGCTTCGTGCGTGTGCGCCCGACGCTGGCGGGCATCTGTGGCACGGACTTGCATCTCGCGTTCATTGACGGCTCGCCGTTCATTGCGCCCGCCGCGTTGCCAGGCAACAGCAAAACCTATTTGGGACATGAGGTTGTGGGTGAAGTGGTCGAAGTCGGAAAGGGCGCGCAGACGTTACAGGTTGGCGACCGCGTGGCGTTGCAATGCGGCGACACATGTCGCGTGTTGGGACGCGAGCCTATGTGTCGCTATTGCGCGGAGGGCCAGTATGCGTTGTGTGAGGTTGGCGAAAAACGTGGGCGCGTCGAATCGGTGGGCGCAGGTTGGAGCGAGGAGATCATCGCGCATGAGTTACGCTTCTTCAAAGTGCCTGATGATATTCGGGATGAACAAGCGTGCCTCATCGAACCGGGGGCCGTTGGCATTCGCGCGGTGTTGCGTCGTCCACCGCGCGTCAACGAAAATGTGCTAGTCGTCGGCGCTGGTGCGATTGGGTTGATGACCTTGCAAGCCGTGAAGGCGGCGCAGCCCCAATGCCATTGCGTCGTGATGGCAAAGTACCCGCATCAAGCCGAGATGGCGCGGGCGCACGGCGCGGACGAAATCATTGGGGCGCGCGAAGGCTATCAAGGCGTAGCGCGCGTGACAGGCGCGCAGTATCATCGCAGTAAACTTGGCGTCGAGAACCTCGTCGGCGGCTTCGATTTGATTTACGACACGATTGGCACAGCGCGCACCGTGACGGATTGTTTGCGTTGGGCGCGGGCGCGCGGTGTGGTTGTGCTCGTCGGCGTCGCGTTCAAGCCGCTGCGCGTTGACCTGACGCCCATCTGGTATCAAGAAGTGGATTTGATTGGCATGATTGGGCACGGGCGTGAAGAATGGGCGGGCGAAAAGATCGAGACGTTTGCGCTCGTCGTGAAATGGTTGCGTGAAGGCAAAATGAATTTTGACAACTACATCAGCGCGCGTTATCCGTTGAGTGCATATCGTCAGGCGTTAGCGCACGCCGCAGACAAACGCCAGCGCGTCATCCGAGTCGCGTTGGCGCCTAATGCCAACATACGCACGGGAGCCTGAAAATCTATGGAGGGTTCACTGACCGAAGTTCTGGTCATTTTCTTATTGTTAGTTGCCAATGGGGCTTTTGCCATGGCTGAGCTTGCGCTGCTGTCTGCGCGCAAGGTGCGTCTGCAAATGCGCGCCGACGAAGGCGACCGAAGCGCGCGTGTGGCGTTAGAATTGGCAGAGCGCCCTGAACAATTTTTGGCGACGGTGCAGATCGGCATCACACTCGTCGGCATTATGACCGGCGTTTTTGGCGGCGCGACCATTGCCAATTCACTGGCGGCGCTCTTCCGGTTGGTGCCGCCGTTAGCGCCGTATGGCGAAGAATTGGGCGTGGGCATCGTCATCATCTTGCTGACCTATTTTTCGTTGGTGATTGGCGAGTTGGCGCCCAAGCGCATTGCGTTGACTAACCCTGAGCGTATTGCTTCATTAGTGGCGGCACCGATGCGCGCGCTGTCGCGCTGGACCTTGCCCGTCGCGCGCGTATTGAACGCCTCGACGGAGCTGAGCGTGCGCGTGTTGGGCATCAAGCCCTCGACCGAGCCGAGTGTGACCGACGAAGAGATCAAAGGGCTTGTCGCGGAGGGGCGCAAAGGCGGCATCTTTGAAGCGGCTGAACAAGACATGATCGAACAAGTGCTTGAACTAGGCGAGCGTCCGATTGGCGCGCTGATGACGCCGCGCAAGCAAATCGTCTGGCTTGATGTCACGGATTCTTGGGAGCTGATTCGGCAGAAAATTGGCAGCTGCCACCACTCACGTTTTCCTGTCGCGCGAGCTAGCCTGGATAATGTGCTGGGTATTGTGCGGGTGACGGATTTACTCGTGCGAACTGAGGTCGGGCAACCGATAGATTGGCAGGCGTTGGCGCGTCCGCCGTTGTTTGTGCCTGAACGGATGCCTGCGTTGCAGACGTTGGCGGCGTTTCAACAGAAGCGTATGCACATCGCGCTCGTGGTGGATGAGTATGGCATGGTACAGGGGCTCGTGACGCACAACGATATTCTCGAAGCGATTGTGGGCGCGATGCCTGCAACCAACGAGGTTGGCGAACCTCAAGCGATTCAGCGCGCGGATGGTTCGTGGCTGCTGGACGGTTTGCTGTCTATCGCGCAGCTCAAAAAGTTGTGTCAGGTGGAGCAATTGCCTGACGAGGAACACAATGCGTATCATACCGTAGGTGGTTTTGTGATTCATCAACTGGGCAACATCCCCAGCGTGGGCCAGCAGTTTGAATGGCAGCGCTTTCGTTTTGAAGTGGTGGATATGGACGGTTGGCGTGTGGACAAAGTGTTGATGTCGCGCGTGCCAGCTCGGGAGGCAACATGAGCTCGCATGAAATATCCCATCAATTTTTTCGGATTGACCCGTTGACCAATTGCCAGAACCTGTTGAGCTTTTTGGAAGCGGTGTCACGCGCGTTCACCGCGGCGCCAATGCCAGCGCTCTCGTTGATGGCGCTCGACGTAAACTTCTTCGAGCATTTGAATCGCATCGCGGGACATGAGCAAGGCGACGATGCGCTGCGCTGGATTGCGATGGTGTTGGCTGAAGAAACACGCGCGCCCGTCTATCGCACGGGCGGCGATGAGTTTGTGTTGCTGTTGGAGCAAGGCACAGAGGCTGAACGCGTGGCGTTGGCGCAGCGCGCCTTCGCACGGCTTAATGGGGAGGCGGCAAAGTTTGGCTTGCCCGAGCCGGCTGCCAGTATTGCGCTGCTGCATTACACGGGCGATAAGCGGTTTGAGCCAGCCGATGTATTGGTGCAGATGGGCGCAGCCGTGTTTGCCGTGAAGCAGAGCGGGAACCGCGCCTTTGCAGAATTTACAGCGGACTCTATGCAGCTGCCACCGCATCCGCAAAGCATCATCACCAACATGATCAATCGCATCGTCTCGTTTGGCGTGATGCTGGACAATTGGCGCGAGCTCGCTTACACCGACCCTGTCAGCGGTCTGCCCAACTCGCGCGCCGCTCAGCAACAATTGGATGCCACCTTAGTCGCTGCGGGGTCGGACAAACCCTTCGTGGTGCTGTTCATTGATGGCGACAATTTGCGACGGTACAATGAGGTCAGCTACGCGGCAGGCGACGAGATGATTCGACGCCTGAGCCAGCTATTGAAAAACCAACTGCGTCCAACGGATTTCATTGCGCGGTGGCGCGTGGGCGACGAATTTCTCATCGTGTTGCCGCAAACTGCACTTGAACACGCCGTCGCCGTCGCCGAACGCTTATGCCAAATTGTGCAGCAGAGTTCACAAACGTGGGAATTTCCTGTGACCATTTCGTTGGGCATTGCCGCCTATCCACACCATGGCGCGACGGTAGCCGAGTTGTTGATGCAAGCTGAAGCGGGCGTCGAGGCAGCGAAAGCGCAAGGCAAAAATTGTGTCGTCGTGCCCCCCGCTCTGCCGACGCCTTGAAGTGAAGAAAGCCGTTTCTTGGCGAACGCGGGTTTATGACAATCTCTTAGCTTTATTGCGGATGGCAATAAGAACGGTTAGAATAACCTTATGGCTGTGGTAGATACGCTTCGTGTAAAAACACCAGAAACTTTCAATGCGTCGCATCCCATCAGCGACCCACGCGCCGAGCTGATGGCGTTGCGCACCATTGGACGCGCGCTCAATTCGGCTTGGGATTTGGAAACGACGCTCCAACTCATCAGCCGCACGACGGCGGATGTGATGCGGATGGACTCGTGTTCGATTTATTTGTTCGACCCCACAGGGCAAATGCTGATCCTCAAAGCCAGCACCGGGTTGTCGCATGATGCGGTCGGACAAGCGCAACTGAAGCTGGGCGAGGGCATCACAGGCCACGCGGCGCAAATCGGCCAGCCCGTTGCCGCGCGTGACGCCGCGCACGATCCGCACTTCAAGTATTTGCCTGAAACGCAAGAGCAAGTTTTCAAATCGCTGCTGGCGGTGCCGCTCGTCAGCCAGGGCAAAACGATTGGGGCGATGAATGTGCAAACGAAAAAGTATCATCGCTTCACACAACCCGAAATCGAATTGTTGTCGTTGGTCGGCGATCTGGCGGCGGGCGCGTTGGAACGCGCGAATCTGCACGACCATTTGCAACGCCAAGTGCAAGAGCTCTCGACGCTGGCGCAAGTCAGTCAGACCGTCACTAAACCGTTGTATCTCGACGAGATGTTGGCAGTGGTCGTGCAAATGGCTGCGCAAATCATGCGCGCGCGCGCTTGCGCGTTGTTGTTGTTCGACAAAGACCGTGAGGCGTTGGTGCTACGCGCATCGCATGGCTTGAGCGTCGGTCATCGGCGCAATTTCGATTCGCCGTTATTGGTGCAACATAGCTTGACCGGGCAGGTCGTCATGCGCGGCGAGCCTGTCGCGGTGCGCGACATCCGCGACGACCCTTTGTATCAAAATCGTGAGCTCGCCAAGCAAGAGGGCTTGATTGCGTTTTTGTCCGTGCCGTTGCGAGTGGGCGAGAAGATCATCGGCGCGTTCAGCTGCTACATGGATACCACGCACGAGTTCAACGCCAACGAAATAGAGCTGTTTTCGACGTTGGCGAACCAGACTGCGCTGGCAATTGAGAACGCCCATCTCGCCATGAATGCGATGGTCGTGCGCGAAATGCACCATCGCATCAAAAACAATTTGCAGATGGTCGCGATGTTGTTGCGCTTGCAATTGCGCGGCAGCCCAGAAATTTCGGCGCGTGATGTGTTGCACCAAACCGTCAATCGCATTATGAGCATCGCTGCCGTGCATGAGGCGCTGTCGCAAGAAGGCTTTAGTTTGATTGATGTGAAGTCGCTGATCGGGCAAGCCGCACACATGGCGACGCAAAACATGCTACGCCCGGGTCAAGATATTCGCGTCACCGTGAGCGGCGATGAGCTGAAGTTGTCCTCGCAACCTGCGACGACGCTCGCCGTGGTCGCCAACGAACTCATCCAAAATGCGCTGGAACATGGCTTCGGTGATAATGCCTGCGGCGTGGTGCAAGTGGTCTTGCAAGTGACAGAGCAAGAGCTGAGGCTGCAGGTGATGGATGATGGCGTCGGTTTGCCCGCAAATTTTCAGCCGCAAAGCAGTTTGGGGTTGCAAATCGTCGAGACGCTCATCACCGAAGATTTGCGCGGTCAATTCGTCTTGAAACAGAATGAGCGCCAACGGGGCACAACCGCGCTGTTGATCATCCCGAAGGATTTATTGTTCATGGAGAGTGACAACAATGCAGGTGCTATTAGCTGATGATCAAGCCGTGATTCGGATGGGCTTGCGCGCGATGCTCGAAGAGGCGGGCCACGAGGTCGTTGGCACGGCGACGAACGGCAAGGGCGCGGTCGCCTTGGCGGAGACGACCAAACCCGACCTCATCATTCTCGACATTCGCATGCCCGAGATGGACGGTCTCGAAGCCGCGCGACGCATCATGGCGAAACGTCCGACGCCCATCGTCATGCTCACCGCATATAGCCAACGCGACTACATCGAGCAAGCGAAAGCGGCGCCCGTGTTTGCTTATCTCGTCAAGCCGCTCAAAGAAGCGTTGTTGACGCCCACATTGGAGCTCGCCTTGGCGCGTTTCAAGGAATGGCAAAAGCTCCGCAAAGAGGCGGCAGATTTGCGCGAGAGCCTTGAGACACGCGATTTGGTGGAGCAAGCCAAGCGCCTCCTCATCGAGAACGAAGCGTTGACGGAGCAACAAGCATTTCTCAAGATTCATCGCCAGAGTCGCAACCGCCGTGTGACGATGCGCCTCGTGGCGGAAGAGATCATCGCCGCATACGGCGCCTAACCGATAACGACTTGTCCCCCCCCTCAATCCTGAGTAGAATATCGTAGCCTCCATCCTTCAGGTGACTTGTAAACGAAATTTCTTATGGCGAAGACTCCCAGTGATTCGCATGCGCGCCTCAAGTTTTCCCAAGCGCGCGTGCTGCAACAAGAAAAATTGATCGCATTGTTGCGATATTTGAGCGTCCTGATCATTGTTGGCCTGTTTGTCAATGCCAATAATCCCCAAGTGCTCATCCCGTCCGGATTGTTAGTGCTGGGCGCACTGGGTAGTCTCTTTCTGATTCTCGTCACGACCATTCGGCTCTGGGTGGGCGGCTCGCTGGCTACCACGCGCATTGCGGTGTTAGCCGATGTGGGGTTGATGGTTTTTTGGTTGCTGGTCTCGGGCGCGGGCTATTCACCGCTTTGGACGTGGGTCTATCTGCCCTTGATTGGTATCGTATGGCATTACCCGATGGGGGTCGCCCTCGCGACAGCCTTCTTCTTCGCCGCTTTGCATTTGGGGCTTAGTCTGTGGAGCGACGCTAAGTTGTTCGCTGTGGCGGTTGATTCGTTCGGTTACGGCCTGTTTGCGTTGGTAGGCGGCTTTTTGGTGCGTCTAGGACGTGCACAAGCCGAAGCCAACATCGAACACACGCAAGCGATCCGCCAAGACGCCGAAGCATTTACGGATTTGACGAACACCATCTCCTCGACGGGTAACTACAAGGTCGCGTTAGAGCAGACGCTCGACTTAAGCTTGCGCGGGTTACGTGGGCGTGGGCGCAGCGAAAGCGTGATGGCAGGGATAGCGTTGCTGTTCAAACCCGAGGATACTGAAACGTTGTGGGTGGCGGCGCATCGCAATTTGGAGGGCGCGGATCAAACGCGCGATGTGAAACCAACCGCAGGCGCTATTCAACAAGTGCTCATGGTTCCTGACCCCCTCATCGTGAAAAATGCAGCGAGCGATCCGTTGCTAGGGCAATTCAACGTGGCGAAGCGGATGCCGTTGATGGCGCTGTTGCCATTGCGGGTGGGTTATACGATGTTTGGCGTCATCGTCATTTGTATGCCGTCCGAAGCGGAAGAGGTCATCACCAATCGGCTTGAATCGCAGATGGCTTACGCGCGGCAAGCGGCGATTGCGGTGCAAAACGCGACGCTCTATGCGCAGCTGCGCGCCGAACACGATCGCATTGTGGACAGCGAGGAGAAGGTGCGCCACGAGCTCGCGCGCGATTTGCACGATGGGCCCGTCAACGCCGTCGCTTCCATTACCATGCAGTTGGATTTTCTCAAGCATTTGGTTGACCAAGATCCCGCCGCCGCCAAGATTGAAATCGAGAGCATGCACAAGCTCGCGGCGAAGACGGCGCGCGAAATGCGGACCGCCATGTATCGCTTGCGGCCGCTGGCATTGGAAAACGCGGGCTTGGTAGCTGCTTTCGAGCAATACTTCAAACGCCTGCAAGAAGAACATCCGACCATCAAATTCGTCCTCAACGCTCCACCGCCCGACCAATTCGAGCCGCGTTTGAACTCTAATCAAGGCGTGTTGGTGTTCGACATTGCCAAAGAGTGCGTCAGCAACTCCATCAAACACGCGCAGGCGAAGACCATCAGCGTTACGATGAAAGTCAATGGCAATCTGTTGCTGACCACCATTGCCGACGACGGCAAAGGCTTTGACGTGAAGAAAGTAATGAGCAGCTATGAGACGCGCGGCTCGCTTGGCATGGTCAACATCAGAGAACGCGCGGAGCTGGCGGGCGGCGACGCGCAGGTTGATTCGGCGCCAGGCAAAGGCACGCGCACAACGGTGCGCGTCACCTTGAATCCGATGGGACGGCGTTGATCGTTCAGTGGGTCGTGGCCTCGGTCATGGCGCGTGTCATCATCGCTAACACAGAGTGGTATGCGACGCGTTTAGCGCAACCCGCTTGGGCTGCAGAGCGCTGGTTCCGTACTGTGTGGCGCCTGGGGCGCGCGTGCGCGCGAGGCGCATACTATGTGGGCATACCTTATCTTGCGCTTGTGGCAGGTCTGACGCCGTTGCGTTGGTATGCGCTGGCGGATTTAGGCGAGGGGCTCCGCGGGCTCACCGTAGGGCTTCCCTTGAGCGCAGGATTTTTTGTGCTGGGCGCGTGTCTCATTTGGTCGCACAAAGAGCTCGTGTTGGCGCGCGCAGCCAACGCCGTGTTTCCCATGACGACGCAGCGCGCACAGCTCAGTCAACCATGGGGTTTCTCGTTCATCGTATGGGAAACGCTGTACCTGCAAGCGCACTGGTTGTTCTATCGCGCAGGCATGATCATTTGGTTTGACGATGTCATAATTGGCACGCTGGGCGGCGCAGCGCTCGTCATGTTAGAATGGTGGCTGGATTTGCGCGTGTGGCAAACCGCCCGCTCACACCGTTCCATCGAAGCGCATGGAATCTATGGGCTCTTACTCATTCTCAATGGAACATTGTTCGTTTATACTAGCAACCTGTGGTTGATGGTATGTGCGCACGGCATGGTCTGGTTGGGTTGGCTGTGGTTAATGGAGCGCTGGTATCGCCCGCTTGCCTTGCGCGCGACACGAACCGATGAGGTGTAATGCGCGATTTTCGTATAGCGAAAAACATCATAAGGCCGCAATTCCGTAAAACGAACGCCAAGTTCATCACACAGCAACTTGGCGTTCTTGGTGTTTGCCTGTTGTGCCTCTGGCTCTTGATGCGCTGCGCGCCGCCCACCCCCGAACCATTGCGTCCATTCGTCTTGCCCTCACCGCACGCTACCTTGACCACGCCTCGCTCACCAACCGCCACGTTACCCATTCCATTCCCAACGACTCAAGCAACCGACCAACCAACCAATAGACTGTTGCCTTCCCTCACGCCCTTATCACCGCGTCGTCAAGGCGCAGGCGTCGTGCTGGTCACGCTCAGCGGCGCGCCAGGCGCTTACACCGAGCGCTTGGTGAACAACGGTGTACTGCCGACTGTGGCGCGCTTTACGAATGGCGGCGCTTCCTGTTTTGAGCTCGCGCCCATTGAACCCGCAGTCGGTTCCGTGACTCACGCGAGTTTGCTCACGGGCGCGAGTCCGGCGCGCACAGGCATTGTCGCTGACCACTTTCGTAAATTGGGACAAGCCATCGGACAAACTAGCCACGGTCTTGACCAAGCCTTGAACGTCGAGCCCATTTGGCGCAGCGCGATGCGTCATGGTTTGACGACAGCGACGATTGGCTACGCGCCCAGTCACATCGCGCTCGTTGGGCAACGCGCCAACTGGATGGTGACGATTGGCGCAGCCATTGGCAACTCGGCTCAACACATTTTGAAATTTGAAAATGCGACGGGCTGGCGCGAGGCGCCGCGCTCGTTCAGCGCCGCGAAGGAGGCGCGTCTGGCCGTGCCGCTCAAAGGCGGCCACGTCGAAGTGTTCGTACTCGCGCTCGACACAACGAACGATCAAAAAGAAAATTATGATACGTGGCTGTTGAATCGCGTGAAAGCAGCAGACGCGGGCGCCGGGATGTTGCGCCTAGACACATGGGCAACGGTGGTGATTGATCCGTTGTTGCAAGGCACAGCCTCGTTCAAGGTGGTGGACGCCAATCCCGCCAACTTCGTCGTCTATCAAAGCGCGGTGATGATCAATCAGGTTGCGCCAAGCGAGTTAGCGCGCGAGGTCACACAACAGTTTGGCGCGCCGCCTGCGCCTGCAGATAGTGACGCGTTTGAACGCGGTTGGATTGATGCCGGCACATATTTGCAAATGGCGGAACGGCAATTGGCCTGGCAAATGACGGCGGCGACTTATCTGCACAACCGCTACAAGCCTGACTTGTTGGTGTTGCGCCTCACGACGATTGACGACACGGCGCGCGAGCTGCTGCTGCTTGAGCCACGTCAACCAAACTTTAGCGCGCGAGCCCCCTATTACGCGAGCATCGTGAAACGCGCCTATGAGGTGGTGGATGCTGCGCTGAATCAGTTTTACGTGCAGATGGATTTCAACGCGCAAACGTTGATGGTCGTGTCGGAACAAGGGCTCGCGCCTGTGCATACGGTGGTGAATTTGAATCGCGTGCTGCTCGAGCGGAGATGGCTCACATTGCAGCGCAACTCGACTGTGCTAGATACCGCCCAGACCAAAGCATACGCCGAAGCAAATGGCGGCATGGCGCACATTTATATCAACCTCAAAGGGCGCGACCCTAATGGCGCAGTTGAACTTGCCGATTACGACAAACTGCAAGGCGACATCATCGCCGCGCTCAAAGGTTTGAATGATCCTGTGACAGGGCTGCCGATTTTCGTGCGCGTGCAGCGCAAACAAGATCTCGGAGCGCTCGCAGCGAATGAGCTAGTTGGCGACGTCATGGCGCAAGCGCGCAATGGGTTCGCTGTCCGCGCGTCGCGTGACCGTCCCGTGTGGATAGAGAACGCACCGTTTTTAGGCGCAAGCGGTTACGATGCAACCCGGTCGGAGATGCGCGGCTTTTTTGTTGCCTATGGCGCGGGCGCGCAAGCAGGCGCGCGTACGCCGACGATGAGCGTGATGGACGTGGCGCCGCTCATCGCCAAATTGCTGCGCTTTGAAGCGCCTGCGTTTGTGGAGGGAAAAATACCTGAAGGCATATTGAAGTAGGGGATTTTTCAACACCATCCACTCATGAAGTTTAAGCCATTAATGCCGTCATGGCGGGTGTCGGGCAAGATTGCAACTTGCCCACGCGGACAAGTTCAAAACTTGTCCTACACCTACGCTCCATGCCCGTATTATTTTTCAAACTCCATAAGAGGATTTAGACATGAGACTAGCGCAAAGTTCACAAAGTTTTTATCCGCTTAAGAGAGTGTGTGCTTTGCGCTTGCTTCGTGTCTTCGTGTTTAGGCTACAAATATGATTACATGATACCTACTCGTCGCAATACCTTTTGCGCCGCGCGCACCATCGGCATGTCCACCATCCTGCCGGCGAAGGCGAATGCGCCCGCGCCCTGTTGTTGTTGTTCCTCGAAGACGCGCATCAGTTGTTGGGCGCGAGCGACTTCAGCAGCCGATGGCGTGAATACCTCATTGATGACGGCGACTTGCTTGGGATGGATGGCGAGCTTGCCAGTATAGCCGAGCTGCAAGGCGAATTGCGCCTCCGCGCGCAAGCCATCCAAATCGCTCAAGTCCACAAACACGGTGTCTAACGCTTGCAGACCATAAGCGGCGGCGGCGGTGACGACGGCGCTGCGCGCATAGAAGATTTCCCAGCCCTCGCGTGTGCGAGTCGCGCCCACATCGCCCGCCAAATCTTCCGAGCCGAGGGCAAGCGCGACGAGGCGCGCATCAGCCGATGCAATCTCGTCAAGCTTCATCACGCCGCGCGCCGTTTCGATGACAGCCCACAAACCAATGCCGCCCACCAGCCAACCGCGCGCACGCTCGCTGTTTTCCAATTGATTGCTCACTCTGCGAATCGTCTCAGCTGATTCGACTTTGGGCAAAACGTAGCCGTCAGGTTGCCCCTCAATCGTTTGCGCTAAATCGTCGTCCAATAAACCAGAGGTGATGGCATTCAAGCGCACGAGGCGCGCCGTGCGCCCAAACGCGACGGTGGTCAACGCGCGCCGTGTTGTCTCGCGTGCCGCTTGCTTGCGATTCAGCGCGACGCCATCTTCCAAGTCCATCACGACGGCAGCCGCGCCAACCGTCGCGCCCTTCTCAATTTTGCGAATGTCGTCGCCGGGCATGAAAAGCAAAGACTTAAGATTGAAGATTGAAGATGGCAAGTTGTGAGTTGTGGGTTTGGTCATTCCGCTGATTTCCCCGAATGTGCCCCAATTTCCCTTATTTCCCCATTTGCGCTTTTTTCTTAAACAACACCATGCGCTCGACCTCCACCACGACCTTGCCGTGTTGATTGCGTCCGAGGTGGCGTAGGCGCACGATGCCGCAATCGGGGCGCGAGCGCGACTCGCGTTTCTCCAGCACTTCGCTCTCGACGTAGAGCGTGTCGCCGTGAAAGACGGGGTTCGGATAGACGACCTTCTCGTAAGAGAGGTTGGCGACGATGGTGCCTTCGGTCAGGTCGGCGACGCTCATGCCGACGACGAGGCCGAGCGTGAAAATGCCGTTGACGATAGGACGCCCAAACTCCGTGCGCGCAGCGAAGTCGGCGTTGAGGTGCAACGGTTGCGTGTTCATGGTCAGCGCGCTGAACATCACGTTATCGCTCTCGGTCACGGTACGACCAAGCGCGTGTTTGAATTTCGAGCCAAGTTCGAGCTCGTCGTAGTATTTGCCGGGCATAGTTAGCCTGATGTTTTTGTTTGGTTGAGATCTGCGCTGACATGCTGCGCAAAGAGCTCAAAGTCTGTCAAGTTGTGTTGTAGCTATTGATAAACCTTCCGCAAATCTATTGCAGCGGGTCTTTTGCCGTTATTCGTCTTCTTCATCTTTTGCCTCCACTAATCGCTCGTTCGCTCATGTTAAACAAACGTGCTGTGCTCGCAGTGGATGGACACATCCCGCGTGAGCGAAATGGATGACACACTTTCTGAATAGGCAACGTTCGTTTGAGGTGTATATTCGATTCTCATTGGTCACTTCTCACCATCAGAGTATAAAATGATTTGTTCATTCCCTCAAACGATGTTATCCTCTCTCCACGCATCACTTTATCGTAAGTCTTTGCGCGGTCGTGGCGTCGTCAGCTACGACCGCTTCTTCGTGTCTAGTCATTGGTAATTGGTGATTGGTGACAGGCAATTACTTTTTAACGTCAATGCGGGATAAGGTGGCGGGCGATGGAACATCACGCCGACTCACTGCGAAACCCGCCGGCGCGGGTTCAGTTCCAGCCGACCGCCGTCGGCTGGGCGCGGCGGTGCGCGCGCATTGCCGTCGCGGTGGCTTATCCCGAATTCACGTTTTTTACTAATTACTTGTTAAGAGGTTTATTTTATGCTACAACACCGCACCGACATCCGCAACATCGCCATCGTCGCGCACGTGGATCATGGCAAGACGACGCTGGTGGACGCCATGCTCAAGCAGGCGCATGTCTTCCGCGAGCATCAGGTCGTCGCCGAGCGCGTGATGGACTCAAATGATTTAGAACGCGAGCGCGGCATCACGATTTTCGCCAAGAACGCGTCGCTCACCTATCGCGGCACGAAAATCAACATCGTGGACACGCCAGGCCATTCTGACTTTGGCGGCGAGGTCGAGCGCGTCCTCAACATGGTGGACGGCGTCTTGTTGCTCGTGGACGCGATTGATGGCCCCATGCCACAAACGAAATACGTCTTACGCAAAGCGTTGGGCTTGGGCTTGCACGCCATCGTCGTCATCAACAAAATTGATCGTCCGCACGCGCGCCCCAACGTCGTGTTGAATGCGACGTTTGATTTGTTCGTGGACTTGGGCGCGACCGAACAGCAAGCCGATTTTGTGACGGTCTATACCGATGCGATTCGCGGCACCGCAACGCACGACCCCAATGTGCCGGGCGCGGACTTGCAACCCTTGTTCGACGCCATCATCCAAAAAATTCCCGCGCCGCTCATTGACCCCGCCGCGCCGACGCAACTGCTCATCAGCAACATCGCTTACGACAACTACAAAGGACGCATCGGCATGGGGCGCTTGTTCGCTGGACAATTGTGCGTTGGGCAGCGAGTCACGCGCATTGACATTCATGGCGAGCATCACGACGAGACCATCGCCGAGCTCGGCGTCTTTGAAGGGCTCAATCGCGTTAAGATCAATGAAGTCAGCGCGGGTGAGATCGTCTCGCTCATCGGTCTGCAAGACGTAAACATCGGCGAGACGATTGCCGACCCTGAGCAACCACTCGCGCTGCCGCCCATCACGGTGGATGAGCCGACGGTGCGGATGGCGTTCGCGGTCAGCACGTCGCCGTTTGCAGGACGCGAGGGGCAATGGTCAACGTCGCGCAAGTTGCGTGAACGGTTGTATGCCGAGCTGGAGCGCAATATCTCGCTGCGGGTGCAAGACGGCGACACCGCCGATACATTCTACGTGTCAGGACGCGGCGAGCTGCATCTGGCGATTCT
>CAZDYP010000100.1:2105-18673 GCA_964509505.1 uncultured Anaerolineae bacterium | reverse complement strand
CGAATATGCGTCCCGACGTTTCATTGGCGCGCTGGCTTCGCTGCAAGTGGACGCAGGCGTGGTCAACTATGGCGAACAGCAAGGCCTCTTGCTGCTAGGACTTGACGATGATTTGATGGCGGTGTTAAACAGGCCTGATTTCAAGCCATCCGAATTTTAGCGCAAGGGCATTGATGAGTGAACGAATCAATGAGTGAATGAGGAAACGAGGAAACGGGCGACACGTCGCGGGGAAATGAGGACATGCCCCGCAACTCGTCGCCCGTTTCCTCGTTTCCCATTGACCATCAACAAAGGATACAACATGAGTGATGTACTAAGAGTCATTCCCATCGGCGGTCTTGGCGAAATCGGCAAGAACATGATGGCGATTGAATACGATAGCGAAATGATCGTCGTGGATGTTGGATTGATGTTTCCCGAATACGACATGCACGGCATTGACCTCGTGATTCCCGATTATCAATATATCGTGGAGCGCAAAGACAAACTGCGCGCGATTCTGTTGACGCACGGTCATGAAGACCACATTGGAGGGTTGCCGTATTTTTTGCGCGATGTGGATGCGCCGATTTATGCGACGCAGCTCACGCGCGGTCTGGTCGAAGTGAAGTTGAAAGAACACAAACGCTTGAGCAGCGCGACGCTCAACACCATCAAGCCCGGCGCGCCGCTCAAGCTTGGACCGTTCAACATCGAAGCGTTTCACGTCTGCCATAGCATTCCCGACGGCGTGGGCTATGCGATTGAAACGCCGCAAGGGGTGCTCGTGCATTCAGGCGATTTCAAATTCGACAATCAACCCGTAGATGGACAGCTGACGGATTTGGGACGACTGGCGAGCTATGGCGACCGCAACACCCTGCTGCTGATGGCGGACTCGACCAATTCGGAGCATGAAGGCAAGACGCCGTCAGAGACGATCGTCGCTAGCACCTTCGACCAAGTCTTCGCCGTCGCGCGCGGGCGCATCATCGTCTCGACGTTTGCCTCAAACATCTCGCGCATTCAACTCGTCGTCAACTCGGCGGCGAAGTATGGGCGCAAGGTTGGCGTGTTGGGACGCAGCATGATTGACAACGTGAAGATGGCGCAATTGTTGGGCTATCTCAAAGTGCCTGAAGGCACGCTCGTCAGCCTCGACGAAATCGAGAAGCTGCCGCGCTCGCAAATCGCCATCGTCTGCACGGGCAGCCAAGGCGAACCGACCTCGGTGCTGGTGCGGATGGCGAACAACGATCAGCGGCAAGTGGCTATCGCGCCGGGCGACACAGTGGTATTGTCGGCGACGCCCATTCCGGGCAACGAAGAGCTCGTGCATCGCACCATCAACAATCTGTTTCGACTGGGCGCGGACGTGCTGTATCAACAGTTACTCGACGTGCATGTGTCGGGACATGGCTACAAAGAAGATCAGCGCATGATGTTGAACCTCGTCAGACCCCGACATTTCTTGCCCATTCACGGCGAGTATCGCCATCTCGTTTTGCACAGTCGGTTGGCGGAAGATATGGATGTGGAGCGCGTGTTCGTCGCGGAGAACGGGCAAGTCATTCAATTTGAAAATGGCTTAGGCGAATTGCGCGAGCGGGTGCCGGGCGGTTACGTGTATGTGGATGGCGTATCGGTCGGCGATGTGGACGATGTGGTGCTGCGTGATCGGCGTCATCTCTCACGCGATGGCTTCGTCGTCGTCGTGCTGACATTGGACGAATTGACGGGCGAGCTGGCGCAAGAGCCCGAAATTTTGACGCGCGGCTTCGCGTTCCCACGCGACTCCGAAGAGCTCATCGCTGACGCGAAGCAACGCATCAAGAAGTTGGTGCAAGAAGCGAAACATGGCGCGTCGTCGGAGAGTCGCATCAAGGATGCGGTGGGACAATTCTTCTATGAACGCACGAAGAGTCGCCCAATGATTCTGCCGATGGTGATTGAGGTGTGAGAAGAAGCAAGAAGCAAGCGCCCGTCACACCTCAAACGTCTGTCCTCGCTCAGGTATCGTCACGCGCCGCGCACCCTCGTCGCGCAATGTCGTCGCCAACGCTTCGGCTGCAGGCGCGTCCCCATGCGCCAAAAACACATCGCGCACCTTCTTCAAGTTCAACGCGCGCGCCCACGCGACGAGCTCGCCATGATCGGCGTGTCCCGAAAAACTGTCCAACCGCGCGACGCGCGCCCGCACCGTGAACTCATCGCCGTAAATCCGCACTGTCTCCGCGCCATCCAACAAGCGCCGCCCCAACGTGTGCTCCGCTTGATAGCCGACGAACAACACCGTGTTGCGCTCATCGCCCAGATTGTGAGCGAGATGATGCTGCACGCGCCCGCCTTCTGCCATGCCGCTCGCGCTGATGATGACCATTGGCTCGCGCATGTCGTTCAACGCTTTGGAGTCCGCGACGCTGCGCGTGTAGATGAGCTGATCAAAACCGAACGCGTCTTTGTCTTCTTCCTGAAAAATGAAATAGCGCAGCTCGTCGTTGAAACATTCGGGATGCAAGCGAAAAATTTCGGTGACATTCACCGCGAGCGGACTATCCACGTAGATGGGCAACTGCGGTAAGCGGTTTTCATTGTATAAACGATGAAGCGCATACACGAGCTCTTGCGTGCGCCCAATCGCAAACGCGGGAACAATGACTTTGCCGCCGCGCGTTACAGTCTCGAACACGATGCGATATAAGTCTTCGTCGTTCTGCGTGAGGGGCCCGTGCGTGCGTCCGCCGTATGTGCTTTCCATCAACACCACGTCGGCATGGTCGAGCGTTTGCGGCGCACGCCAGATGCGCGATTGGGCGCGTCCCAAATCGCCGCTGAACACGAAGCGTATCTTGCGGCGGCGCTCGCGCACCTCCAGCTCGCTAATCGCCGCGCCGAGAATATGACCGGCATCGTGAAAGGTCACGCTCACACCATCGGCAATGGTCGTTGCGCGCCCGACGCCGACGCCGACGAACTGCCTAATAGTTTGCAACGCATCGTTCAGCGTGTAAAGCGGCTCCATTGGCGGTAAGTTTTGGCGCGCGCGTTTCTTGTTGGCAAAGGCAAGGTCGCTTTCTTGAATCTTCGCCGCATCCATCAGCACTGCTTTGGCGAGATCCGCAGTCGCGTGCGTCATGTAAATCGGGCCGTCGTAACCATCGTTGACGAGGTTCGGCAGATTGCCGACGTGGTCAAGATGCGCGTGCGACAAGACGACGGCTTGGAGCGTCTTGGCATTGAACGGCAATTTCAAATTGCGCGCGTACGCTTCGTGGCGCTTGCCCTGATACAACCCGCAATCGAGCAAGACGCGCGCCTGCTGTGTTTCGAGCAAGTGCAGCGAACCTGTGACGGTGCGTGCTGCGCCAAAGATCGTCAGTTGCATGATGCTCCTTGCGCTTGGGATACAAGCGTGGTTACGAATTGCAGGATGTCGGCGGCGGCGGTGATGGCTTCTGTCCAGCGTTTCCAGAGACTATCGCTCATAGAGCACCTTTCCTTTCTTGAGCACTTCGGTCAAAATAAAGTGATTACGTTCCGCAATCATCTCTGTAAGCTCATTTGGCGTATAAACGAGGTAATCTACTCCTACGCGTGACAAGCACAGCAACGCCACTTCTTTCAAGCGTTGCAAGAACGGCGTGGTTGTTTCTTTGATAATGACCAAATCGAGATCGCTCCACTCGTGTATCTCGCCGCTCGCCATCGAGCCGAACAAGATAACTTTCTCTGGCTGATATTGTGTGGTCAACACGCGTAAGATGTGTTGTAATGCTTGCTCCAATTCGGCTTGTCGCTCACGGTGCATCACTGCCCTCCAAAAAGACTCGTCGGATAGACGCCGCGCGAATTCCAAAACGTCCAGCCTGCCGTGCCTGCTTCATTCGCCGCGCGCTTCTGTTTGAGAAATTCCACCACGCCATACGGCACGTTGCCCGACGAATACGCTTGCAGCCACGGACGAATCGGCGTTGTCACGCGCTCCATCGCTTTTTTCGAGCTGCGATAAATCACTTCATACGGATACAACGATGGATTCGCATAGCCGAGATTGCCCGCCGAGAACGTCGAAGGATAGATCATTGGCTGCAAGTAATCCACTTGCTTCGCCAACTCTTCGAGCCGCTGCCCGATGCCCATGTCGTCGTGCGTCCACACGGTCATCCCGAACACATCGGCGGACACGAACACCGCATGCGGTTTGAGCGCGCGATTCACTTCGTCGAGAAAACCGCGCAAGGCCGCCGCGCGCGTTTCAGCATTATGGGGCGGCGCAAAATACATCGCGTTCACGTCGCCATCGGAAGGGAAGCGAATGTAGTCGAATTGAATTTCGTCGAAGCCGAGCGCGGCCGCTTCTTTGGCGATAGCGCTGTTGTACGCCCACACCTCGCGCGAGTAGGGATTCGCCCAAGCAAGATTCTCGCCATCCTTCCACGCCTTGCCGCTCTTCGTTTTCACGGCGAGGTCGGGGCGCTTCTCCGCTAACGGATCATCTTTGAAGGTCACGATGCGCGCGATGACGTAAATGTTTTTCGCGCGCGCGCGTTGAAGCAGCGCGCGCAAATCCATCTGCACTTCGGGCGTGGCCAGCTCTTTGAGCAACGGGCTTTCGGGTTTGAACGCGAGCTTGCCACGATCGCCTTTCACATCCACAACCAATGTGTTGAGCTCGGTTTGATCTACGAGGTCAATCAGCTTCAGCACTTCTTTTTCGAGTCCGAGCAGCCCGAATGGCACATAGATGCCGCGCGCGACGAATGGTTGCAATGCGAGTTCTGCGATAGGCGCAGTTCCAACCGTCGTCTCATAGACACGATAGCCTATCGCTTTGATTTGCAACTTTGTGCCGGGCGCGGCGTCGGGCAAACCGAATTTACCCTCGTCACTCGTCGTCAATGTTGCGATGCCATTCACATAGACGGTTGCATTTGCAATCGGCTTGCCCGTCTGCGCGTTCTTCACAGTGGCGCGAAACGCCACCGGCTTCAACACTAGCTCGACTAAGGCTTGCCCCGTATAGGTTACTTCGGCGCTCGCAAAATCTGGATGGCTTGCGCTGATGCGTGTGTTGGGCAACGGCTCGCGAAGGCTGATGCGCCCTTGCGCGTCGGTTTGATATTTTACGCCGCTGACGAACACACTCGCGCGCAACGGCTTGCTATCGGTCGCGCTCTGCACCGCCACCACTACCGTGCGTGGTGTCATCGTCAAGCTCAATTCACGTTCGCCTCGCCAGATTACTTCTTTAACGTAATAGCCCGAGGCGACAATCTGCACCGTCTCACTCAATGCCACGCGCGCCAACGTGAAGCGTCCCAGGTCGTCTGTGTATGTAACCGCGTCGCTGGCGCTGACCGCAGCATACAAAATAGGCTTGTTCGTCTCACCGTCTTTCACCGCGCCACTGACCACGTTTGGACGAAGCACCACAAGGAGCGGATATTCTTTTGCCAAAGACGCAGCGGGCGTAATTGTCCCGTTGGTAGGCTGATACCCCTTTGCTTCAACTGTCATGGTATATGGCGCATCGGCGATGCCGATGCGATACTGTTCGCCATGGAGTGTGCGCGTCTCACGCTCAGCTCGACCCGCTTGCGCCACGCGCACCGTCGCATCTTTCACGAGCTCTTGCGTCAATTCATCGGTCACCCGCACGACCAACATTTTGCTATATTGCGCCTCTTGCCACCAGATGGCACTTGCGCCCAAACCCGCTAATACGAACACGACTACTATGCCCACGCCAAGCCAGGGCTGTTGTGTGATGAATGTTTTCATGTCTTTTTATTTTACAGACCCCCACGGTTTTGGAACCCTTGGGGTCTCCACGCAGCGATTATATCGGCTTTTAGCGCAAGCAGCTAAATTGTGTTGTAACGGTTCGCAGCCTGGTGATGATTCACATCGTCGCAGTAGCGACTTATTAACTTTAAGAAATTAATTCGGGTACGGCGGCGACAACGGACACCCCACCAGACTAACGGACGGCAGCCGTGGCTGTCAGTTTGTCCGTTTGGGTGTCCGTGGTCGCCGCGCTCTAGACCTGTATTATTTTTTGAACGTTCATGAGTCGCTCAAGCGGTTCGATGGCTAAAGCCGTCACTACCAGCGTGTGAATCATCGCCAGTTCAACGTCTTTACGTTTCTTGGGTAGCAGTGATACAATAGACGCCGCAAGGAGGGCTCCCATGAGCAATTTGATATTGACGCGCGAAGTGTTCCATACCCGCTATGGCAAAGTGGACGAGCTCATCACATTGATGAAAAAGAACGAAGTGATGGTGCGCGAGCTAATGCCCGAATTTTTTGGCGAGGGCGCGCAATTCCGTTATCTCGTAGATCACAGCGGCGAGATGTTCACCGTCGTGACCGAAATGTTCACCCATATAAAGTTGTTTGGGCAGCTGATGGAAGCGCTGGAACGCATTTACCAAGCGGTCGAGTTTAAGGTCTGGTTCAATCAGATGATCACTTGCACCGAAGCAGGTTCGCGCGAGCTGTACACCACGCACGTGCCGCCCAGCTTTGACAACGCGCCGGGCAAGGTCGTCGTGCGCAGCGTCTTTCAAGCGCGCTATGGTAAAGCCGACGCAGTAGTTGAACACTTGCTGAAGGAAAACAAAATCGAGCAACGACACGGCATTCCTCCTATTGCCGTCTATACCGACCTCACAGGTCCGATGTTCACTGTCGTCGCATCACGTGACGTAGCCAGCCTCGCCGAGTGGGAGCAAATTCGACACCAGATAGATACCTTGCCCGCATACAGCGAATGGCGCAGACAGCTGTTAGGCATGGTCGAAAGTGGACAGCGCGAGTTTTATCGCATCGTTTAGTCGTTAGTCGCTAGTCGCTAATGACTAACGACTAACGACCAGCGACTAACGACTAACGACCAGCGACTAACGACTAATGACTAGCGACTAAAATGGCAAATAAAAAAATCTTCTACGGTTGGGTCATCGTCTTCGTGTTGATGGGCATGTTCGCCATGTCCTCGGGCAGTCGGTTCACGTTTGGCATCGTGCTAAAGACGCTGACCGAACAATTTCAATGGGAACGCAGCGCGTTGTCGGCAGTCGTGTCCCTGAGTCTGATTCTCGTCAGCGCGTTTCAAATCATCGGCGGTTGGCTAACTGATCGAGTTGGGGCGCGCGCCACCTTGACCTGCGGTTTCATCGTTTCGTTGAGCGTCATGGGCAGCATGAGCTACGTTACCGAATTGTGGCAAGTTTATGTGCTGTATGGTTTTTTCGGCGCCATCGGTTTCGCGTTGGCTTCGCCCGTCGCCGCCAGTGCATTGGTCAATCGGTGGTTCTATGCGCGCAATCGCGGTACGGCGTTGGCGTTAGCCACTTCAGGCGTGGCGATTGGACAGCTGGCCATCTCGCCTGTCGCGCAATACTTGTTGATTAGCGGCGGTTGGCAACTCACCTATCGCGCGTTGGCAACGTTCATGGCGCTCGTCATGTTGCCGCTCATTCTCGTCTTACTTCGCAACACGCCTGCCGAAAACGCAAACGCCTTCACCGCGCAAACGACCAAGCGCATGATAGATGGGCAAACAACCTCCTTGCGGCAAGCGCTGCGTGACATGACGTTCTGGCAGTTGTTGATGGGTGTCTTTTCATGCGGTTTCACCATGAGCTTTGCGTCGGTGCATTTCGCGGCGTACGTCAGCGACATGCAGCTCGACGCTATGGATCACACCATCGCGGGCGAAGTGCTCGGTCTCTCGGGTGCGTTCAGCATTCTGGGCGCGGTGCTAATGGGTAAGTGGTCAGATCGGATTGGCAGCCGCATCCCACTCGGCGTCACCTACACGTTGCGTTCGCTATCCTTTCTCGTCTTGTTGGCGTTTCCCAACAGTCCCACGATGTTGTTTCTCTTCGCCGTCATTCTTGGGCTCTCCTGGACGGCGACGACGCCACTGTCTGCTGCGGTGACCGCCGACAGGTGGGGGCGCCCATCGTCGGGCTTTTTATTTGGCGTCATCTTCACGTTCATGACTGTCGGTTCAGCCGTTGGCTCTTACCTAGCAGGCTTGGATTATGATTTGATGCACAGCTACACGTTTGCTATCATTGCGAACGCCACCGTTGCAGGACTCGGTGCGCTCGCCAGCTTCGCCATTCGTGAACATCCCGCAACGCAGGACGAAGCGCAACCAGTTGCCGTATCGCCCATCACCTCATCTAGCATAGGACGTTAGTTGCTAGTCGCGGACGATTAGCAACTAGCGACTACTCAGACGATTATGATTTGTCGTCATTGCCGTAAAGAAACAAACGAAACAAAACCCCAGTGTGAGCATTGTGGGCAACCACTCAGCGCGGGCATGATTGGGTTTCTCAAGTCACGCGGCGGCACGGAGGCGTTGAAGCGTCAAGCCACCACACCGCTACTTCCTTCTTCCCAATCCACTGCGCCGACCGCCGCGCCTTTGGTCAAACCCACGACAGCGCCCATCAATCCTATTGCCGTGACGCTAGTCAAACCAACGACCTCGCCCATGAAGGGCGAACCGGCGAGCGTTGGCACGGGGCCAATCAGCGCCGCGACCATGCCGCACAGCGCCATCATCTTTTTCAACGCCCAAAAATTTTTCAAGGTGAGCGCGAGCGGCGAACGTTCGTTGATTGCGCGCTTATTTGGTTCGACGCTCAATTTGGAGACATTGTGCAGCGCGATGCTCTTCACGGCGTACGTGTCGCTCGTTTCCAAGAATCTCATTCGCATGCGGGTAGCAGCTGCGACGATGACGGGACCTATCATCTTTCCAATCGGCACACCCTGGGTGAAATTGCTGTCCGAACCGCTCAGCCTTTATCGCGATAAGCAACACTCGCTCGAAGGTTTGTTGATGGAACATCTGAAAGGTCGCGCGCTCACCTCGGATGCGACTCAGCGACTGATTGCCGATGGCATTGATTGGCTGCATCAATTCTCGCCGCCGCGCGACACGCCCCCCCCACCGCCGCAGTCTTGGGATCGCCATTATGCCGATGTGTTGACGGCGCCTGCGCGTCAATATAAACCCGTCGCGCACGAGTTGTCGTCCACCGCCCTTGAACAAACCGAAGCCTTGCTCAAACAATTTTACGCGCAAGACGAAAAAGTGGCGACGTACCTTAGTCACGAAATCAACCTCATCATGCACTGGCTTTCATCCCAAATAGACGAACAGGTGCGACAACGCTATAACTTACTCCCGCCCAAAAAGACGAATCCACTCAGCCTCGCACAGACTGACTTCTACGACGAACGCTACTGGCAAACGCTCAATGCGTATGCGCGTCGTAATTTTCAAACGCCGCCCTAGTTCTACATCCATGCTCGCCCACGCGTGCTGAGGCGCGGCAGCGTCTGAGGGAGACGGAGTGGTTGGGATAGACACGAAACGTGAAAAGACAAGCGCCACAGATTTTCTCTGTGGCGCTTATGGTTGGTGTTTGGGCGTCATCCGCTGGCTGGGTGAGCGTTTGTGCTTTCGCGTTGTCCCATTGCGTCGCTGCGCCCATCGCGTTTTCATAGCCGACAAGGTTTGTTAATCCTGCGCTAGCGCTTCCCTCAACCTCCGCACATACTCCTCACGCGCAATCCACACCCCTCCCAACGATTCCGTGTGCGGCGTCAGCACTTGGATATCCACCAGCGCGTAGTGGTTTTGTTTCAACCATTCGACTAAATAGAACAGCGCAATTTTCGAGGCATCAGTCACGCGATGGAACATAGACTCGGCAGAGAAGAAGCGCTCCAGCGCCACGCCGAACACACCGCCGACGAGCGCATCGCCTTGCCAACACTCGACGCTGTGCGCATAACCGCGTCGAAACAGCTCGATGTAACATTCCATAAACTCCGCCGTGAGCCATGTCTCTGCTTCCGTGTAACGCGGCAAGGCGCACCCTTCTAGCACACCGACAAAGGCTTGATTCAACGTGACACGAAACGGCGCTTGCCGAATTTTGCGCGCCAGCCGCTGTGACACATGCAAGCCATCGAGCTCCAGAATGCCGCGCGGGTCGGGCGACCACCACGAAACGGGATCCGCTGACCACGCGAAGATGCCTTTGCGATACGCGCTCAACATCAAGTCTGCGGTGAGCATATAGCCAAAGGCAAGCGGCGAATCTTTGGGCGCAGAAAGGGGGTCGGGGAAATCGGCGGCGGTGGTGACGAGCGGCAAACCATAATAGAATGGGAACTCAGCCATGGTCGGCATGAAGGAACTCCTGTAACCAGCCTGTAACAGCTTCGGCGGGTTGCGCGCGCGGCGCTGCCGTCGCTAACACCGCGGGCGTCACGGCGGATTGCCAATGCGACAATGCTTGCGTAAGCGCGGGTTCGTGCGCGAGGAGCGGCGCACAAGCATTGCCATAAACATAGCCTTCGCTCGTCGGCGCACGCAACACGGTTGACCATGGGCGCGCCTGTGGTTGCTCAATCGCACCCGTTACGGGTATGCCCTGTCGCGCCAATGCCGCATGAATCCATGCGCTAATCGCTACGAACCATTGTGGTTGTTCCCACGGTAGTTGTGAGGCTGTGTTCATCATTTTCGCGGCTCGACACTGTTCACTGAACGCTGATAAAAATTACACCGTTGACATCTGTTCACCGCGAAGATGCGAAGAACGCAAAGAAAAAATTTCTTCGCGGTGCAACGGCGTAATATCTAACTGCACACTGCTCACTTCGCGCTGTACTCCTTCTCCGTCCAATCCAACGCATCCACGTTGACGCCATTCACGACCATATCCCAGTGCAAATGAGGGCCCGTCACGCGCCCCGTGCTGCCGAGTTTGCCGATGATTTGTCCCCTCTGCACAGCATCACCTTTTTTCACCAAAATCTCCGAAAGGTGATAATAGCCCGTGTAGATGCCGAGTCCATGATCAATGATAACGACGTTGCCGCGCACGACGAGTGGTTGCGCGACTACGACCATACCATCGTTGCCGGCAACGACAATGTCGCCAACTTTGCCATTGAAGTCCACTCCCTCGTGTGAATCACGGCTGCCGTCTTTCCAGATACGAATTTCACCGAAGGCGGAGGTGACGTCGGTTTTGATGGGGCGCACGAACAAGCCATTCCACAATTGCGCGGCGGAAATGGTGTTCCAAATAGGCGCGAGAAATTCGCGCTCCTTGACGAAATCTGTCGGGTTAAAAGCGGTGGGCGCGAAGTCCAGTCGGAACGTAGCGAAGGGTGTGGTGACCACCTCGAAGGCGGCGTTGCCTGTGATCGTTACGCCCAGCGCATCACGCGCGCTGATGCCGATGGCGCGCGCGCCGAGCGGCGCCGTGCGCGCAACACCAAAGACACCCCAATACGCTTGGTTGTTGGCATACAAGCGAATGGTGCGCCCTTCCAACGTGGCGGTCAGCGTGACGGGTTTGTTGCTGATAACTTTGACAAACACGGGGCGACCTTGCCCAACTTTAGTAGAGGAGAGTTCGACGTTGATGCTAGGCTTTTCGGGCGTCGGCGTGGCTGTGGGCGTGGCTGTGGGCGTGGGTGTCGGCGTGCGTGACGGGGTGGGCGTGCGCGACGGCGTAAGGGTGATAGTCGGCGTCAAGGTCGGCGGCGGGGTGGGTGTGATGGTGCGCGTGGGTGTGGATGTGGGCGCAAACAGACTCGTGATAGGCGAACGCGCGATGAGGATGGTTACGATTGAGAGCGTTGCCAACAAGCCCACGATTAAACTGGCAGGAATCAAGATGCGACGCAACATAAATCCTCTCGGTAAGCGCGAAGCGTGCGTGAAATATGATACGATTTTACCATAGATGGTGGAGACCAGCTGATGCCATATTTCTATTCAGTTGCATCACTTAATCGGGCGGTGTTATAATCGCGCCGCCGTCGAATGCCACAAGTTGTCGTGTGGCGACTTTTGTTAATCCCCCCATTGGATGACCTCATCTCATACAAGGAGAAATACTTATGGAATTTACCACCAAACGATTGGAACGAGTTGACCTCATGAAAGTTAGCGGGCGCATTGACCATCAAACCGCGCCCGTACTGGAAAAAGCGTTGCAAGCCATTGTAGATGAAGGACGCCATAACCTCATCGTAGATTTAGGCGAGGTGTCTTACATCAGCAGCGCTGGGTTAAAAGTGTTGCAGGCGATGGCAAAAGCAGTGCGGGGCGGACTCACGCCCGGCGATGTGCGCTTGCTCAACTTGAAACCCAATCTCAAAGAAATCTTCGATACGATTGGGTTCACGTCGTTGTTCAAGATTTATGATGATCCCGTAGATGCGGTGGGCAGCTTTTAAGTGAACGCTCGGTCAGCTGTCAGACTTCTGTGAGAGGTCTGGCAGCTGCTTGATGGCATTTCACATGACGCCTCATTTGCGCGCTCTGCTGGCAGTGCTTCTCTTGACACTGCTGGCTTGCGCGCCTCTTGCCCCACCACTCACGCCAACGACTACATTTGTTTCGGCAGCGCCTACAGCTTCACCCACGTTCACCCCACCGCCTCCCCCGACTGCGACATCAACACCGCTCGCAACCGCGCCCCCACAACTTACCCCCACACCCACCGTGACTCTCAATCCCTCCCCTACCCCAACCCTAACGCCCACGCCATCGGCTACACCGACTCGCGCGCCCAGCGCTGCGTCAACGCGCGCTCCCACCGCTACGCCATTGCCCACTGAAACTGCGCGTCCCACCACGAGCGTGGATTCATCATTACGCATTGGACAGACACATATACGCGGCGGCGTGGCGATGGTGGTTGTGCCTGCGGGCGAATTTTTGCGCGGCAGCGGCGACGACCCTTTCGCCTTTGGCAGCGAGAAACCACAGCGCAGCATTTACCTGGACGCCTTTTGGCTCGACCAATACGAAGTGACGAATGCGCTCTACGCACAATGCGTCAACGGAGGCGCATGTCGCAAGCCAGCGCAAGCGCGCTCGCATACACGACAAGCGTATTACGGCAACGCAGCATTCACCGACTATCCTGTGATCTATGTCTCGTGGCTCGACGCAAAAAATTTTTGCGCGTGGAACGGCAAGCGCTTGCCCAGCGAAGCCGAATGGGAGAAAGCGGCGCGTAGTGTGGATGGCAGACGCTATCCATGGGGCAATGAGTTTGATGCGAACCGTCTCAATTCAATCGAAAGCGGCAACAACGACACAGTGCGCGTGGGCAATTACCCGAGCGGCGCGAGTGTGTATGGCGCGCACGATCTAGCAGGGAACGTGTGGGAGTGGGTCGCGGATTTTTATCAAGCTGACTATTATCGTATTGCCGCCGCATTCAATCCGACGGGACCCGCGAGCGGACCGCCGCCCTCTGAGGCAATAGGCGTCATGCGCGGCGGTGCGTGGAACAATAACTTTCGTGGGGTGCGCTCGGCGTATCGGCTGGGCTATTTTCAACGGCATGTGGGATTTGAAACGGGGATCCGCTGCGCGTGGGATGGGAAATAAGCATGGCTTCAGCGGTCATCATGCTGAAGCCATTTTGCCGCAAAGGCGACGGGCGGATTTGAACCGCCGATCAGGATTTTGCAGACCCTTGCCTTAACCACTTGGCTACGTCGCCAATGCCGAGTCACAGACTTGAACTGTGGACCCTGCGATTTTCAGTCGCATGCTCTACCAACTGAGCTAACTCGGCGGGCAAGCGACATTCTAAATCAGGTAGGGGCAATTGTCAAAGTAAGTTGTGGATGATTCACGGCGAATTTTTTGCCAACTCGCATGGCGTTGCTTGAATCAGGAACGAAGCAGCGGGTTGCAACCCTTGTTGCGCGAGCGCCGCGACGTATTCGGGATGAAATTGAAATATGCCGTCGCGCAGAATCTCACGGTCCCATGGATTGACGAGCAAGGCGTCCGTGATGATGCCAATGTAATCAGGCACGGCGACGCCCCACGTGTGGGCGTACATCACCGCGCTTCGCACCACGCTGGCGCCCAGCGCTTCGGCTTTCGCTTTGACCATGCCAATCGTCTCGCCCTTGCCGCAAATCTCATCCACAATCAGCACACGCTGTCCCTTGACTGATGCTGGAGGTTCAACATACCATTGCGGAGTCTCGTATTGTGGGAGGTCGTTGATACGGCGCGTGAGATAGACGGGATAGAGCGTGGCTTGAAGCATGTGCGCGATGAGCGTGCCAGGATAAAAGCCGCCGCGCCCAATCGCCAAAATGATTTCGGGCTGAAAGCGCGATACGGCTTGGGCTAACGCTTTGCAAATGCCATGAAAGTCTTCCCATGAGACAGGGCGCACGCCTGCGCGAGTGGAGTAATCGTAAGGTAGTTGAGACATGCCGACAGCTCCTCATCACCGTATCCCGTACAACACTTCCAAGAATCCTCCGCCCAGCTCGTCGAACGTATCCGGCGCGATGAGCTCGAACAAACCTAACACCGTCGCGCCCAAGCCAAGAGCAATCAGAATCACCCCCGGTAACAAACGGGAAGTCAGCAAGTTCATGATCACGATCGAACGCGGACCTTGTTTGTATTCGAGCGCACCGACGATGACAATCACCGCTTGCATCAGGCACAACGCCCCCAAGAGGATCAACGGCAGGCCAGGGCGACGTACAAATTGCAAAAATACCTCGTGGCCATTATTCAAATAAACCATTACGGTCACGCCCATCAGAAAGAGACCAAGCAGATTGAATTGGATTCCTTGAAAGATTGCCGCTATACCCGTATAAGTTTGCCTTGTCCCTCGACGTTTACTGCCCCACACGATTTGTCGAGTGACAATGGCTTCCCAGCCGATTGCTATCGCAGTCAAACCGAAACACACAATGCCTGCGTATGTAAGTATTGGCATTGATAACCCGCTCCCACCCAACGCCAGCAATACACCGAGCAAGCCCAAAACGATTTGAACAGTTGTCCACATTTCCAAACATAACCCTATTCTTTATTGGTGAGGAATCGAAAGCCACAGTGCGCTCAAGCTTGCGCTTCCAATATGTGCGATGGGTCTAAGGAAGTTTTCTTTGGCAATGCGGTTCTCTCCGCATCTTGCCAGTATCTTTTGAACGCTTGCTTTGCCAACTCCTTTGAGTTGAGATTGACCCTTCGTTGCTCTATGCTGATCAAGGTCAAGAATGTATTCGTCCTTCAGGCTTTCTAGGAACGACCAATGCGCCTGCCACGGTCCCTTTTGCGCGAAGGGTACGGAAAACTTCCATACAATATCCCCCACCAGGAGGTTAGACGAACGCTTTCCGCCTAACCTCCTACGTCTGGCACGCAAGTATAAATCAATCGCATTTTTCGTCAATCCTTCCCTATTGTGTTGAAAGGCGGCACTTATGCAACAACTCATCGAATGTGTCCCCAACTTCAGCGAGGGTCGTCGCAGCGACGTCATTGACGCCATCATCGCCGCCATCACCTCTGTGAGCGGCGTCGTACTGCTCGACCGCGAGAGCGACGCGAACCACAACCGCTCCGTCGTCACGCTGGTGGGCGATGCGGTGGCGGTTGAAGAAGCCGCGTTTCGCGGCGCAGCCAAAGCGACGGAGCTCATTGACCTCGACGCGCATCGCGGCGCCCATCCACGCATGGGCGCGACGGATGTGATTCCCTTCATCCCCATTCGTGATGCGACATCAGAAGATTGTATTGCCATTGCGCGACGACTGGGCGAGCGCGTCGGGCGCGAGCTCGCCATCCCTGTCTATCTCTACGAAGACGCGGCCACGCGCGAAGCGAATCGCAACCTCGCGGACGTGCGCCGTGGCGAATACGAAGGTCTCAAGGTTGAGATTGAGACCAACCCTGAACGCGCGCCCGACTTCGGGCCCCGCAAACTCGGCAAGGCGGGCGCGGTGGCCATTGGCGTGCGTTTCCCGCTCATCGCGTACAACGTGAATCTCGGCACAACTGACGTGAAGATTGCGAAAGCGATTGCGAAGAAAGTGCGCTTTTCGAGCGGCGGCTTGCCGTTCGTCAAAGCGCTGGGCTTCGAGCTCGCAGATCGCCAGCTCGTGCAAGTCTCAATGAACCTCACGAACTACACCCAAACCGGCATCGCCAAAGTCTTCGCGCTGATTGCCGAAGAAGCCAAGCAACATGGCGTGCCAATCGTCGAGAGCGAAATCGTGGGACTCGTTCCACAACAAGCGTTGCTGGACACAGCCACAGACTATTTGAAACTCGCTAACTTCTCACCCCATCAAATTTTAGAAGTGAAGCTCGCCAACGCGCTCGAAAAAATCCCCAATCCCACACTCCCATTACCCATGACCCATTACCCATTGCCCATTACTCAGTTCATTGACGAGCTCGCCGCTCCCACCCCCACGCCCGGCGGCGGCAGCGCCTCAGCCTACGCGGGCGCGCTGGCGGCGGCGCTGGTGATGATGTATGTGGGCTTGAAGCTTGCGCGCATGGAGCGCGATGCGGCGCAAGGTAAGAAACACGATGAAACATTGCTAGCTGAGTTGCGCCAAGCGCACCGCGCAGCGCAGACATTGAAAGAAACGTTGAGCAAAGCCGTGGAGAACGATGCGCGCGTTTATGAGGCTGTCTTAGCTGTGTATCGTTTGCCGAAAGATGCGCCTGAACGCGCGGCAAA
>CAZDYP010000100.1:0-2005 GCA_964509505.1 uncultured Anaerolineae bacterium | reverse complement strand
TTGATCACGTCCGTCCCCATGTATGGCTGCAACACCACTGGCACCTTCACGCTGCCATCTTTCTGCTGATAATTTTCGAGCACCGCGATCATCGTGCGCCCCACGGCCAGACCAGAGCCGTTCAGCGTATGCACGAACTCGGTGGGGCCGCCTTGCTTGCGACGAAAACGCACATTGGCGCGCCGTGCTTGAAACGCCTCGCAGTTCGAGCATGACGACACTTCGAGCCATTCGTTGGACCCCGGCGCCCACATCTCCACGTCAAACTTCTTGGTTGCCGCAAAGCCCAAGTCCCCTGTGCACATCTCGTTGAGGCGATACGGAATCTGCAACAGCTCCGCTATTTTCATCGCATGACCGACGAGTTGCGTGAGCGCGTCATACGAAGCCTCTGGCGTCGTGAACCAATACATCTCCACCTTGTCGAACTGATGCACGCGCTTGAGTCCGCGCGTATCGCGCCCTGCCGCCGCACGCTCGCGACGGAAGCAGGGCGTGTAAGCGACATACTTCAATGGCAACTCATCCGCATTCAAAATTTCGTCACGATGCAAATTGGTGACCGGCATCTCTGCTGTCGGCACGAGAAACAAATTGTCTTCCGCATCGTAATACATCGTGTCGCGGAACTTCGGCAGATGCGCCGAACCGAACGCCGATTCCTCCTTCACAAGATACGGCGGCAGCACTTCGGTGTAACCGTCTTCGCGCGTATGCACGTCAATGAACCAATTGATGAGCGCGCGCTCCAAACGCGCGCCCCAACCTTTCAGCACGTAACCGCGCGCGCCGTGAATCTTGATGCCACGCTCAAAGTCCATGAGACCCAGCGCGGGGCCCAAGTCCCAATGTGGCAACGGCGTGAAATCGAACTGCGGCATTGCGCCGATGACCGGGTGAATGACGTTGTGCGCTTCGTCGGGCCCGACAGGCACGCTGTCGTGCGGTAAGTTCGGCACTTCAAGTTGCCACGCCGCAAGTCGCGCTTCCACCTCGCGCAGCTGCGCGTCGAGCTCGGCGATCTTGTCGCCAACTTTTTTCATCTCCGCGATGAGCGGCTCGCGTTGCGCTGCGTCCTTCATCTTACCAATATCCTTGCTCACGCGATTGCGTTCCGCCTTCAAGCTCTCGCTCTCGGACAGCAACGTGCGCCGCTCGGCATCAGCGGCGACAAGCGCATCAATCGGCGCGGTCGTGTTGAGCTTCTGCACTTGCGCGCGCACGAAGTCGGGGTTCTCGCGGATCAGTTTGGGGTCTATCATCGTCTCCTCCTTTTGGGTAACGAGCAATTGATGATTAACGTCAATGCGAGATAAGGTTGCGGGCGATTGAAAATCGCGCCTACTCACTGCGAAACCCGCCTGCGTGGGTTCAGCTCCAGCCGACGGAGGTCGGCTTGGCGCTGCGTTGCGCGCGAATTGTATTCGCTGTGGCTTATCCCGAACTCACGTTAATTAGTAATTGGAGTGTCAAGCGCTGCAATCACCAATTACCAACTACTGCTTACTAAAGCAAAAAACGCTGCTATCCTATGCAAGGACGAGCAGCGTCTCGTGGTGCCACCTCAATTCCGTGCATCATTAGCAGATGCACGCTCAATACCTGTAACGCGGGCAAGCGGCGGGTCTTAGTATTTCTTGGCGAGCACTACAACAAATTAAGGATTCAGCGAAAATGTCTGAGCCTTTCGTTAATTTCCTTAATTCGTTGTTGTTGCCTTGACATACGTTCGATGCGACTCAGGAGTGGAGTTCAGCACGTGTAGCCATCGCCTCACACCTTGCGCGACTCTCTGTTGACTACCACCGAGCTTACTTATCTCCGTCAGCGTCGTTGAAGCGATTATAGCACGGCGCTTATCCTGCGACAAGCTCAGGATGCGTCAAATCATCACAGACGTTTTTTCAGTGACGGGCTCATGTTTTGGTTTTGTAGGGGATATTGTGGTCCTTCAGCGCAATGCCTTCGCGCATTTCCTTGAGATCAACGGACAGAGAAATTTTCT
>CAZDYP010000099.1:0-18734 GCA_964509505.1 uncultured Anaerolineae bacterium | reverse complement strand
TGTTGAGCGACGAACCGCGCGGACCGGGCGTGCGCGTGGATGCGGGCGTTGGCGCGGGGCGTGACGTGACGCGATTCTATGACCCAATGATTGCGAAGGTCATCACACACGCAGAGACGCGCGCCGCTGCGATTGCGCGCATGGAACGTGCTTTGTCGGAGTACGTGATACTCGGCGTGACGACGAACATTCGCTTCTTACGTGACGCATTGGCGCACGAAGTCTTCCGACGCGGCGAGGCAACGACGCATTTCGTCGAAGAACATTTTGCGAACTGGGCGCCGCCGCCTATAGCTGTGCCTGATGAGGCGCTGATAGCGGCGGCGCTCATAGAGACCACGGAGCGCCCGCTGGTGATGGAGGATGCGAGCAGGGACGGGCATAATCCGTGGTTGGCGACAGATGGGTTTCGGATGGGGAGAAAGTAGATGGAATACCGCTATCAAATCGGTCACGCTATAAAAGCGGTTCGGCTTGAGCGCGACGGCGACCGCTATCGCGTCTCGATAGATGGCGCGCCCATGCGTGAGGTGCGCGTGATGCGTGTGGCGCATGGTGTGCTGGAGCTCGATATGGGCAATGTGAAGCGGCGTGCGCATGTCGCGTGTGAAGAGCAGAAACGTTACGTTGCGCTGGGTTCAGCTGTGTATGAGTTGCAACGTGTAGAACGCGGCGCAAATCGCAAAAGACACGCGCACGCCGACACAGGCACAGACAGCTTGACTGCTGTGATGCCTGGGCAAGTCATCGCAGTGAACGTGCGCGAAGGTGATGAGGTGACGCAGGGGCAAACGCTCGTCATCCTCGAAGCGATGAAGATGGAACTGCGCGTGACGGCGTCTCAGGCGGGGCGTGTGCAACGAGTGTTTGTGATGCAAGGGCAAGTGGTAGAACGGGGACAATTATTAGTTGACGTGGTTGAAGATTGAAGATTCTATGTCTGAATTGTCCATCACTGCCGAATGGCTGACCGAGACATTGAGGATGGGAGGCGGGCAGTTTTTGTTTAGCGACGTTGTAGCCAGTGCATAAGCA
The DNA here is from genome assembly GCA_964509505.1 of uncultured Anaerolineae bacterium. GTDB lineage: Bacteria > Chloroflexota > Anaerolineae > JACRMK01 > JACRMK01 > CAZDYP01. The sequence continues at coordinate 17,699 of CAZDYP010000099.1, read as the reverse complement.
ACCCGATGACACCCAATAACGCTAGGTGCGCGCCATAGATTCCGACGACCAATGCATCGCCTGTGAGCTGGTCACGATGGACGAAGATCATCAACAAATCAAGCGCGGATGCCGCAATCATCAGATTCGCCACATACTTCAGCCGTTGCCAATCACGCTCGAACCAAAACCACAACAACCCCACACCAAACGCGCTAAACCATGATGCAAAAATTCGCAACATCAACGGCGTCATGGACCAGGGCCAGCTTGCTATCACGCTCGACGGCGAGATCAGGAGACCCAAGCCCAATATCAATAGCACACCACCCAACGCCACCGCAATGAAACGAGTGGCGCGCCTCACGGGTGCGGCAGTTGTCCAATTTGCGCCCGTGCGTTCGTGCTGCGTGTAGAAGAGCAGCGCGAGCAACGGCGCACCCATATAAACCACCAGCCAATACGCCAGCTTGAGGCCGGGCGTGAAGCGGTCAAGATGCAACAGCGTCGTGATGGAGATGAAGATGCCCGCCGACACCAGCACAGGAATGAGGAAGCGCGCGGGTTCCCACTCGCCGCGATACGTGAGCCAAGCAACGGTCACCGCGCCGCCCAGATAGAGCGCGCCGAACAACCCTGCGTTGATGGGCGGCTTGATCTCCCAGAAAAAAAGCATGTCGGTCATGGTGGGAAAAAAGATCAGCGAGAGTGCGCCCGCGAGCGCGTTCACGGCGACAACCCAAAACACAAATTTCGTCAATGCCGTCATCGGTTTGTTGGTGGATGACATCAATCGCCTCTTGTCAATTGGGGAATGAGATTCTTCAGGTGCTTTTGGAGCGTTACCGATCTTGAAAATCAAAACTCATTAGCGGGTGATGAGCGGTAGATAAATTTTGTATTGCGTGGGGGGTAGGACAATGATGGGTGAAGCTACCGTCAACGTCCGTGTGATTGTGACCGTACTGACGCCGTTGGTGGCAGTGACGACAACGGTGTACGTCCCAAGTGTCGCGTAAGTATGCGAGGTTGGGTTGCCTGTGCTGCGTGAGCCGTCGCCAAAGCTCCACGTGTAAGTGACGTTGGTACCTGCGACGATAGTCGCCGTGAAGAAGGTCGTCACACCCGCTGTTGGTGTCGGACTCGTCGTGAAACTCAAGCCGCTCACAGGTACGTCCGTGATCGTGACGGGCGTGGTGGCGACGACGCTGCCTGCGCTGTTCGTCGCAGTGACGCGCGCGGTGTAGCTGCCCACGCTCGCGTAACTGTGCGCGACGGTTGCGCCCGTTGCCGTGTTGCCATCGCCAAAGTTCCAGACATACGAGACGCCGCTGCCTGCCGTAACGCTGGCGGTGAACGCCGTCGCGTTGCCAAGTTGAGTCGGGCTAGAGTTCGTCGCGCTCAACCCACTGATAGGCACGTCCGTGATCGTGACGGGCGTGGTGGCGACGACGCTGCCTGCGCTGTTCGTCGCAGTGACGCGCGCGGTGTAGCTGCCCACGCTCGCGTAACTGTGCGAAGTCATTGCGCCACTCGCCGTCGCTGTGCCGTCGCCATAGTTCCACATATAGGTGACATGGCTGCCGCTCGTGATGGTCGCCGTAAAGTTCGTCGCGTTGCCGAGTTGGGTTGGACTGTCGTTGACTGCATTCAGGTTGATGATAGGTGTATCGCGGGCTGTGACGACGACGCTGCTTTGATTGTTGGTCAGTGTGACATCGCTTGTGCTGGTGATGACCGCGGTATTGGTGAATACTGCGCCGTCAGCCAAATTGGAATTGACGACGCCTGTGAGCGTGATGACATGCGGCACGCCAGCCCCCAGTGGCGCAAGTTGCCAGCTATAGCTCACCCCTGTCGTGGTCGTCAACACCACAGTGTCGTTGGCAGCGGTGATTACGGTTGTGCTTAACAACTCAGTGGGTATGAGATCGGTCAACACAACATTATGCGCGACGCCCGCCGTGCTGTTGCTAACAGTTAGTGTAAAGGTAACAACCTGACCTAGCTGCACCGCACTAGCATTGACTGTTTTAATCACAATTACATCAGGCTGCGCGCTAAAGGGAATTTCGTCATACCCAATATCAGGCGCATTGGCTTGTGGGCGCGCGTTGCCATCAAAATCTGTCGCCACACCAACCGTGATGCCTGCATCAAGCGCCGCGCTGTTGCTGCCAAGGTGATAATCATTCGCCGCAGCATCGGCGAAGGTTGGATTGCCGATGGCGCTCTTGCCGCCACTGGTCACACTGCCAGCCATGTTCGCGCCATTGCCATAGAAGAGATTGTAGTTTTCAAAGACGGTGCCCGCGGTGCGACTAATGCCGATGGTGTAACTGGCGATGATGGTATTGGTAATGCCGACCGTGCCCGCGGTGACATACACTGCCGCCCCGCTCGCCACTGTGGGACTGGCAATCGTGGTATGCACGATGTTCAACGGCTTGTTCACGCGTTGCGAAATCGCGCCATCCAGTGACGCGCTGTTGCCTGCCAGCAGGCTGTTCTCAATGTACACTCGTCCAGTCGCGCCCAAGAAGATGCTGACTGCTCCACCGCGCGCCAGCGAGCTGTTGTCGATGATTGACGAGCGTGTGACGGTCAAACTACCGTTGTACACCATGATGGCGCCGCCGCCATCGTCGTTGTAGCCTTGTGCGCGGTTGCCCGTGAGAGTGGATTCGCTCACCGTGACATTCGCGGACCCGCTAATCTGGATGCCTCCGCCCGAGCCAATGCCAGCGCCATCGTCCGAGAGATTGTTTTGGAACACCGAACTTTGAATAGTGGTGACATTTCCAAAGTGCCCGCCGCCGCCGCCGCTGAAGGCGCGGTTATTCAGAAAGGTTGTGCCTGTCAGGCTGGCGGTGCTCCAAAAAATCCCCCCGCCGCCGAATTGGGCTGTATTGCCGCTAAAGGTCGTATTCGTCACACTGGCGGCGCCGCTCGCGTATAGCCCGCCGCCTTGGCAGGTGCCGCCTGTGCAGCTGTTATTCTGGAACGCCCCTCCAGTGACCCGTATTGCGCCGCTGACATACATGCCGCCGCCATTGCCGCTTGCCGTGTTGCTGAGGAGCGCCATATTGGTCAGCGTCAACGCACTGCTGCTGTTGATACCGCCGCCGTTGCCGCTCACATTCCCGTTCGCAATGGTGAAGCTGATGAGATTGGCGGGCGCAGTCACATTGAAGACACGGCTAGCGTTGTTGCCGCTCACCATCAGGTTCGTCGCCGTCGAGCCATTGATGGTGATAAACCTTGTCACGGTTAATTGCCCACTCGTCAACACGATGGTCGAGTTGGCAGGCAGACTAAAGACAATGGTGTCGCCGACCGCCGCATTGATGAGCGCTTGCCGCAGCGAGCCTGCGCCGCTGTCATTGGTATTCGTCACCAAAACTGTCGCTGCCCATACAGGTAAGGCGCGTGCGTGATTGAACATGAATGCCAACGCCAGCGCCAGCGCCGATGCGATAGCCAAGCTGCTAAGCAGGCGCACGACCTTCGTTGCGGGCTGGTGTTGGCACAAAAGAGCATTGGCATTTTGCCAACGGTTGAGTTGAGTGATAGCGGGTTGAATGGTTGTTAAAGACTGACGGTTATTGCTTTGCATAATCCCTCAATGCCTATGAAAAGACAGCTCAATGACAGATAAAAGTAAGTCGTTAGACTCAGACTCCATTATACTGTATCACCGCGCCTTAACAACGGGAAAGGGGTCATGGAGAGCGTAAGCGATAGGTAAGAATATGGTTAATCTATGGACAATGCGCTGCCCCTCTTTTATAATAGCTGGCAACTTCAAGATGGGAGTTGGAATATATGCGCTCGCGTCGCTGTCTTTGGTGCTTCATATTAGTTCCCTTAATTTTATCTGCCGCCTTTGCTATCACACTCACCGCACCAGCTGCCCAAGCAGACATTGTAGGTTGCCCGCTGTTCCCACCCGACAATGTGTGGAACATGCGCGTGGACGGCTTGCCTGCGCACCCCAATTCTGCCAATTACATCGCCGCGATTGGCGGGAGCGTTGGGGTGCACCCGGACTTCGGCTCAGGTGAATGGAATGGCGCGCCCATCGGCATTCCCTACACGACCGTGCTTGGCACACAGCCGTTGGTGACGATCACATTTCACGCAGCTGGTTATCCTGACGAAAGCGATCAAGGGCCCTTTCCCATTCCGCCCAATGCGCCCATTGAAGGCGGCCCCGCCAGTTCGGGTGATCGCCACGTGCTGGTCGTTGACCGAACCAACTGCAAACTCTATGAGCTATACAATGCGGTGCCGCAAGGCGACGGCAGCTGGCAAGTCTATTCCAGTGCAATCTATACGCTCACTGTGAATGGTCCGTTGCGAACAGCGGGTTGGACCTCCGCAGACGCTGCAGGCTTGCCCATCTTGCCCGGACTTGCGCGCTATGAAGAAGTCGCCACGGGCGTTATCTCGCACGCGTTGCGTTTCACGTCCAACAACAGCGCGAATGCATACGTCTGGCCCGCGCGACACAAAGCGCCCGTCAACCCAAGCCCCAACAGTCCACCGATGGGCTTGCGCGTGCGGTTGAAATCATCCTTCATCATTAACTCAGGTTGGTCAACGCAGACGCAAATCATCTTGACCGCGCTTAAGCAATATGGCATGATCCTCGCCGACAATGGCAGCTCGTGGTACATCTCGGGCGCGCCGCATAGTGGATGGGATGATGATGCGCTCGTCAATCAGCTCCGTAACGTGAAAGGCTCCGATTTTGAGGTTGTGGATATTTCATTGTGGACAAACCATCCCAGTTTCAACGTCAATTCAGGTCAAGTGGTTTTATACAACTTCACGGAGTTCCTCTTCTTGCCATTGATGCGGCGATGAAAAAATCAACGAGGAAACGAGGTAAGTTCTTGCCCCTCGTTTCCTCGTTCCCCGTTCCTCACCTCTTCGTTTACCCATTTACTCGTTGACCGATTCATTCTTCACTCTTCATCCCTCATCCTTTTTTATCGCGCTCTGCCACTGATACAAACGATTCAACGCTTCGAGCGGTGACAGTCCCGCCAGATCAAGCGTCCGCAATTCTTCGACCATCGGATGGGACAGGGCAAACAATGACGTTTGCAGGGGCGCATTGCCCTTGTGCTGCATCGCGCCGAGACGTTGCGGTTCGCGCGCTTGCGCTTCGAGGTCTTGCAAAATTTCTTCGGCACGCGTGATGATGGAGCGCGGCAAGCCCGCGAGCTGCGCGACATGAATGCCATAGCTGCGGTCGGCGCCGCCCTCCACGATTTTCCGCAAGAACGTCACACGCCCGCCTTCTTCGCTCACGGCGACGTTGAAGTTCCGCACACGCGGCAGACGTTCCGCAAGCGAGATCAATTCGTGATAATGGGTGGCGAACAACGTCTTCGCTTGCAAGCGCGGATGATTGTGGATGTATTCGATCACCGCCCACGCAATCGAAAGACCATCGTACGTGCTGGTGCCGCGCCCAATCTCGTCAAGGATGAGCAAACTACGCGGCGTCGCGTGATGCAAGATGTTCGCCGTCTCGACCATCTCGACCATGAACGTGGACTGTCCTGCGCTAATGTCGTCTTGCGCGCCGACGCGCGTGAAGATGCGATCCACGATGCCGATGGTCGCTTCATCCGCTGGCACGAACGATCCGACTTGCGCCATCAACACGATGAGCGCAACCTGTCTCATACTCGTCGTTTTACCGCTCATGTTCGGGCCCGTCAGCACCATGATTTCGCCGTCTTTGAAGTCAATGTCGTTCGGCACGAATGGTTCGTCGCGCGCGCTCAACTCCACGACGGGATGACGCCCCGCCACAATCTTCAGCTCGCGCCCATCGGTCAACGTCGGGCGCACGTAGCGGTTGAGCATCGCCACTTCCGCAAATGACACATACACATCCAACTGCGCGAGACTGTGCGCCGTCGCCAACAGGGCTGCGCCATGCGCGGCGATTTGCGACAGCAGCTGCTTGTACAGTTGTCGCTCCAACTCCTTCGCACGCTCATCCGCATTCAAAATCAGTGTCTCGTACTCTTTCAGTTCGGGTGTGATGAAACGCTCGGCATTCGTGAGCGTTTGCTTGCGGATATAGTTGGTGGGCGCATTCGCTGCTGCCGCCTTGCTAATCTCGAGGTAATAACCGAAGACAGAGTTGTAGCCGACCTTCAAGGTCTTGATGCCTGTGCGCTCGCGCTCGCTCTTTTCCAAATTGGCAACCCATTGTTTTGCGTCAGCAGCCGCTTGCGCGATGCCGTCGAGTTCCGCCGAATAGCCTTTGCGAATCACACCCACCTCGTTGAGCGTTGCGGGTGTTTCAGAATTGATGGCCGCTTCGATCCAGCGCACGACTTCTTGAGTGATGACCGTATTCTTTGACACCGCAAACAACGCTGTCAGAATGCTTTCTTGCAAAGAGCTCGCATCCTGAAAAGTGTCTTGCAACAACGACGCCAGCGCAGGGATTTTGTTGAGATGGTGCGCATACGCCAACAGCTCGCGCGGCATGGCGACGCCTTGCACGATGCGATTCGTCATGCGCTCCACATCGCCAAACGCTTTGAGCAGCTGTCGCAATTCGGCGCGCAATGGGGTGCGTGCGAAGAAGGTTTGTACCGCGTCGTGTCGCGCACGGATGGCATCACGCTCTAATAGCGGTTGATTGAGCCATGTATGCAACAAGCGCGCGCCCATCGGCGTCAGTGTGTGGTCAAGCACGGTGATGAGCGAGCCTTGCGTCGCGCCGCGAATCGTCTTCGTCAGTTCGAGGTTGCGCCGTGTGGCCGCGTCGAGCAACATGAAGCGCTCGGTCGAATACGCGCGCAAGGCCGTGAGCTGCGCGAGCGCGGCTTGCTGCGTGTCGCGGACGTATTGCAGCAATGCGCCCGCCGCGCCAATCGCCAACGGCAGCCCCGCAATGCCGAAGCCATCCAACGCGCTCACGTTGAAATGCGCGAGCAAGACTTGGCGAGCGGTATCTTCGTCGAAGTGCCAAGCGGCGTAAGGGGTAAGGGGTAATTGGTCATTGGAAGTTGGAGGTTGGAGGTTAGAGGTTGGAGGTTGGATTGGGATTGGGGATTGGGCATTGAAGATTTCTTTGTCGGAGACGACGATTTCAGCCGGTTGCAAACGCTCGATTTCGCGTTGCAACTGATTTTGCGCGTCGTCGCCGTTGAATTGGGTAACGGCGAACTCGCCTGTGGTGATGTCACAATACGCAAGTCCTGCTTGATTGCCCTGCGTCGCCAGACACGCGAGATAGTTGTTGCGTTTCGCTTCGAGCATGGTGGATTCGACGACGGTACCGGGCGTGACCACGCGCACGACCTCGCGCTGCATGAGTCCGTCTTGCGGCTCGTCACTCGTCTGCTCGCAGATGGCAACCTTGTGCCCTTTGGCGATAAGGCGCGCGATGTAATTCTCGGCGGCGTGGTATGGCACACCTGCCATCGGGATGCGTTCGCCTTTCGAGACGGGGCGCGAGGTCAACACCAAATCGAGTTCGCTGGCGACGAGCTTCGCGTCGTCGTCAAACGTCTCGTAGAAATCGCCCAAGCGAAAGAAGACGATGACATGGGGATATCGTTTTTTGATGCGCAGATATTGAGAGCGGACAGGGGTAGTGGTCATGAAAAAATGGCTAACCAACTTGAGGTTCAGTTTCTGCGAGACACGGCTTGGCGCATCTGCTCGATATTCTCGCGGATCACGTCGGCGTCGTAAGCGTCGGGTTGCAACACGAGATAACGCAGCCAATCGTCTTCGGCAGCGCTGAATTGGTTGAGCTTGTAATGCGCCAACCCTAATGCGCGCCATGCTTGCGCCGCCGCACGCGCGTTAGGGTACAACGGAAATTTGTTTTGGATGATGCGTTTAGCCAGCGCCCATTGCTCGCTTTGCAAATAGACATTCTCCAAGTTGTTGAGCATCCGCAACAAGAATTCTTTTTTGCTCACAGGCGCCAAGTACTGCGGCAATAACGCCATTGGCCGCCCATAGACGCGGCGCATCAACGCCTCACAATCCAAGGTCGTCAACCGCGCGCCATAATTAAACGGGTCGCGCAGCTCGTGTATAGGTTCGTCGCCCACGCGCACGATGAAATGGCCGGGCAGGCCGACGCCGCTGATATGCAGTCCGGCGCGTACGCCAATCTCCATGTACACAAGCGAAAGCGTAAGGGGAATGCCTGTGCGTCGCTCGATGACTTCGTTGAGATAACTGTTGCGTGGGTCGTCGTAATGCGCTTGATTGCCGCGAAAGCCCAACTCGTCAAATACAAATTGGTTGAGCGCCGCAATCTGCTGCGTCAATGGTTGCGTCTGGATCACACGCGCACATGCCTGTTCGCCTTGCTTGTCAAGCCAGCGCACATAATGCGCGACATCCAACCACGGATACACTTCCGCTGCGATGAGCAACGCGGCCTCCGTCAGCTGGATTTCACTCTCAGGTCGAGCGACATATTGAGCAAATGGGGTAGTCATACTCTCCTGTAGCTGCGCGACAAGTCGCGGGCGGATGAGCGAGTGGGTTTGTATCCCTCACCTCTCGTTTCCTCGTTTACCCGTTTCCAACATATTCCGCCTTCAATTCCGCAAAAAGCCCGCTCGCAATCGCCTCGCGCACGCGCTGCATGAAACGCGCCATGAAGCGCACATTGTGCATCGAGGCGAGCCGATAGACCAGCAACTCTTTCGCATTGAAGAGGTGATGCAGATACGCGCGCGAAAAATTCTGACAGGCGTAGCAATCGCAGGTTTCGTCAATGGGGCGTGGGTCGCGCGCGAATTGAGCGTTGAACAAATTGAGCCTGCCGCGTCGCGCGGTTTTTTCGTCTGCGCCAACATTATTTTGATGGGGATGAATGAGCAACGACCCATTGCGCGCCCAGCGCGTCGGCGTCACGCAATCGAACATATCCACGCCACGCTCGACCGCTTCGAGCATGTCGTCAAGCTCGCCAATGCCAAGTAAGTGGCGCGGCTTGGCATCGGGCAATAAGGGAATCGTCCAATCGAGAATCGTGTACATCTCTTGCTTCGACTTGCCGAGCGACCCACCGATGCTGTACGCCTTGAATGGCAACGACGCGATGAACTGCGCGCTGTCCTCGCGCAGCTCACGATAGGCGCCGCCTTGCACAATGCCGAACAATGTTTGATAGGAGCGCGCGACGCGCGTGAACGCATCCCACGAGCGCGCCGCCCACCGATGCGTGCGTTCCATCGCGCGCTGCGTGTATGTGAAATCGTCGAGCGGCGAGGTGCATTCGTCAAACGCGAGGATGAAGTCCGCGCCGAGCTGTGCTTGGATTTTGATAGAACTGTGTGGGGTGAGGCGGTGTGTCGAGCCGTCGAGGTGTGATTTGAACGTGACGCCTTCTTCGTCAATCTTCGTGAGCGGTGTGCCGATGGGACGCTCTGCGCGGCGCGGGTCTTCATCAGGAAAGATGTCGCCAATTTTGCCGACGCCATCGCGCAAAGCCGAGCCAAGCGAGAAGACCTGGAAACCGCCGCTGTCGGTCATCAGGGGGCCCTCCCAACGCATGAACGCATGCAAGCCGCCGAATGTTTCGATAAGATCTGCGCCTGGGCGCAGATAGAGATGATAGGTGTTGCCCAAGATGATTTGCGCGCCAAGCGCCTTGAGGTCGTCGGGCGACAACGCCTTCACTGTCGCTTGTGTGCCGACGGGCATGAACACGGGCGTCTCGATGTCGCCGTGCGCCGTGCGGATCAAGCCGGTGCGGGCGCGTGTGTGTGAATCATGGTGATGAATCTCAAATGAAAACATCTTGTATAATCAGCGCAATAGATTTTGCATCAGGAGGTGGTTATGCCTTCACCGTTTCCCGGCATGGATCCCTATCTGGAAGGTTATCTCTGGTCTGACGTGCATCAATCGTTAGCCGCGCAAATCAAACGACAATTAGCGCCGCTCATCAGTCCGCGTTACGTTGCGCGTCTCGCCATTTATTTCGTTGGCGACCAAGTGCCCGCGCATGAAGTGGGTATCGTCTATCCGGATGTCGAAGTCGTGAAGCCACGCGCGCTGCGCGAATCGGCAGAATCTATGCTTGTATCTACGCTCGTGATGACGCCCCCGACACTGACTTTGCCTGCGCCTATGGCGCTCGAAGTGCGCTTGACGAGTGTGCATGTGCTGGATGTTGCGCGCAATGAATTGGTCACTTCGATTGAGATTCTGTCGCCCGTCAACAAGCGTGAACCCGGCTTGAGCGCGTATCAGCAAAAGCGCGCGGAGTTGATGCGTGTGGGCGTGCATTTGCTTGAGCTGGATTTGATTCGACGCGGCTCGCGCTCATGGGCGTTAACGGACTTGCCATCGGTGCCATACCTTGTGCTGCTCACCCGCGCTAAACAAATTCACACCGAAGCATGGGCATTGGAACTGGATAGCCACTTGCCCACATTGCCCGTGCCATTACGTGACCCTGACCCCGCTGTGCCGCTCGACCTCGCGCTGGCGTTGACCACCATCTATGATGAATCGGAGTATCAGCGCACGATAGACTATCGCCAAGCGCCTCCTGAGCCTGTGCTCTCCAGCCCCGAGCTCGCTTGGCTCGATACCACCTTGCGCGCCGCGGGCTTACGCCCCTAATGGCAGATAGCGTATGGCGGATGGCATATTGCATAGCGTCATCTGCTATTAACCAGCTGCGATTGGCTATTCGCTATCCGCCATTCGCTATCGGCTAATAGTAAATCGTCCTCGTCCGATGATAAGGCTTGCCATCGGGCGGCGCGCCTTGCGCCGCTGCCCACAACGCCCAATCAATCTGCACGCTATGCAACATGATGCTACGTGCGTGTAATGCTTCTTTCATGCGCTCGACAGCCACGATGGTCGCCGCGCGAATCTCGACTTCCTCAGCGCTCCCCGCAGGAATTTCTACTCGCGCGTCAACCGTCTGCGCGAGCGCGTCGCTGTAACGCAAGATACCCCAGCGTCGCAAAATCTGAGGCAGCTTGTAATCGGCGAAGCAGGTCAGCGCGTCGAGATTTTTCAATGCGCCCCACGCTTGCCCGCCAAACGCGCCGAATAAATCCGCTGCGACAATCTGTGCGCGTTTGTAAATTTTTACGAGACGGCCGTGATACATCGTCTCATCACGGAACGACGAAAAATTGGCGACGATGGTTTGCGCGATGCGCGGCGCGTCGAATTCACAAACCGCGATGAGTCGCGCGCATTGCCCCTCAAAGTTTTCGAGTAGCCCTTGCCCTACCGCGCGCGCATGCGTAACGCGCTCAGGGAACAAGGGAAGCATGTGTTCGCCGCGGAAGATGTGCGCGAGTTGCGCCTCGTCCAGCTGCGCCAAGATGTGCGCATCTGTCAGGTCAATGCCATCTTCAATCGCGCGCTTCAATGCCGCCGCCAGCGCCCAATAACCGTCGAGTCGCTCGCCTTGATAAGTGATGTGCCAGCGCGGTTCGTCCCAAAACGAAAAATTGAGCGCGTCGAGCAAGAGGATGTAATTCGCGGTGCGTGTTGTGCCATCGCCCCAATGATAATGACTGTTCCATTCAGGCACGCGCAAATGGGTGTTGAAGTTGGCGCAGAGACGTTGTAGCGCCTCGTCGTCTAGGGTGACATGCTGCGCGTGCTGCATCACGAATTGCGCGGAGGCGCGCACGCCAAGAGGGTCGGAGAAAGACATGAGCTAAACGTGGCGAGCTAGTCGAGCCATGCAGACGATAAAGCACACTGGCGCTTTCGACAAGCGTCATCTCCCAAAGGAGACGTGGCGGCTGCAAACGTAAATTGCTGCCGGACTTCATACGGTGAAACTGCTCGTTAGGAGACCGTCGCCGCGCGCCGCAGCTTCGCGCTCTCGGAAACGGGGGTCAGCCAGGCAGCGGTTTGTTGCACCACACCCGCGAGCTCGCGCGCGAGATCCGTGCGACCTTGCGCGTGAAAATCATTGGCGAGCTTCGTCATCGCTTCGATCAATTCGGGCGTCACCATGTCGAGGTGTGTCCGCAAAATTTCCGCGCGCTCGCTCGGCTCCGCTTGCAACAAGTCCACGATGATTTGCTGATTGGATGGCAGCGTCGCGCGCAATTGATTCATAGCCGCCAGGTGCGCTTGTTCCACCAGCTGCGCCGCTTGTTCCATCACCCCAACGAGTTCATTAGCCGCGTCCATGCGCCCTTGCGCTTGCCAATCTTGGACAAGCGACGCCATCAACTGCAACGTATCGGTCGTGACCAGTTGGGCATTTGCTTGCAAAAGCGCGGCGCGTTCAGCGGCGGGCGCGCGTAAGAGTTGGTTGACGAACTGCATTTCGGGCGGCATGCGATTTTCCATCTGTGCCACCACTTCTTGATAGACGTCCTTCAGGGTACGCACGACAGATTCTTGTCGCATTTGTGTCGCGCGCTGCAGCTCGATTTGCAGCGCCATCAAGAAAGAGTCGTCAATACGTTCTGCGTTAGCGGCAATCGCTTGTTTGTAATCGCGACTTTGCAGAATTTCTTGCAACAGCTGATTGCCTTGCTGGTAGGCGCGTTCCGCCTCTTTTTCTAATTCTTCACTCACCGACAACAATCTTGAACGGAGTTGCTTCAGCGCGTTGGCTTCGTCACCCGTCGCCTGTTCAATCTTCATGGTCAGCGTTTGGTAGAATTTGTAATCCAGCGCGGAATGTGTCGCGGCGACGAGCTCGCGAAATTCGTGGGCATCTTTGGCTTGGCGGAACGCTTCGATTAGCTCGTCCACGGTAACGACGCGCTGGCTCGGCGCGTTCAAATCGAGCTCGCTGGCGACGAGGCGCGCAAACGACATCAATTGCGCGCCTGCTGGTTGATTGCCTTCGGCGAGGGTCGTCATGGCGACGTTGGCGACGAAGTCTATAAATTCCTGATTGATGTCGGCTTTGTTAGCTTGAATCGCTTGCTTGAGCGATTCCGTATTGTTGGCGCTACGCAATAAAGTTTGTAACAAGCGTTGTTGCGCGGCTTGTTTGTCGAGCTCTTCTTTCGTCACGCCGTCGGCTTGATAAATTTCTTCGATGAGCCGCTGCGGCGATAACACCATGCGCGGCTGCAGCATGTACATCTTGCGTTGCTCGTTGGGAATCGTCGCCAACAACGCATTGGTGAGTTTACCTATCATGCGTTCTTCGTCTTCGCGCCGCAGCTTCAGTTCCATTGGCATCACCACCACAGCCAATTGCTTGGCGGGATCGTGATAAAGCATCGGCGTCGCCATCAGGCCACGATAGTTGCAGCTGGGGCAGGCGACCGCGTTGATTTGACCACGCAACACCGCAGCCTTGAGTTGTGGCTGTTGTCCCACATCTACCACACTCATCACATTGACGGTTACAGGTTGGCGGCATTGGGGACATTGCACACGAGTCGTTTGGGGTGCAGACATGAAAACATCCTTGAGGAAAGTAGGACAAATCTTCAATTTGTCCATTGGGCAAATGGAAAATTTGCCCTACAAAAGCGAGAAGGATTGTAACAGGGAGAAAAATGTTTGGCAAAAGAAAACAGTCATAACCAATTGAACGACTTACCCATTCATCCTTCGATGTCTCCCACCTCATTCCAATTCTTTCCTCCTTTCACCTCCACACCCAACGGCACGGCGAGCTGGTAGGCATTCGCCATCACCTCATGCGCCAATTTCGCCAAAGCCTTCACCTCGTCGTCAGGCGCTTCAAACACGAGCTCGTCATGCACCTGCAAAATCATTTTGCTGTCCATCTTTTTTCGCTGCAGCTCGGCGGCGAGGCGAATCATCGCGAGCTTCATAATATCTGCGCTCGTTCCTTGCACGGGCGCGTTGATGGCCATGCGCTCGGCGGCAGCGCGTTGCGCGAAATTGCCCGCGCGTGATTGCAGTTCGGGGAAGTAACGCCGTCGTCCCAGCAACGTCTCGACATAACCAAGCGTGCGCGCCTTCTCCTTTGTTTCATCCAAATACTTTTTCACGCCGGGATACTTTTCAAAATAGCTCGTGATGAATTGTTGCGCTTCTTTCGGCGACAACTCGGTGCGCGCGGCCAGCCCGAAGCCGCTGATGCCATAGACAATCGCGTAGTTCGTGGTCTTGGCGATAGCGCGCATCGTGGACGTGACCTCGCGCTGCGGCACGCCGAAGATGGTCGCCGCCGTCGCCACATGCACATCCTCATCGCGCGCAAACGCTTCGAGCAAACCTTCATCGCGTGAGAGATGCGCGAGAATGCGCAGCTCCACTTGCGAGTAATCGGCTTTGACAAGTTTGTGGCCCTCGGGCGCGATGAACGCTCTACGCACACGCCGCCCCAGCTCCGTGCGAATCGGGATGTTCTGCAAATTTGGCTCCGACGACGAGATGCGCCCCGTCACCGCGCCCGCTTGATTGTATGACGTATGCAAGCGTCCATCTTTGGGACTGACAAGCGCGGGCAACGCTTCGACGTAGGTAGATTGCAGCTTGTCGAGTTGACGATGCTCCAAAATCAAATCAATCAAGGGATGTGACCCCTGCAATTGCTCCAACACTTCCACCGAAGTCGAGTAGCCGCCTGCCTTCGTGCGCGGCACCTCTTTTGTATCGAGCTTCAATTCCTCGAACAAGACCTTGCTTAGTTGCTGCGTCGAATTTGGATTGAACTCATGCTTGACGATGCGCGTCATCTCGCGCTGCAACTCAACCAGGCGCTTATCGAGCTCGTCTTTCATCGTCGCCAGAAACTTCGTGTCGAGCAATACACCCGCTTGCTCCATCGCAATTAACACAGGCACGAGCGGCATCTCGATGTCGTTGAACAATGACCACGCTTGCTTTGCTTGCAAATCGTCGCGCAAACCACCAACGAGCCGATAGGTCACATCGGCGTCGGCGCACGCATAGGGTCCCGCTTGGCTGATGGGCACTTGCACCATTGTGAGTTTGTCCTTGCCCTTGCCAACCAGCGACTCGTAGGTCGCCATCTCGATGTTGAGGCGTTTGAAACCCAAGTCTTTTAAGCCTAATTGATGCGAATGCGGTTCCAGTAAAAACGCCGCAAGCATCGTGTCGAAGGCGATGTTCTCGGCAGGCATGCCATGTGCCGCCAACACGAGCACGTCGAACTTGATGTTGTGTCCGACCTTCGCAATCTTTGGGTCAGCGAGTATCGGCGCGAGCTGCGTGCGCACCGCATCCAACGACAAGCAACGATAATCGTCTGATGTGTCTGCCATCTCACCCAACAAGCCGAGCTGCCCTGACGCGCGATGACCAATGGGCAAATAAAACGCCTCACCTTCTTTCACAGCGAGTGAGATGCCGACAAGCTCCGCGTTCAACGCATTCTCGCTGCTCGTCTCCGTGTCAATCGCGATGGTCTTCGCCTTCTTCCATTGCTTCGCCAGCTTCTTGAGCGTCGCCTCGTCCTGAATGATCTGGTAATTAGTAATTGGTAATTGGTGAGTGGCAGTTGGAGGTTGGAAGTTAGAGGTTGGAGGTGCGAGTTGTTGGGCATCAATCTGACCACTGACTACTGACTTCTGGTTACTTGCAGGCAGTCGCTCCATCAAGCTGCGAAACTCTAACTCGCGGAAAATGGCTTTCACCGCCTCGGGGTCGTAGGCGTTAACGCGACACGCGTCGAGGTCGAGCGTGATGGGCGCGTCGCGCACGATGATGGCGAGTTTCTTCGAGAGGAATGCCTTGTCTTTGTTCGCCGCTAATGCTTCGCGCGCACGCTTCGCCGTGACCTCGTCGAGATGCACATAGATGCCTTCGAGCGTGCCGAATTGTTGCAACAAATCTGTCGCCGTTTTCTCACCGATGCCCGGCACGCCGGGGATGTTATCCGCTGTGTCGCCCTTCAAGCCGCGAAAGTCGGCGAGCTGATTCGGCGCAAGCCCATAGCGTTCCTTCACTGCCGCTTCATCATACACCGCGAGGTCGCCAAACTGTTTGCGCGACACGACGACCCGCACGAGCGGCGAGACGAGTTGGAACGCATCGGTGTCGCCCGTGTAGATGCGCGTTTCAACCTTCTGCTGTTCGGCTTGGCGCGACACCGTGCCCAATACATCATCCGCCTCATAGCCGTCGAGTTCCAAGACAGGGATGTTGAAGGCACGAATCACGGCGCGGATGCGTTCAATCTGATAACTGAGATCGTCGGGCATCGCTTGGCGCGTGCCTTTGTAGTCTGCGAACCAATCGTCGCGGAACGTCCTGCCGACATCGAAGGCGACGGCGAGATAGTCGGGTTGCTCGTCCCTGAGGATTTTGAAAATCGTCGTGACGAACCCATACACGGCATTCGTCAATTCGCCCGTCTTGGTCTTCATCGTTGGCGGCAAGGCATGATACGCACGATAAGCCAGCGAGTGTCCGTCAAGCAAAATAAGTTTTGGCATGGGGGTATTTTACAGGGGGCGGGGGACAGGGGCAAGAGGCAAGCAGAGAAAAAAGTGCGCCAGCTATTAAACCATGCACGCTCTTTAAGGGGAACAGCTACACAAAAATAAAACTGACCTACTTCATGGTCAAAGGCAAATAGTGGTGAAATGCTGGGAACAAAATCCAGTTGCAGATTTGTCCACCTGTGCCAGCGAACCACTTGTACTCATAGTTGTCTATATTAGGCGTCGCACCATATTTGTTGGGGCAAATGGGAAGGGGAGTATTTATAGCAGTCGTGTAAATACGGCTGTTGTTGCCGTTGCTTCTTGGCCATAATTGAAATGAGGTGAAGGTATCAACATTTTTGTATCGTGGCTCATGATGGTGAAACTTGGCTTGCATATTGGGATCAGTGCTTCCCCAATATGCTTCTTCAGTAGTTGAATTGGCTCTATATATCCGCGTGTTAGATGAAAATATAGCCGCCATGTCTAAACCATGGCCATCGGCATCATATACTCTAGCGATCCAGTAGCTATTGGTGCTGTATTTGACCAGCTCAACAGTATGCCATGTATTGATTGAAACCCAATGATATAGATTGCCTCGGCAACCAATCGGAACCTGATTGTTATCTCTCCAAAAAACACTTCCTTGAAGGCAGCTGACTCCAGCTTCGGAATACACAAACCAATATACTCCATTTTGATCGGTCAAAAGGCCGACTTGGGTAAACTTTTGGCCAAAGGTGCCAGCCTGATTGTCCAAGTGAATAGACAGCCAAGCAGTGGTATAACCATTGGAGCTATTAGACGGTCCGGCCTCTGCCAGCAAATCTACTTGGTAATCTTTGGCATTGTAGATTTCAGGCAGATCAACGCGAAGCTCTCCATACACAAAATCATTGCCATCGGCGATGGTAATGCTGGTGGTGATGGTCATCAAGAGCCCTGCAACCATCGTAGTATAGAATAATTTTTTTAGCGATAATGATTGCATTTGATTTCCTCCCATTATGATTAGCGTGTTGGAATTGGATATGGAGCTGGAGTTGAAGTCGGGATAGATGGTGGAAACTCTGTTGGTAAAGGAGCTGTGTGACCAAAAAGCGATGTAGGTGGTGTTACACCGATTAACTCGTCGCCTGGTTCCAAATATGTAGAGGCTTTTATCGAATAGTCTATGAGCAGAAGTTCATAGGTTCCATCTGGGTGACGAATGGTCACTTCGGCTTTCTGCTCTTTAGGTAACTTCGGGGCTTTATCGGTAATTTTAGATATAGGTAGAGGCGTAATGCTAGGCTGTGGAGCTTGAGGAGTGCCAACTTGTTGTGGGTTGGG
>CAZDYP010000098.1:0-18745 GCA_964509505.1 uncultured Anaerolineae bacterium | reverse complement strand
CAATTGGCGCGCAATCTCAGATGAACGGTTGACGACGATTGACTTGGGCGCGATTGTAAGCACAGGCACAGAGTTTGTCAAAACGCCTCATACAAATACTTCGCCTTCTCCTCCGCCGTCAACGTGCGCGTCGCGCGCAGTTGCGCCAACGCCAGCAGGTCTTCGGAGCGCGTCAAGAAAATGCGCGTGCTGCCATCCGCGCTCGCCGTGATGACACGGGTGCCGTCGGGGCTGAAGTGCGCGCTATACACCGCGTCGGTGTGACCGCGCAACACGGCAACAGGTTCGCCCGATTGTGCGCGCCACAACCGCGCCGTGCCATCCGCACTCGCCGTCACCACGAGTTGCCCATCAGGACTGAATGACGCATGATGCACGGGCGCCGTATGCCCGCGCAAAATGGCGATGGTCTGCCGCCCCTGTCCCGCCGACAGAAAATCCGCGTGACGCAATGACCACACACGTGCCGTGCCATCCGCGCACGTCGTCACGACATACTCCCCATCGGAACTGAACACCGCGCATGTCAACGGCGCAGTGTGCCCGCGCAAATAGGTGAGGGGTGCGCCTGTCACTGCATCCCAGATACGTGCCGTGCCATCCGCGCTGGCTGTGACGATTTGTGTGCCATCCATGTTGAAGGCTGCATAAGTGACGCTGGCGTTATGTCCGCGCAAGACGATGACGTGCGGTTCGTTTGTCGGGGCAACCGGTGGGGCAACCCTCGTGGTTGCCCGTTCGTTGCGCCCCAACACCATCGTCGCCAGTACATTGTTGCGATTGAAGATGCGCCCGCCTAAGGTCGCAGGCTCAGCATCGGGGTCGAGCGGCGGCGCATCGGAAATGACGATAGGTTGAATCTCCCACACGCGCGCCGTGCCATCCGCGCTCGCCGTCACGAGCCATTGATCGTCGGGACTGAACGCGACGTGGTTCACGCGCTCCGTATGTCCATGAAACACATTCACCACTTTGCCCGTCATCACATTCCACATACACGCGAGGTTGTTCGCCACCGCCGCGCCCACGCGCAACCCATCGTGACTGAACGTGATACGATCCAGCACATCTTGATAACGATAGAGCGTTAGCTGCTCGCGTCCTGTCAACGCCTCCCACACGCGCGCCGTGTCATCATACGACGAGGTGACGATGAACTGCCCATCAGGCGCGAACGCTGCATGATACACGCCCTCTGTGTGTCCGTGCATCACAATCAGTTCACGTTGATCCGCGCCCCATAAGCGCGCAGTCAGGTCATGGCTCGTCGTGAGGACGCGCTGCCCATCGGCGCTGAATTGCGCACTCGTCAAGCCACCCAGATGACCGCGCAAAACGACGACCTCTTTGCCTGTGACCGTCCATACGCGCGCTGTGCCATCATCGCTCGCCGTCACCACTTGCAAGCCATCAGGACTGAACGCCGCATCCGTCACTGCTTTCGCATGACCAATCAGAATCGCCGCATCGCGCCAAGTCGTGCGTGTGAATTGATCTGCGCGTTGCCAAATGTGCGCCGTGCCATCCACGCTCGCCGTCACAATCCGCAAGCCATCGGGACTGAACGCCGCATGAGTGATGGGACCCAAATGTCCAACCAGCACACCCTCTGCACGTCCCTCAATGTCCCACACACGCGCGGTGCTGTCGCCGCTTGCGGTGACGAAGCGTTTGCCATTCGGCGCGAACACCGCGTCATACACCGCTGCTTGATGACCTTGCAACAGACGCGATGTACCTGCCAGCGCGTCCCACAACCGCGCCGTGCCATCCGCGCTCGCGCTGACGATGTATTGTCCGCTCGGCGAAAACTCGGCATGATAGACGATGCCATGATGCGCGCGCAACGCCGCAATCAATTCGCCCGTGCGCGCATCCCACACGCGCGCCGTGTTGTCCTCGCCCGCGCTCACCACCAGTCGTCCATCAGGACTGAACGCGACGCTATACACGCTGCCGATGTGTCCAAGCATCAAGGCGAGCGGTTGACCTTGTGTGGACCACACGCGCACGGTATGGTCGTGGCTGCCCGTAACGAAGCGTTCGCCATCCCGACTGAACGCGACCGACGACACGCTGGCATGATGTTCGCGCAAGACGTTGACCGTGAACGCCTCGCGCGCCGCGGGATTGCCCGTGCGTTGCCACACGCGCACCGTGCTATCGTCGCTCGTCGTTACGATGATTTGTCCATTGGGAGACCAAGCGGCGTCTGTGATGCGCGCGGTGTGTCCTTGCAACGTCGCTTGTGCGAGCGATTGCAGTAAGGCTGCGCGCATCGCTTCCATCGCGTCAAACGTTGGTGCATGTTGCACGGCGCGGATTGCCAACAACAAACTGAGCTCGGGGTCTTGCGCCAGCGTCGCGTTGGCGTGCAGGGCGATCTCGCGCGCGATGACGCTCTCTTGCGCGTAACGCGCTTCGGCTTGCGCTTTCGCAATCGCGGCGCGCGCGTCGGCTTCGGCTTTTTCTTTCGCCGCCGCCGCATCCAGTTGTGCGCGCTTTGCTTTCTCGCGCGCGTCCGCTTCCGCTTTTTCCTTCGCGGCTTGTGCGGCGCGTTGCGCTTGTTCAGCCTGCGCGGTTTCTTGCGCCGCGCGCGTCAAGGCGGCAGCCTTCTCGCGCTCGGCGGCGAGCCGCGCGTCTTCGGCAGTTTGCAATTGCGCTTGGATGCGCGTTTGTTCACGGCGCGCTTCTTCCAGTTGTTGCGCGGCGCGGAGGCGTTCCTGCGCTTCGGCAAAATGTTTTTGCCAGCTGATCAGTGCAGGCGCGAACAAATCATGGAATGGCTCGTAGCGCGGCGTATCTTGAGTGGGCAATGGCGGTAGCGCCCGTAACACACGCGCGTTGTCCAACGCTTCGAGCAACGGCGTGAGTCGAGCGCGTGGTTGTTCCGCATAGGCGCTCACGTCGTCGAGCGTTTGCGGAATTTTCTTGCCAGAGGGCGTGGCGAGATACGCAAAAAATTTTCCGCACGCGACGCGTTCTGACTCATCCAACCCGCTCATCACTTCATCCAAATACGCGCGCGCCAACCCTGCGCCGCCACCCAACGAGCGAAACACCGCAAGACGCAGCGCGGGCGGCGCGCCCTCCTTCGTCTTATCCGCTTCCCACAGCCGCGTCAACATCAATTGCAAACACGCCGTCTCAACGGCGTAGTTCGCGGGATTGGATTCATCTTTTGCAGTGCGCGCGAGCGAGAGCAGTTCATCTACCAATGCGTCTTCGATGGTGATGGGATTCTGGTCGGGGCGATAAGCGTTGAAGACTTCGAGCGGGCGACGAATCGCGCGCGCCGCCTCCACACGTGTGAGCGGCAGCAATTGTTTGCTGTGTTTCGCAGGATGAGTGATGCGTCCTTGCAAGGGCGCGAGGCGTGGCAACGCATCTTCGCGCACGACTACCAGAAAATTTGCGTTGAGGTCTTCACGGTTGACGGCGCGCACAAATTCCAAATCGAAGCTGTTCAGCGCTTGCAGTGATGACGAATGCAGCAAGTCTTCAAATTGATCGAGGATAATGGCGAAGGCGCGATTGGTGAGTGTGCTGGCGTGCGCCAACAGGCTGTCGAGCGGGCGTGTCGCGTCGAGCAAGAGCGGCGCGTCTGCGGCGGCGATGATGGCTTGCTTCAATGCTGCTAGCGCGTCGCCTGTGCGCCAATCGCGGAAGACGACGCCGACGACATCGGGCAGGCGGTGCAGATACGGCGCGAGGCTCGCCAAGACCAACGAACTTTTGCCGACGCCGCTCGCGCCATACAACACGGTGAAGCGCGTCGTCAATAGGCTTGTCGCCATCTCGCGCAAATATGTTTCGCGTCCAAAGAAGTAGCGGCTATCGTCGGCGGTGTAAGGTCGCAAGCCGACGTAGGGGCGAGGGAGGTCAGTCATAGGAGTCACTCGGACAGTGTCCAGTATCCAGTGTTCAGTGTTTAGTGTTCCATGTTCAGTAAATCGTGAGTTGAGCGCTGAATACTGAAGACTGAACACTGTTCACTGTTGTAATTGTGCCATGATTTGTGTTCGCAAATTTTGCAGAGCCGCTGTGTGGTCGTGCGCGCCGTTGTGTCCGTGCGGCAGTGTGAATAGGATAACGGGAATGGTCGCCAGTGCAGGGTTCGCATGCAGCGCCTTCAGCACGCACCAACCGTCGAGCTGCGGCAGCAGCATATCAAGCGTGATGAGGTCGGGTTGCAATTCGTGGGCGAGGCGCAAGCCTTCTGCGCCATCGCTCGCTAACACGAGTTTGAAGGCTGCATCCTGCATTTGCTGTGTGATGAGCGCGCGCGCTGTTGCGTCGTCGTCAATGACCAACACGGTGGGCTGACTATCGTTGCCCGCAGTCCTCACGGGGCTGCGAGACCTGTGCAGTCTTGTTGGACGCAACGCAGCGAGTTGCTCGCTGAGGCGAGCCAGTTCTTGGGTGCGTGTCTGAAAATGGGCGCGGAGCTGCGCGTACAAATTTTGCAAGGCGGCGAGCTGGGCATGGGCTTGCGCGAGTGCGGCGTCGCGTGTTTGGAGTTGTGTGGCGAGTTGCGCGTAAGCGTTCCGCAATGCCGTGAGCTGCGCGTGCGCTTGCGCGAGTTCGGCGTTGCGCGCCTCCAGCCGATTCTCCAACTGGGTGTGCGTCTCGCGGATGACCTCAGATTGCCCATGCAGTTGCGTGAGTTCGCGGATGCGCGTTTGCAGTTGTACAGCGAGCTGCGCCGATTCGTCGTATGCGGTTTGGAGCTGCGCGTTGGTGTGCGCGAGTTCACCCTCCCGCGTTTGCAATTGCGCGACGAGTTGGTGGTGTGTTGCTTGCAACGAGGCGATGCGTTCCGACGACGCTGTCAATTCAGTCAGGCGTTGCTCGGCGGTTTGTTGCGCGTGGCGCAGCGCGCTGGCGGTTTGTTGCAGCGCGTTGGTTTTTTGCTGCTGTGCGAGCTCGTAGGCTGCGAGTTGCGCGTTTATACTGCGTAACGCCCAAGCGTCGCCGAACCAAGCGCTGACGAGCGCGACGGCGATCAGGCTGAGTGTGAATGTCAATTGTGTGAGGTCGTAAACATGGGCATAGAGCAGCCAACCGTTTAGCGGAATCAGCGCGAGTAGCGTCACTATCCATAGACGCACGCGCGCAGCAGCAATCAAATGATTCATGGAATTCATCTATCTTTCTGAGACTCTAGAGTGAAGCGCTTTCACTTATAGTATCGTGTTTCCAAACGGGCTGTGAACCCTATAACCCTTGCGAAGGTTCAAAACCTCAAGGCTGAGTTCCTCATTCGCCAATGATTTAGGAATCCTGTATAACGACGAAGAAACCCGTCTTCTGTCAGAATGAGAAAACGGGTCGCTTGCAGTGTGTCTTTCGCTTGCGACGACGCCAAGGTTGTTTGCGAGGGCGGAACAGAGACATCGGTTTCACGGGGCGTCTTTGGGCGACTCGTCGCTGTTCTCGGAGGAGCTGACAACGAAAGGCGGTGTGGGGGTTCCTTGGCTGGGCAAGGCCGCTTTGCGTTGCGTCAGGTCGCGCACGATAGCTTGGAAGCCGATCATTTGCTCTGATTCCATGAGCAATTGCGCGTGCTGACCAACCCACAGTTCGCGCCCATCTTTCGCGCGCAGCGGCAGCTCGTAATACGTGTCCATCGTCTGTTGTTTCACTTGTTGCTCGTAAAACTGTTGGATAGCTTTGCGCGCAGCCAACGGTGTGAGTTCGAGATAGTGCATTTGCATGAGCTCGTCGCGCGTGTATTGCACCATGCGCGTGAACCCGTCGCTGCAAAACGTGAAGCGTCCATGCGCGTCGGTGCGATAGAGCATATCGCCGAAGTGCGCGACGAGATAGGTGTATAACGCTTCTTGCGTGTGCAGTTGTATTTCGGTTTCTTCCAACTGTTCGTGAACTTCGAGCAATTCGGTGGTGCGCTCTTTGACCAGCTTGTTCAACTGGTCGCGCGCCTGGCGCAAGGAGTCGTCGGCTTGCTTGCGCGCCATTTCACGCTGCTCTAACGCCGCCGCCATTTTGTCGAACGCTTGCGCGAGCTGGCTAAGCTCGCCGTCGTCTTGGCGCAAGCCTGTGCGCGTTTTCCAATCGCCGCTGCTGAGACGACGCGTGGCGTTCACCAACGCATGGAGGGGCTGTAAGATGAACCAATTGCTGACGAACCACGCGCCCGCAAACGCAAGCGCAATCATCACACCCAACAAACTCAGATTGCGAATGAGCGTGCTGTTGGCAGGCGCATACGCAAAGGCGACTGGAATGCCGACGCTGACGTAAGCGCCTGACGCTTTGACACCGAGCGGCATGAACCCATACAAGCGCGATACGCCATCGCTGCCGACGAGCTCGGCGGTGTTTTTGGCTTGCTCGCGCGTGACTTGCGCGACGATGCTCGTTTCGGGCAACGGCCGTCCCAGCCATTTGTCCCCGTCGGGATGATGCGCGAGGATCGTGCCACGCGCATCGAACACCGTGAGGGTGGAGCCTGGCGGCAATGGGTTGCTTTTGACGAGCTCGTTCACCCACTGCAAGTTCAATTCGGCGAACATTGTCGCTTGCAACTCGCCTGATTTCACGACCGGCTGCGTGATGGTGAGGATGGACTTACTGGGCGCGCCGGCGAGACGATACGCGCTGACGACGAACTCTTGCGTTTGCGCGGCGCGTCGAAAGTAATCGGATTCAGCTAAACTCTGTGGCGCGTTTGTCAAGGCACTATGGCAAAAAATTTCCCCATCGGTTTTCGTCGCGCCAATGGCAGTGTAGCCGCGATATTGCTTGAACAAGTCGGCGAGCAGCGCGTTGCACGCCACGTCGTCATAATTGCGAATGTCGGGCAGCTGCGCCAGCGCGACGAGCAATTGTCGTCCGCTTTCGATAATCTGGGCTTGGTCGTCTGAGACGCGCTGCGCTAAATCGAGCGCGTCTCGGCGCGCGTCGTGGCTGGCGCGTTGGCGCTGTTCTGCGCCTGTGTAAAGCACTAGCCCCACGACGGGTACCATCGCCAACAGGACGAGCAGGAACAAGCGCACTCGCAAGCTGGAAAACGAAAGACGGCTCATGTCTGCGACTCCAGACTTCGGCTGAGGGGTCTATTGCGATAGGGTGTGCGTGGGAGCAAGAGCATGCGCATGATGAATGAATGATCAACTCACGTCACGCGCGGTGTCAACGCGAGCGAAGCCACCGTCCACCTTGTTCGCGGCGCACTCTCCCCACTTGCGGTGTGGAGAGTGCGCCGCGCCGCGAACAAGGCTCGCAATGACACTGCCGCGTAATGTGAATGAATCGGGAAGATTATATACAGCTATGACCGAAACACCAACGGCTGCGTTTGTTTGTAAGCTGGCAATCGCACCGTGAACGTCGAGCCTTTGCCGAGCTCGCTTTGCACGCTGACATCGCCGCCCATCAGTTGGCAGATACGGCGCGTCAACGCCAAGCCCAACCCTGTGCCGCCATATTTGCGCGTGGCAGAGGGGTCGGCTTGCGCGAACGCTTCAAAGATGTGTTGTTGTTGTTCGACGCTGATGCCGATGCCCGCATCGCTGATGCAAAACGCAATCCAATCCATAGCGGCGTGAGCGTGCGGCGGGTCACGGCGCACCGTCAACGTGATAGCGCCCGAGTGGGTGAACTTGGCGGCGTTGCTCAACAGATTGGACAGCACCTGCTGCACGCGCTGTGGGTCGGCGCGCATCTGCCCGATGTGCGCCGGACAATCCACCTGCAACTGATTGTGATTTTGGGCGACGAGCGGTTGCAGCTGCTTGGCGACATCGTTGACCAGCGTGGCAATGTCGAAGCTTTCGCTTGTGAGTTGCATTTGCCCTGCTTCGATTTGCGATAGGTCAAGCACGTCGTCAATGATGGCTAACAATTGTTGACCCGCTTCTTGAATCTGGCGGAGCTCCTTGAAACCAGCCGCGTGATCTGCGCGCTCGCTCAATAATTGGCTGAAGCCGATGATAGCGTGAAGCGGCGTGCGCAGCTCGTGGCTCATGTTGGCGAGGAAGACGCTCTTCGCGCGGTTTGCCGCTTCCGCAGCTTCTTTCGCTGACGACAACTCGTCGTAGAGCTGCGCGTTGTCGAGGGCGATGACGGCGAGCTGCGCGAAGCGTTGCAGCACTTCGGTTTCGTCTGCGCCAAACGTGCGATTGGCTTCGAGGTGCGACACGCCTAACACGCCGATCACTTGGTCGTTGGCTTTCAACGGCACGGCAAGCACGGCGCGCAAAATCGAAGTCTCGTAACCAGCGGGGCGACCAGCCCAATTGCTGTAATCGTTGACGATGAGCGGCTTGCCGCTGTCCCACACGCGCCCCGTCAACCCCACGCCTTTGGCGCGCACGCCCATGTCGCGCGCGTGAATGCCGATGCCTGTTTGCAAACGCATCACGTCGCTCTCAGGATCGAGCAAGTAGATGTAACCGTGTTGGGTGCCAAGCAACGCCGCCGCGCGCGTCACGATGTCGCGCAAGCGCTCTTGCAAATTCATGCGCCCCAGCAACCCAAGGGTCGTTTCGTTGAGGGTGTTCAGATATTCCTTTTGGCGGCGCAGCGCTTCTTCGGCGCGGGCGCGTTCTGCCAGCTCTTTTTGGGAGGCAGCGTATAAGCGCGCGTGTTCGAGCGCAATGGTCGCCAGCTGCGCGAAGCGATTCAATACTTCTTGTTCAGCGTTGTCAAATGTGCGCCCTGTCTCCGTATGCACGACGCCAAGGATGCCTATCACCTGACTGCCTGCTTTGAGCGGCGCGCAGACGATCGCCTGGACGCTTTCGCGGCTTTTGTCGGTGAGACGGCCAGACCAATTGGGATAATCGTTCACGGCGAGCAGCTGCCCCGTGCGCCACACTTGCCCTGCGACGCCCAGGTTCTCCGTGAGCTGATAGCCGATTTGATGCACGTAGAGACCGATGCCCACCGTGAGGCGCATGACGTTGGTGTAAGGTTGCAATGAATAGATGAAGCCGTGTTGCGCGCTAACGAGCGTGACGGCGCGCTGTGCCACGTCGGTCAGCAGGTCTTTGACGTCGAGCCGACTGACGAGACCAAGCGCGGTTTCATTCAAGGCGGTCAGATACGCAGTCTGTCGTTGCAACTCTGCATTGGCGGCGGCGAGCGCTTGGGTGCGTTCTTTGGCGTGTTGTTCCAAAGCGTCATTCAACGTCGCTTCGACTTCGAGCCGCTGTGCCAAGCTCTGCGCCATCTGATCGAGCGTGCGCGCCAACTGGCCAATCTCGTCGCGTTGCTTGGTGGTCGCCGCCACATTCATGCGCTGGCGCCAATCACCTGCCTCGATGCGTTGCGCCGCTTGCGTGAGCTGTACCAAGGGGCGACTGATGGCTTGCGCGAATAGCCACGCCAGCGCCCCTGCAATGGCGACGATACCCAAACTGATCATCAGCGTCGTTTGTTGGGCGGCCGTGACCGGCTGTAGGCTTTCGTCACGATTTTGGTAGACGATGATTTGCCAACGGAGCTGGGTGATGACCTCGTCGTGCGTGGAGCTTGTTACAGTGTCTTGGCTGATGAAACTTGGCGTATCGTGATAGACGAGTTCGAAACTAACGTCTTGCGCGTTGCGTACGGTTTGCAATGCCGCAGGCGCGATGGGTTCAGCTTGGGTGGCTGTGAGTCGGGTGCCATCGGGCAACCACAATTCGGCATGACCTCGTTGCGCGAAGGTCATGTCGTCAAGCAAATTGAGCAAGCCAGACACGGCGAAGGTGGTCCGCAGAATGCCCACCATATTCGTCGTGCCATGTTCGTAAACAGGCAGCGC
The DNA here is from genome assembly GCA_964509505.1 of uncultured Anaerolineae bacterium. Lineage (GTDB taxonomy): Bacteria > Chloroflexota > Anaerolineae > JACRMK01 > JACRMK01 > CAZDYP01. Next base: position 8,973 of record CAZDYP010000098.1, on the reverse strand, counting down.
GAGCACAATCACAAACGCGCGAGCGCTTTCGTCGTAGGCGGGTTGCCCGATGTACGTTGCGCCGCGCCCGTTGTTCCACGCCTTCTGCCACCACTCTTCGTCGGCTTGATAAAAATCGGAGATGCGATTGGCGGCGGCGACGAGCGCGCCATATTGATCGGTGAGGAAGACTTCGACGTTGCCTTTGAATTGCTCACGGTATTGCCGCAACTCGGCGGCGGTCGCATTGTTCACAAATTGTTGCACGAGGGGTGTATCGTTGCTCGCTGTTAGCCACCGTCTATCTATATCCAGCAAATCGGCAGTGATGTTGGCGCGATCCGTTGTGGCATACGCTCGGCTCGCGACGGTGGCCGCATCGGCGATGTTTTTGCTGAGGCTGAACGCGCGCAACGTATCTACTTCTTGATGGAGTAAATTGCCGACGCTTAATGCGAGCGTGCGCGCGTGGCTCTTGAGATTTTGTCCAACGTGATTTGTCAGCTCGCGGGTGGTGGCGTAATTTTTGAACAGCGCAACCGTCGTGATAGAGAACGTCGTGATGATGAGGAAGGCAAGCACGAGCTTCGTGCGTAGCGAAAGGTCAGTCAATGACCTGAGGGAGCGGCGTGTGGAGTTGGGTGGAGGGGGGGCAAGCTTGGGCTGAGACATGGCAGAATTATAGCACGGTTTATTTGCGCTAAAATATACCCATGAACCCACAACAACCAAACTTTAGCGTGACGCAGCGCGTGCGCTTTGCGGAAACCGACGCAATGGGCATCGTGCATCATGCCAATTATTTTTTGTGGTTCGAGGTGGCGCGCGTCGAGTGCTTGCGACAGCTGGGCTACTCGTACAAACGCATGGAGAGCGAGGGGTATGGCTTGCCTGTGACCGAAGTGGGCTGTCGCTTTATACACGGCGCAAAGTTTGACGACTTGTTGAACATTACGGTCTCGTTAGCCCGCTTGCAAAGCCGCAAGCTGCGCCTGGAATATCGCATCACGAATGCGGACACGGGCGAGCTCATCGTTACAGGTTTCACCGAGCATCTCTGTTGGCACAATGGAGTGGTAGCGACATTGCCTGTGGAGTTGCGGGAGAAGATACAACAAGCCATTGGTAATTAGTAATTGGTAATTGGTGACTCGTGTTAGGCAGCGATGAGTCATCAGCACGAAGACACAAAGAAATCACAAAGCGCACAAAGCCATTAAAAATTTTCTTTGTGTACTTTGTGATTCCTGCGCGCCTTCGTGTTGAAATAGCTATGGTGCGCAACGTGTGTTTAGCTATTGGAAGTGCCCAATTGCCAATGCCCATTATTAAAACACGACGACGTTCCGCAACGCATCCCCGCTGTTCGTGTGCGCGATGGCTTCGTTGATTTGCGCGAGTGGATAGCGCGCGGTGATGAGCTCGTCGAGCAACAGTTGTTTGTTGCGATAGAGGTTAATGAGGCGCGGCACGTCAACGCCCAAACGGGTCGAGCCCATCGAGCTGCCCGTGATGGTGCGCTCTTGCACAATCGGACCGACGGGCAACGCGGCGGTCGCGCCTGTTTCGGGGATGCCGACGACGACTTGCACGCCGCGTGGTCGCAACATGGCAAACGCCATTTCCGACGCTTTGGCGTTGCCAACGGTGACGAAGACGTAATCCGCGCCGCGTCCTGCCGTGAGGTTTTTGACGAAGGCGATGGGGTCTTGCGTCTTCGGATTGACCGAATGCGTCGCGCCGAATTGGTGCGCGGTTTCGAGTTTGTTGTCGAGTAGGTCAACGGCGATGATAGGATACGCGCCCGCGATGCGCGCCGCTTGCACCGAGTTGAGTCCGACGCCGCCCGTGCCAATCACGACGACGTTGCTGCCCGCTTTGATTTGCGCCGTGTTCAACACGGCGCCGGCGCCCGTGATGACGCCGCACGCCAGCAACGCGGCAACGTCGAACGGCAAGTCATCAGGCAAATGCAAAATTTGCGATTCGTGGACGATGGTTTCTTCGGCAAATGAACCTGTGCGAATCGCCTGGCGCACGGCGACGCCGTCTTTGTTTCGCAAATACGGTTCGCGGTCCAATCGAAAGATGGTTTCGCAGCGTTGCGGATAGCCTTGCATACAATAGAAACATTTGCCGCATTGCCGCATCAACGTCACCAACACGCGGTCGCCCGCTTTGTATTGCGTCACGCCCGCGCCCACGTTCAGCACGACGCCCGCCGATTCGTGTCCCGCGACGAACGGCACCGTGCCGCCCCATTCGCCCGCAATCGCGTGCAGGTCGCTGTGGCAGATGCCCGTCACCGCAATCTGCACATGCACTTCGCCCGCTTGCGGCGGCGCATCTATCGTCAAATCTTCAATCACCAGCGGTTTGCCAAATTCGTAACAGACGGCTGCTTTCATTTGAGGCTCCTTGGTTGTGGTGAGTAATTGGTAATTGGTAATTGGAGGCGCGTGTTACGCAGAGATGAACAATCAACACAAGGACGCAAAGAGTCACACAGTTCACAAAGTCGGGGCTCCGCTTGGGCGGTGAGTGTGACCATCCACCACGAGCGTTCCACATCAAAGCCAGAAGAGCCCTAATTACCAATTACCATTGATTCAAAATACGTGACGACCGCATTCGCATATCCGCGCGCAATCGCCCATTGCCCGCGCTCGGAGGCGAGCAGTTGCGCCTCGGTGGGGTTGCTGACGAAGAGCGCTTCACCCAAAACGCCGGGCATGTTGGTTGCGCGTGGTTTGCCGCGTGGGCGCTCGGGACCCAGCACGAACAGATGCCCGCGCCAGTTGCTCGGTATGATTTGCGTCGTGCTGCGCCCTTCGCCGCTCGGCGTGGTGATGATGGTGGGCGGTCTGCGCCACGCATACAGCACGCTGTCGTCTTTCACGCCGCGATCCACCGCCGCATAGCCGATGTCGCGTAAGCCTTGCAACAAATTGGCTTGCGTGAGCATAGCGAGGCGATAGCTGTCGCTGGCGAAGTCGCGGTCTTCGCAGTAATAGACCTCGACGCCTTCGGCGGTGTAATTGACCGAGCCGTTGTGGTGCATCGAGATGAAGATGTCGGCTTTCAGCTCATTCGCCATGTCCACCACGTCTTGCAAATCATCGCGGTAGCTCAAGCGTCCATCGCCGTTGCTCTCGTCGCCATGTCCTGCGCGATATTCTTTCTCGCGCGACAGGACGACACGATAGCCTTTCTCGCGCAACAGCTCTGCCGTCTTGTGCGCAATCGAAAGCGCGATGTCAGCCTCGCGCAAGACCATGCCATCCTCGAAGCGAAACGTCGCGCCCGCATCGCCGTTGCCGTGGCCGGGGTCGAGGAAGACGGTGCGGGTGGGCAACGACGCTTGGGCGTTGACGAGCGTCGCCCACGTTTGCCCATCGGTGAGCAGGTAGGTGGCAACTAACATCATACAACTCATCAACAGCGCATGCTGAAACAGGCGTCGCATGAAATATCCTTTGGTCGAGCAGACGAGACCATCCGCGCAAGACCTGTGAGGTTGCTACAACCTCACGGGTCTGCTATGCTCCGACACGAGTTGAGATTGAACGAGACCATGCTCGTTGGTGGTGAACCATTGTGATTGTGAAAATTGATGGGTGGATGAAGGGGAGATGAAAGGGACATAAGGAAATTGGGAACGGACTGTCAACGGAGTGGAGCGGAAGGAACGGAAGATGCGCGGCCTCCGTTCCTTCCGTTGTCACGGCTTCCTCACTTCCCCAACTCCCACCACTTCTTTGTGAGTGCCCCATCCGTTTCACGCCGTTTATCCGTTTCATTCCGTTGTCGAATGCCTCCGCCCCCCCTCCAACTGCTCCCGCACCTTCCCCGCATTCGGGTCTTCAATTGCCTCGAAAATCTTCAGCGCCGTCTCCGCGTGTGCGATGGCTTGCGTCCGCTCACCCAATTTGTCCAACGCAAGGCTCATGTTCCACGAGTCTGTGCGCCTCCATTTGAATTATGCTGACGCCATTTAACCATCAATCCCCACCATTATCAAATCATCTCGTCACTCGTCGCTTGTCACTTGCCACTTGACACCTGACACTTGGCACTCGACACCTGACACTTGATGCTTGACACTCGACGCCTGATACCCGGCCCCCGCTATTCCCACGTCTCCAACACCTCTCGCCACACCTTGAGGTCATCGAGTTTGCGCTCGACGACAACGGCGATGATGAGCGCGAGCAAGCCGATGATGCCGAAGATGATCCACTGGTTGACGGCTTGCAGCGCGTTGATGAGCTGCGCGACGGTCGCCAGCACGATGCCTAACATGCCGATGTACAAAAAGCGGCGCAAGCGTCGCGCGCTGCCCCACCACAACCCTGCGATGCCTTCACTGCCTAACAGCAACGCATACGCCCAACCATACAATAGCGTCTGCCAGAAGAGCGACCCCATCATCAAAAACATTGCCGCATAGTCGAGCCAACGTCCCAACGGCTTGTTGCCGCGTTGCCATTCACTATATGCGATAGCGAGCAAATAGACGCCTGCAGGCAGCGCATACCATTGCACCTGCGCCGAGCCGCGCCATTGGTTCACGTAGAAGGCGTGAATCATCCACGCGACGATGAGCAACGCAATCGCTGCGTAGCCGAAGCGCAAACGACGATACGCGACGGCAGTCGTCACGTACAACAAACCGAACAGCGACAACACGCCGACCCACATCTGCGCCGTCTCGATACGCACGACCGAGCGAAAGCCGAACAACGCGCGCACCGTCCAACCCACAATGTCAATGCCCATCAGTGCTGTGAGCAGCAACACGCCGACGGAGAAGCCGAGGCTCAAACTCTGCAAGGGTTTTGACCAGAGGGAAGTTAAAGATTGAAGATTGAAGATTGAAGATTGGGGATTGGAGGTTAGAGGTTGGAGGTTGGAGGTTGGAGGTTGGGACGCTTGCGCGGGATTGGGGATTTTGTTTTTGATGAACATCAAGCCATAGCCCACGAGTCCATACGCTAGTGTAAGTTGCGCGAGGGCGACGGGGAAACCTTCGGGTGCGCCGCCTTCGAGCGTGAAGATCCATTGCACGACGGCGAGCATCCCAAGCGCGCCACTCACATACGTCAATGGTGTGGCGAGCCACCACGAAGCAAGCACGGCGAACAATAGCGCGTGGACGAGCGTGATGGCTGCGCCTGCCGTGCCGCCGCGCGCGAGACTCACGAATTGCGTGATGATAGCATCATACGCAACTAGCGCATAGAGTGGACGCGACCAACCCGCGCTAACCTTCGCAAGGTTGAAGGGCGAGCCTTCGTTGCGCCGCTGTTCGATGAACAGCGCGATGCCCGTTGTGATGAGCGTGACGAGCGAGAAACGCAACCAGAACTCGGTGGGATATTGTCGCCAACCCAACTCGGTGAGCGCGTAAAACACCGCAAGCTGCCCCGCGCTGGCGGCGGCGAGCAACCACACGCGCAAGCGAAAACGATATGCGCCATAGGCGGCGATGGCGATGAGCAAGACGAAGTTCAGCGACAACATGCCCGCGATGTGCGCGCTAGTGTTGAGGCGCGTGATAAGGGGACTGACGGCGGCGAGCCCGAAGCCCAACGCATACACGGGCAACGCCCACCAACCCAGCACACGATCAACGAAAGCGGTCGCCCAACTGGAAAGTTGTGTCCATGGAAAGTCGCGCCATGCGCCAAGCTTCGTGTCCAACAGCCATGCAAACGCGAGTGCGACCAGCGAAGCGGGTAACAATATCAAGCCATAATAATCGTGATGAATCGGTGACAGCAAGAGCGCCATGCTGTATGGCACGATGACGAGCGCGCTGGCGGGCGTGAGCAACAACGGTTGTCGCAACCAGAACGCGCTGATGGCGTAAAGCAACGCTGCCGCACCATAGCCCCATAACGCGCCCTCACGGTCTTGAGATGATGGCGGCAAGCCCAATGCGATGAGCGCAAAGCCAATGGCGAGCGGCGCACTGCTGCACGCATACCACAGTGTTTGCTGGTGCGGGAGCGTTGACACGACTCCCGCCACAGCGGTGCGAGTGCGACGCAACACATAGGCGATGGCGAGATAGATTGCGGCGAGCGCGATGAGCCACCAGCCTTGCCGATTCGCAGGCACTTGCGCCAAGTCCAACGCGAGCCACAGCGACAACGGCGCAAGCGCCGTCGCGGGATAGACCCACAACGGATTGCGAAACACGCGCGCGGAGGCGATGGCTAACAGCGCATCATAGAGCAACGCGAGCGAGAGCCACGTCGCCTCGTGCGCGACGAGCAACGTGCCGACGATGACCGAGACGTAGCCCATCAAGTAAACGGGCAAGCCAAATCCCAACTCCCAAACTCCAAACTCCAAAGCAGGTTGCGCATCTTTGATGAGACGTTTCATCATCATTTGCATCGTCTGTCCGACGAGCAAGCCCGCGGGACCGAACACGAGCAACATCAAGCCATAATGCTCATGGCGCGCCGTTGGCGCAAGCCACGCTATGAGATACACATACCAGACCGGGATGAGGGCGAAGGCGGGGTACAAGAATTTAGTAATCAGTAATTGATGATTGAAGATTGAAGATTGAAGGTTTGCGATTGCAGCGTGTCGCATATCCAACATCCACTTTCTAATATCCAAGAACGATGCGAACCCATAAAACGCGATGGCGAGCGCAAAGGTGATGCGGCTGGTGTCAATGTTGGCAACGCCCCAGAGCAAAGAGAACGGCAAGAGGAATTGCGCGACGGTTTTGAGAGGCAGCACATAGGGTTGGATATTGGAAGTTGGATATTGGATATTGGATATTGGAGGTTGGAAGTTGGAGGTTGGAGGTTCAACATTGAACATTGAACTTTGAATATATATGATGATGAGGTTGATGGCGAAGAGCGCCCAGGCAAGGACGACCCAACTGACGGCGAACTCAGGCAGGCGTGGTTGTGGCAAGACGAACCAACCGAGATTCGTGAGCATTGTCCACGGTGCGAAGACGAGCAACGTCGCGAGCCATACGAAACGCGCGCGTCGAAATAGGCGCGCCGACAGCGCATAGAGTGTGACCATCAACAGCAAGCCGAGCGCCGCCCACGTTTGTTGGGTGCGTCCGCCGCCGAGCAGCCACAAGTTCCGCACGAAGGCAAGACCAATCGCCGCCGCCGATGCGACCCAACCTGCGATGAGCAAGGGGCGACGATACAAGCGCCAACTCAACTGGGCATACGCGCGCCATGCGCGTTGCGCGTCTTGATAGCGCCGCAACGTATTCAGCCCACGTTCAGCCAACACATACACGATTGCGACAACGCCGACGAAGACCGCTGAACGTCCTTGCCCTGTGCTTTCGCTTAAGATGATGAAGCCACCTGCCGCCGTGATGAGCCACACGGCGATGTGCGCCCACCCTTCACGATACGCGCCCCACGCATACAGACCGTATGCAATACCCAATACAAATTGTGTGACCGCGCCCCATAGGCGCATTTCGTCTGTCCACGCGACGCGTATCGCAATAAAATTCAAGGGATGAACATAGACGCGCAACAGGACGACGACGCTGAGGATATGCGCGGCGAGATAGAGTGGAAATAAAAATTGGTGATTGAAGATTGTCAGACCTCGCGGGTTTTGGAAACCCGCGAGGTCTTTGCGGCGCGGATGGACGAATCGTTCCCACGACAAGCCGCCGACGACATACAACGCAACGAGCAGCGCCGTGGCCAACGTGATGGCATCGTAGCGGAATTGCCAGCGCGCGAGCAGCTCGTACAGTCCCCACGCCGTTACGAGCCCCGCAGGCGCGAGCTCGAATGATTGGCGATTGATGAACGCATCGGCGAAGTAGAGCAAGCCCGTTGCAAACAACGTGACGGTGAGCGCGTCGCTGTTTGGCGCATAGACGAAGGCGACGAATGGCGCGATGAGGCTCAAGGCAATGCTCACCATATACCACGCCCAACGATAGGCGCGATCCGCGCGCAACGACGCAAGACGCACACTGAGCGCGAACAGCAGCCCCATCGTCACGCTCAACGCGTACGCAAAGTTTGTATAGCCCAGATTCAGTTTGTCGCAGATGACCCAAACCCAAAGAGGGACGAAGGGGGCGGTGAGCCAATGGAAAATTGCGAATTGCGAATTGCGAATTGCGGATTGCAAATTGAAAGCAGCGAAGAGTTGCCTTGGCGTTGAAGATTGTGAATACGAGGTTGCGGGCGCAAAGCCTGCTTGACCGCGATGTGCGAGAACTGCGCCCCATGCGGTGAGGATGAGCCAATTGGTGAGCGCGTAGAGGAATAAGTCGCCGTTGTATGGCGCGAGCGGCGGCACAAGCGCGAACGCGGCGATGAGGTAGGCGGCGCGGACAAGCGGCTTTGCGAATTGCAGATTGCGGATTGCAGATTGGAGATTGGGTTCTTCGTTTGGAGATTGGGACGCTTGCGCGGGATTTGGAATTTGTAGCGCAGCGAGTATGTGCGCGATGGCGAGCGTTGCCCAGCCAATTGAGAGTTGTGCGAGTGAGGCATTGAATTCGTTCATGGTGAACGTCATCGCGGTGAACGAGAGCAGCGACATGACGTACAAGAAGCGTGGGCGTTGCCACAAGTACGTTGCCCACAGCGCAGTGGCGGCGAGAATTGCGTGACTCATCGCGGCGGCGGCGGCGCTTCGTAAGTCGGTGAGCGACCAGAGCGCGGCGACGATGAACAGCACGACGCCCCAGCCACTCGCCGTGCGCCCATGCCCATGCAACACCTCGTCGTCTTGGCGCTGCAAGAGCTTGTAGCCTATGACGAAGTAGAGCGGCGTGAGCAATGCCCACCCAACGGCGTGCCAGGCGTTGTTGATGGCGTTGTGATAGAAGATGGCGGCTTGCGCGAGATATACAGAGAATGGTAACGCAATCGCTGCGAGGACGCCGAGGCTGCGGCTGCGATAATAGATCGCGCCGTAACCGAAGACGAGTCCGCCAATCCACCAATTCACCGTGAGCGCGTA
>CAZDYP010000097.1:0-18791 GCA_964509505.1 uncultured Anaerolineae bacterium | reverse complement strand
GCCAGCACGATGAGCATGGCAACCAGACCCAACCACCACTCAGGTCCGAATGTTGCGCTGTGTGCGCCGAGAAAGCTAGAGACGATGAGGCCGGGCGCGCGTCCCAACGCGATGAGCAACAGGAAGCGTTGCAAGGAAAGCGTCGTCAAACCTGCAATGAAATAGACAGCGTCTATGGTTGGCGCGAGCATCAACAGGAACCACGTGAAGCTCGAATTGACTGTCGCCAAATTGCGCCAATGCTGCAACCAACTGTGCGGCGCGAGTCGCTCGATGAGCGGCCAGCCCATGCGTCGCCCGACAACAAAACCTGCGCCGCCGCCTAACCAGATGCCAATTAACGAATAGACGACGGATAAAAACGTGCCGAATAAAAATCCGCCCACGACCGACAGCCCCGCGCCGGGAATGGGCGCGATGACAATTTGACCTGCATACAGCGCGATGTAAGCTAAGGGCGCGAACGGACCGTAGTTGGGCAAATCGGCGCGAATCATTTCCGCTGCGCTGATCAGCGGACGCCATAGCGCATCTAGCCAACCCGTGAACCACAGCCAGCCCAAGACCACCACACTCACCGTGAGTATCAACGCCTTTAACCCATTGGCTTTCAGCCGTCCAACTGTATCCGTCACCATGGCGCGAGTATAACATTAGCTGCTACAAGTCGCAAGGGTACTTTAATCTCACGATACGGAGAATTCTAAGATGTCCCAACCACCAACCGAATCGCTCGTCGGCATTGCCATCAACCCTGGCTTCCATGAAACAATGACGCCAACGGTGGACGAGCTGCGCGCGCTCGCGCCGCACTGGTTGCGCTATTTGCCGTCCAAACAATTTCAAAATTTTGCGACGGGACAAAACGCCGCGCTCGATTGGGTGCTCAATCACATTCACGATTTAGGCATTCAATTGCTCGTACTCATCAATCCTGAAACCGTGAATGCGCTGCCGCCGTCGCATCCCGAATCTACATTCCAGTGGGGCGATGCGACGTCGGGTTACATCGGGTTCGTCGCCGACTTCGCGCAGCGCTTCGCCACAGTCTATCGTGACCGCATCGCCGCCATCGAAATTTTCAACGAGCCTGAAGTGCAGCAAATTCCTGCCGCCGAGTATGGGCGTTTGCTCGCGGCATGCTATCAGCGCATCAAGAATGTGAGCAACTTGCCCGTCATCTCAGCCGGCATCGCCTTCGACGATAGTTTCGATTATCTGCGCGGCTTCACGCAGATGGCGAATGGCGCGTATGATGGCATCGGGTGGCATCCCTATGCGATGCGACTCGATGGCTTTCCGTCGGTAGATTGGGGACGCGGCGAGATGCGCGATTCCATCAACACCGCGCGGCGCATCGGCGGCAAGCCCATCTGGTTGACCGAGATCGGCGCGAACCTCAACTACCTCTGGCCCCAAAATGCGCCCTCCGAACCCAACATCGCTGAGTATCTCACACGCATGTTTCAAATGGTGCGTGGCATGGGCAGCGAGGTCGTCGCCCGCGCCTTCTGGTTTACGTGGAAATTCCCCGCGAATCCACAAGAGCCTAATGCCGATTGGGGTTTGGTGGATGTGAATGGCAATCGGCGACTCGCGTGGTCAGCGTTCCAACAACAAACACACAATATCTCAACTGCGCCACCGCAAATTGTCTCGGCGCAATTCACGCCGACGACACTCGAAGCTGGACAAGAGCTGAACGTCGCCATCACGATTCGCAACCACAGCAGCGCGACCTATCCGACGCAAGTGCCGCGCTCTGGCACACTCTACGAGGAAGCCGATACGTTTGCCTCGCGCGGCTTTACGACGGTCAATCGCAACGCAGTGCGGGTCGGCGTGGATTACGAAGGGCGCACGGGCATTGACCGCCCATATCGGTGGGGACTCGCTGCGCCGTTGCGTCCCGGACAAACGGCGACGATCAATGGGCGTATGCGTCTGCAAACGCCACGCACGACCAACTATTGGACAGGCATCGTGCTTGAACAAGTCGCATGGGTGCAAGACCGTGTGGGCGTTCAAGCCATCACCGTGAAGGCAGCGCCGCAACCTCCCATGATAACGCATGTGACTTTTTCACCAACCACGTTGGAGGCAGGAGAAATTTTGACGGTGAGCATCACCGTGCGCAACGATAGCGCAGAGACATTGCCTACCCAAGACCCGGCCCCTGATTTTCTCTATGAAGAAGGCGACACCTACGAGAGTCGTGGCTTTGCAGAAGTGACAGGCGCGGTGCGCGTCGGCGTCGAGTTCGAGGGCAGACCCGGCACGCTCGAGTATCCTTATCGTTGGGGGTTAGGCGCGCCACTTGCGCCCGGGCAAACAGCGACCATCACAGGACGCATTCGCTTGCAGAACGCGCAAACCAAACGCTACTGGGCAGGCTTCGTGCGCGAACAAATCGAATGGCTGCAACGCGATCAAAATCCAACCACGCTCACCGTGCGCGTGGTTGGCGACTGCGCCGAGCTGCAAGAGCAAGTCGCGCGGTTGCAAACGCAAATCGCGCAGCTGCAACAACAACTCGCGCAAGCGACGGCGACCAATGACCAATTGCGCGCCGCGCTCGCGCAGATTCGGCAAATCGCGCAGAACACGGGCGCGTAAAAGTTGTCCAAAGTCCACAGTTCAAGATGGCTGGTTGATTGAACCTCAAACTTTGAACCTTGAACCTTAAACTTTCCTATGACTTTAGCGGCACACAGACGGGGCTACACATCGCTTGACCCGCCAAACTTTTCCGAGATACTGCGCTGCACGCATTGTGGCATGTGTCTCAACCAATGCCCAACGTATCGCGTGTTAGGTTGGGAAATGGACTCGCCGCGCGGACGTATCTATTTGATGCGCGGCGTCGCCGAGGGGCGCTTCGAGCTTGATGCCACCTTCGCGCACCACATGGACGTATGTCTCGCCTGCCGCGCATGTCAAACGGCGTGTCCTGCGACGATTGACTTTGGCAAGTTGGTCGAGGCAGCGCGTGGACAAGCGCAACAAACCTTGCCACAATCGCGCGGTGAAAAATTTTTGCGTTGGTTCGTCTTTCGCCAATTATTTCCGCACAACGCGCGCTTGCGGTTGTTCGCGACAGTCATGCGGCTTTATCAACGCACAGGACTGCAAACGCTCGCACGTCAACTCAAACTCATCCCGCCCCAGTTGCGCGACTCAGAAAAATTGCTGCCGCGCTTGCCCGATCAGTTCAGTCCGCTTGGCAAGGTCTATCCCGCGCAAGGCGCGCAACGCGGGCGCGTCGCATTCCTCGCAGGGTGCGTGATGGGCACGGTGTACGCGCCCGTCAACGACGCGACGATTCGCGTGCTGACACGCAACGGCTTCGAGGTCGTCGTGCCAGCGATGCAGATTTGCTGCGGCGCATTGGCGGTTCATGCGGGCGAGCGTGAGGTGGCGAAGGAGATGGCGAAGCGGAACATCAAGGCATTTACCCTCCCCCTCACCCCCTCTCCCTCACAGAGCGAGGGGCGCAAGGGTGAGGGTCAGTTTGACGCGATTATAGTGAATGCGGCGGGGTGTGGTGTAGCGCTGAAAGAGTATGGGGATTGGTTGCAGCACGACGAGACGTGGCGAGAACGCGCGGAACAATTTTCAGCACGGGTGCGTGATGTGAGCGAGTTCTTGGCAGCGCAAAGCATCACGCCGCCAACGCAAGCGCTGCGCAAACGCGTCACGTATCAAGACCCATGCCATCTGGCGCATGGACAAAGTGTGCGCGCCCAGCCACGCAAATTGCTGCAGAGCATTACTGACTTGCAGCTCGTCGAGATGCGCGAAGCGGAGCGGTGTTGCGGCAGCGCGGGTATTTACAACCTCACGCATCCCGACATCTCGCGGCAAGTATTGGATGCGAAGATGCAACACGTCGCAGCGACGCGCCCCGAGGTCATCGTGACAGCGAATGCAGGTTGTATGTTGCAGCTGCAACTGGGCGCGCAACGCGCCGGTTTGAACGCCGAGGTGAAGCACGTGATGGAATTGTTGGACGAGGCGTATGGCGACCAAGTCCAAGCCGTCGAAGCGCCATCACGCACATCGCGTCTGCTCAAATCGGAGCTCGTACGCATGGCGGCGTTGTGGGCGGTGTTTGGCGTGTTAGGTTTGCTCATCGCCTATTGGCTCAAACGAAAGAAAGTGAACCGTGTTCAGTGAACAGTCAATAGGATGCGCTGTTCACTGAACACGGTCCACTACTAACGGAGCGTTCCATGCCACAATCCCATTATCCCGCGCGCGCGGTGCGCGCTAAAACTAGAGAGGTTGTTGACTATCATCGTGACGAAGCCCAACCCGGCAAGCCATTACAATGGCTCATTCCCGGCGGCTTGATTGCCGTCGTGTCGTTGCTCGTAGCCATCTTCGTCATCTATCGCACCTGGATTGATCCAACCTTGAGCGAGCGGCAAGGCATCACACTATTGCTCCTCATGGCGCCTGTCTATGTGGCAGGCGTGTTCATGTTCAGCTATGGTTACGAGCTGTACGATGTGCCAAAAGCGCTACGGCTTACGGCGCTCATCGTCGTCCTGACGTTTGCCATCGTCATCATCGTCGCCGTGTTGTTGGTCGTGCTGGGCAGCGGCAAGTCATCCTCGTCTCGCAAATCCTCATCCGCAAGCGATTCAGGCTCCACCACCTTGAGCGATTCATCGTCTGGCAGCGGCGGCATCGGCAAGGCGCTGGGGCCCATCTTCATCGGTGGACCAATACCGACCGTCACCCGCGAAGTCACACGCGAGGTTGTGCGCGAAGCGCCGAGGGAGCCGCCGCCACCAGAGCCAATCACATGCGCGTTTTGCAGCAGCCTCTACGTACCTGAAGACAACAAGTATGCGTGTCCCAACTGCGGCGCAGCGACGCCCGCAGCTGCGCTGCCGCCTGAACGACGGCAACCACCGAGCGATGAGTCATAAGTAAGCGTCTTGTCATGGACGTTCACTCTGCAACTTCCCCACTCTCTTGTATAATCTTCCTTGTTCACTCTTGGGAGGTTGTATTGTCTAAGCGCTCACAAAAAGTCTTGGTTATTGGTCTCGATGGCGTGCCGCTCGAAATTATTCAGCCCTGGGCTGAGGCAGGTCACTTGCCCACACTGAAAAAATTCATGGCGGCGGGCGCAGTCGGTCGGCTTGCCAGCACGATGCCGCCTACCTCGGGTCCGTCGTGGTCAACCTTCGTGACCGGCAAGAACCCCGGCAAGCACGGCATCTACGATTTTCTCTTTCGCCGACCGAACGATTATGTCTTCCCGCCCGTCAATACGACGCGACGCGACGGCAAAGCGCTCTGGAAGATCATCTCCGATGCAGGCAAGGTCGCGGGCTCGCTCAACGTGCCAATTGCATATCCCGTTGACAAAATCAATGGCCCCATCCTTTCAGGTTGGATGACGCCATACACCGCAAAAGATTTTTTTCATCCGCCGAATCTGCTGACTGATCTTGAAGCGCACCTCGGCGGCACGTATCACATCTACCCAACCGACACTTTCACCGAAGGGCGCACGCAAAGTTTCATGCGCGCCTCGTATGAGTTGCTCGAAGGTCTGACAAAATCCACGCTCTACTTACTCGATCATTACCATCCCGACTTCTTCATCGTCGTCAACTTCGACACGGATCGCATCTTGCATCAAATGTGGCATTACCTCGACCCGACACATCCGTGGCGCAAAGATACTATTGACCGTTCCGAAATTGTGTTGGAGTATTTTCAGAAAGTAGATGACAGTATCGCGCGCATCCTGACCCGTGCCGACGACGAGACGCTCGTCATCATTTTGTCGGATCATGGTATGGGTGCGGCGCACCACTTTGTTGTGTTGAACAACTGGTTGTTGCAGACAGGTCTGTTGCAACTCAAGCGCGATGTGACGACGCGAGCGAAGAAATGGTTGTTCGATGTGGGCTTCACGCTCCGCAACGTCCACCGCATCGCCAACCTGCTCGGACTCGCCAAGCACGCCGAATATAAGATGGGCTACTTCACCGACGCATTGATGAAGTATTTCTTTCTCTCGTTTCGCAACGTGGATTGGGCGCGCAGTAAAGCATATTCGTTTGGGCGGCACGTCGGCGCGCTCTACATTAACGTCAAGGGACGCGAGCCACACGGATGCGTCGAGCGCGGCGCGGAATACGAGCGGGTGCGCGACGAGATCATCGAAATGGCGAAAGACTTCATAGATGCACGCGATGGTCGTCGCCTCATTGACCGCGTGTTGAAGCGCGAGGAGGTGTGGCAGGGCGCGCATGTGGACGAGGGGCCCGACCTCATCTTGCTGCCGAAAGAGCCAACCGATATTTTCTTCGGGCTGGCCGACTTTGGCTCGAATCAACTAATGGACCGCGTGTATCGCTATTCAGGGATGCACCGCAACGACGGGTTGCTGTTCATGCGCGGGCCGATGATCAAACAAGGCCACGTCATCACAGGCGCGCAGATTCAGGACATGGCACCTACCATTCTGTATGCGATGGGCTTGCCTGTACCACGTGACATGGATGGTCAGCCATTAACCGATGCGTTCACACACCCATTCATCGCCGCCCACCCCATCATCTATGATGATGGCGCGAGCGCGCAAGAGACGCCGCAGATCGCAGATTACACCGACGCAGAAGCGCAACAAGTTGAAGAACGCCTGCGAGAGCTGGGCTATTTGGGATGAACCAACAGATCATTTATGAGCACTTCAGAAATCACCATGGCGCAACCGACTAGGACCACTTCTCATAAGCGTCGTGAAATACTTATCAGCATTAGCACGCTCATCGGCGGTTTGGCGATTGGCGCGCTTGCCGTGCATTACAGGCAAGAACTACGCTACCTCGTCACCCATGCGCGCGAATGGGGCCCGTTGGCTTATGGGTTGGCATTTGGCGTGAATCTCATCAGCAGCGCTTCGCTCTTTTTGCCCATCCCCGGCTTTGCGATGGTGTTTGCGTTGGGCAATTTTCTGAATCCCTGGTTATTGGGCATCATTTCAGGGTTAGGCGCGGCGCTGGGCGAAACGACGGGTTACTTCGCGGGCTTGGGCGGCAGAGCGATGCTCGAAGACAGTCCATGGTATCAACGCTTTCACAAGTGGATTAGCCGGTATGGTATGGTTGCCTTGATCGTGTTGGCGGCGTCGCCCAATCCATTTTTTGACATGGGCGGTTTGATTGCAGGCGCGACAGGCATGCCACTCTGGCAATTTGTGGCGGCCACTTGGATCGGCAAATCCATTCGCTTTACGGTGCTGGCAGTGACGGGTATGCAAGCCGACCTCATCCTCGAGTGGCTATTCAGCATTTTGCGCCGATGAAGCGTGCGCCGTTGCTTATGCTGGGGGTGGCGTTTGCGCTGCGCGTTTTTTTGCTGGAGGCGCAAGGCCTGTGGGGCGACGAAGCCTTTTCGCTTTACGTCGCCAAGCAACACCTCGCTTATATCATTAGCGGTGGAACCGACGTGCATCCGCCGCTTTATCATTTGCTCTTGCGCCTCTGGATACAACTCGCAGGCGACAGCGTGTTCGCCGTGCGGTTCCTCTCAGTAGCCTGGTCAATGCTCATCATCGCCGCCGCTTTTTCGCTTAGTAATTGGCTATTAGTCATTAGTCATTGGCGACCACGCCATAACCAATTACCAACTACCCATTACCAATTTCCGCTCACCCATTTCCCATCACGCATTACTAATTACTTATTACTCCTCCTCCTTGCCCTCTCCCCCTTCCACATCTTCTACGCACAAGAGACGCGGATGTACGCGCAAGTCGCCGCGCTGGCCACGTTGTCATTACTTTTTTTCGCGCGCTTGCAGACGCCCACGCGCACGGGGCTCGTCGCGCCCATCGCGTATCGTGGCGCGCTGACGCCATGGTTCATCAGCACGCTGCTCGCCCTCTACACGCAATACTTCGCGTTCTTCAGCCTCGCCGCGCAAAACATTTTCGTGTGGCGACATTGGCGCGCTGACCATGCAAATGTGCGACGCTGGATAATGGCGCAGCTGGCATTAGCGCTGTGTTACGCGCCGTGGGCCATCGCGCAAATGGGTTACCTGAGTCATCGCGCCAACACACGCACCCACACACTTTCAATCGGCGGCGTTTATGAGGTCATCACGAAAACGCTCGGCGCGTTGTTCATTGGCGCGACCATCGAGGGCAGCCAACAGATTTTCACGGCGCTGTTGGCGTTGTTGTTTGCGAGCGTGGGCTACTTCGCCATGCGTCGCTCGCCGTTTGCGTTGCTCTTGCTCTTGTGCATCGTGACGCCTATCGGCGGCGCGCTCATTGCCAATCCGCTATTGCCATACTTTCGTGAACGCTTCATGTTGCTCGCATCGCCGCCGTTCATCATACTTATCGCGCATGGGTTGGCGTTCTTGATGACGCAAGCGCGCTGGATGGTTTTTCAGCGGATGCGTGAACGCGAAGAAACATTGGAGCGCACAGTGCGCGTGTCGCAATGGCTTTCGCTCGCGTTCGTCGCGCCGCTCATCTTGGGCGCGTTCATCGCTCTGACCAACTACTGGTTCGATCCGCATTATCGTAAGGGCGCATACGATCTGGCAATTGCCGACCTCCGCGCCCACGCGCAACCCAGCGACGCCATCATCGTCTATTCGCCCATGCAAGACGCCCTCTACGACTACTATCGCGTGCGCGCACTCAAAACGTACGTCTTGCCCAACGACGATTTAGCCGTCGTCGCCGCGAACCATCCGCGCGCATGGCTCATCTTGTATGGCGACCCCGCTGCGTATGACTCAACACATCAAGCCGAACTGTTTTTGAGTCAGCGTGGCTTCAAGAGTTTTTATCAAAGCTACAAAGACGGCGCGCTCGCCCGTTACGATTTCGCGCCTCACAATACTCCGGTAACCAACCTGCAAGCGCAATTCGGCGACGCCATTGTGCTGACAGGCTTCACCTTGCCATCCACGCTCACGCGCGGCAGCACGTTACCCATCACCCTACAATGGCAAACCCGTCAGCAACTCGCCGAAAATTACACCGTCTTCGCGCATGTGCTCGACGCTGCGAACAAAGTCGTCGCGCAGATGGACACGCAACCTGTCGGCGGCACACGCCCAACGCAGTCATGGCAAGTCGGCGAGACGATACACGACAACCTTGGCGTTGCGATTCCGAAAGAGTTACCCGAAGGTCGTTATAGGGTTGAAGTGGGACTGTATTTGCTGCGGACAGGACAACGCCTGCCCATCAGCCAGGCAGGCAATCTGCCTGTGTTGCATGAGGCGTTGATTTTAGGGGAGGCGCAAATAAGGTAACCCAACTTCCAACCTTCAACCTCTCACTTCCAATCTCCACTCTCTAACCTCCAATCTCTACCTCACCTCCACGTCTAGTAAATTGATATGATCTACTAACCTTCCATCCCCCGTCACGACCATCAACCGCTCGCCCGTTGTGACGTGATAGAAGCCAACCTCCACACTGTATTTCCCCCTAGGCGCATCTGTGAGAATCGGAATCGCGTATGGGTCAGCGATGAGTTGTCCGAGGGGCCACGCGCTCGTTGGCAGTGCGCCATTCAATGGCTCTTGGTCTTGTTGCCCCCACAAAAAGTTGTTGCTCTGCGCGTTGAACGTTTGCCCTAGGATGTGCGTGAATACTTTGTATTTTTGCGTGATGGGTTGATCGGTCTGCCAATACAACGTGAGCGGCAACGTCTCGCCCGCGCGCAGTGCCGTTGTCGGCGCATCGTAACCGACGAGCTTCATGCCATTCTGGAAGCGCGCCTCACGCAGGGTTTGGATGTCGGTTCGTTGTGCGCGACTCGTCACAGTTGGCTCAACAATCTCCACCGTCGTCACGGTCACGCTTTTCGTTCCTTGTTCGATGACCAACTCATAACGCCCCACGAGCCAATCGGCGGTTACAGGAAAACGCAAGATTGTGAGACTAGCCCCCGCTAAAATTTTGCCGTCGTGCTGTCCGCGTGTCGTGCCATACGCATCGCGCAAAGCGACGCTCACCTCTAGCTCGCCTCCGCGGTTCTCCCAATACAAACTCACTTGCGCTTCATCGCCAATACGAAAACGGCGCAACGGTTGGTCATAGCCTTGCAACGTCAGCGTGTCATTCAAGCGGCGTGATAATAGATAAGCGGGTTGCGCTTCTGCGCGTCGCGCACCGACCATGCTTGCTCGTTCCGCCGTGCGCGCGTAGAAGCTGAGACGGCGCAAGCCCAGCGTTTCTGTGTGCGTGAACACACTGCGCGCCGACAACCAATGTTCCAACGCATGCTGTGGGTCAATTCGCAGCGCATCCTCGTTGATCACCAACCACACGCCTTCATGTTCCGCCCACAGGTTTTTCAAAATATCGTTCGCAGCGGACGCGCGCACTGTTGCGCCATTCGCCACACCTTGCCACTCGCCCGCATAGTGGTACGCGAACATGGGCCAATTGCGATCGCTATGCAGCAACACCGCATCAGTTGGCTGACGATAGGCGCGCAATAAGGCTGCGATGGATTGGTAGTAGTCTTGCGGGTGGCGTCCATCATAGTATTGCCACGATGACGCCGCGCTCAACGCGATCACCACAGAGGCGAGCGCGATGCCCAACACTTTTTGCGCGCGTGTGATGCGCCAGATACTCCATGCGAGGATGAGATAGAAGCTCCAGGCAAACGGCAACAGATACCGCGCCTCGATGCGCGGCGTGTAAAAGAAGCTGCGCGGCAACGAGGCGAGATAGACGCCGAGCGGCGGCAGGATGAGAATGAGCGCGATGAGCCAGCCGCTGGGGGCGTGAAATGTGAGATGTGAAGCGCGAGGCGTGGGAGACGCTGATTGCTGCTTGAACCATGAGCGAATAGATGCGACACACCACAGCAGCGCCGCGCCGACGATGACGCCCCACAGCAACCCGACTTGCCACAACACATCGTCCACGTTCAACGAGACACCGACGGCGAGCAACGTGCCGAACAATTGCATGAACAATACAAAGTCGAAGGGGCGTGTCACCGACCATGAGCGATACTGTGTCAGCGCAAACAGGAACCACGGCAACGCGATGAGACCAACGATCCCTTGCGCGGCGCACCATTGCGCGAAACGTCGTCGGTCTATTTTCCGAAAGATGAACAAGCCCAACGCATACAATGAGACAATGCCGATGGCGACGAGGAACAAATACAATGTGAGCAAGCCTGACGCGGCGGCGACGATGTACGTGAACCACAGTTTGCGACTCGCGCGTTCATGCAGCACGGTTAGCGCGCACCAGACCACCAACAACGTCAACGCCGAGCCGAGGCTATACATGCGTAACTCTTGCGACCACCAGATGCTGAAACGCGAAAGCGCGACCAGCAACGCAGCCATGATGCCGACAAGCTCGCTATGTATTCGCGCGCCAATTTTATAAACGAAGACGACGGATAAAATACCTGCGACGACGGAGATAAAACGCAATGCAAAAGGTTGCTCGCCGACAAACCCGCGCCAAACCGTCGCCAACCAAAAGTATAGCGGCGGATGCACATCGGAAGCCGTCCAACGCGCGCTTTCGAGTAATGACAAACGCGCCGCCCAACCAACGAGTCCTTCGTCGTACCAAATGGGCGCATCGCCCAAGATGTAGAGGCGCGCAGCGAAGGCGAGGAGAATAATAAAAGTCAGAAGTACGTAGTAATTAGTCATTGGGGGTTGCGCGGGTTTCATTTCAACTATGGTCCCAGATAATGAAAAGACCTCGTGGAGAGGTCCGCGAGGTCTGCGAAGGTGAGGCAAGTTTTAACTTCAGGACTTACGCTTCTGACCGTCATTGCGAGCGGAGCGAAGCAATCTCCCCGCACCAATGGGGGATTGCTTCGGCAAACGACGCCTCGCAATGACCCTAAGCGTAAGTCCTAAACTTGCCTGCACAACGAGCAAGCGACAAACTTGCCCTACGTCAAGCTGCAGCTAGCGCAAGATTGACAAACCTGTGTTGCAGGAAGCGGGATTCTCTAACGCCGTTCCCATTCCATGCGACACACGTGGTCGAGCGCGCCAGCGTCGGCTGCCCAATCGCTTTGCTAACGCTGCGCTAGCTACCCCGCGCGCAACGTCACACGGCTCACCAGCATGAGCGTCGTGCGCTGCGACGAGACGAGGCGATGTGGCAGGTCCTTCGGCGTGACGACGAGCTCGCCCGTAGCGAGTGGGACGGCTTCGTCGGACATTTCGAGTCGCGCTTGCCCATCATAGACCAACACACATTCATCATCGCTGGGATGAGTGTGCCAATTTTGCGCGCCATCACAGACGAGCAAGCGCAACACAAAATCGTCAAATACCGTCAGCTCGTCGGGCTCGAATGCTCTTAAGTGTTTCGCGCGTTGCGCCAGATTGATTTTGTCGGGCAATCGCTCGTAGCCGGGCAGTTGGTTGTGATAGCCGTTGCGTGGAAACTGTTGATACTTGAGCATGAACAGCACGAGCGCGGGAAATTCCGAGCTGGGGCTATGCGGCACATTAGCGGGCGCCAGCGCCAATTCGCCCGCGTGGAGCAGCGTGTTGCCAATCTGCGTCTCCAACAACATGTGGCCCTGATGGACGTAGAAAATTTCGTCTAGGTGTTCGTGCTGATGCCACGGGAATTGCCCTTGTGACAAAATCGCATTCACCGCCATATCGTTGACGGTAGCGAGGGTGATAGGCATGAAGGGTTGCGATAGGCGACTGGACAATTCATCCAAAACGATTTTCTTGAGGGGCATAGAGTTGCCTCAATTGACGGCGATTTGCGCGACCACACCTTGAGTGTATTGCGTCATACGCTCTGCGGTTGTCTGCGCCAGCGCGCGCGCATCGTCAGCAGATACATCGGGCGCGAAGATGACGAGGTGGATGTCGCGCGTCTCTATCGTCACCAGCGCGCGCGCAGAATCGGAGATGGGTGATCCAAACGCGCCGTGTTCATCGGACAACACCAATTTGTTGGCGAGCGACATGTGTGACCTGCCGATGCCTTCGTACGCTTCATCCGCTCGTCCGATGCGTAACACCACATCATGCCCAACATGCTGTGCGTCGTAAATGCCAAAGGGCAAGCGCGATTCAAGCGAACACCAATTGTTCACATCCACGGCGGTGTTGATTTGATATAGCCCTTTGCCCTGCGTCACACGCCGCGCCAACGCTTCGGACGAAGGACGATAGCGCGTGGGATCCGCGCCGATGGCTTTGAACAAACGGCGCACGGCTGTGGCGCGCGCATCGGTCGCGATGGTGTTCGTCGTACAACGCGCGGCGAAAGCAGCGCAGGCGCGCTCGATAGCATTCCACAAAGCATCGTCTTTCGCGCGAATCGTCAAACCACGCATCGTCAAGAGTCCAAGCCGTAAGGTGGGAGCGCGCGCCATCACATCGGAGGCAATGGAAAGATTCATGCGCCAATAGTAGCATAGCGGTTAAGCTTTAACAAAGTCTCGACCTCGTCTCCCCATATCTCCCATCTTCTCGTCTCCCGTTCACTCGGTTACTCGTATGCGATACTCATTCTCCAACAGCTGCTCCCCATACTCCATCCGCAACACCAAGCGCTGCGTCCCCGCCGTCTTTATGCTGAACGTGATGCGCTGCGCCAACTTCGCCTTACAATCTGCTTCAAGCGTCGTCGGCAGCGGATCGCTCTGCCACACTGGCGTCCCGTTCGCATCGAACACCGTCGCCATGATGTTCACGCGCTCATAAGCGCGGCGCGCATCGTTCACCACATAGACGGGCAACGTCAGCGTCTCACCGACACGATAGGCGTCTTTCGGCAAGAGGGTGAACACATATTCGGGATTGAACGCAACGCGCATGGCATGATACGATTTCTTCGGCGCGCGCCAATAGTCAAGAATAGACCATTGCACAGCGGGATTGGAGTCGTGGAACATGAACGGCGCGATGCCGCCGCATGGCTGATATTTGTGATAGCGTAGCCAGTCAATGTAATACTGATTGATTTCAATTTGGTATGCTTGCGAGAGCTCGATCAGCTCTTGCAAACTTTGACACGCGCGCCAGTCGTACCAGTCCGCCATGATATCGGGTTGAAAATGATGGCGCTCGACCAGATGCGCCCAATCAATCTTTTTGATGTCGGCGTCCATGAACTGCACACACGATGCAAGTTGCGGAAACGATTGCGCGCCGAACTCGGTGACGAAGGCGAGCGTGCTGGGGAAAATCCATTTGACCAATTCAAAGCGTCGCTTCGGACCATCGAATTGCTTGTACCAACCGAAGTAAAAATGCGAATCGGCGTCGCGCATCCACGGCACCGACCATTTGCCCGACGCGCGGATGACAGGACGCGTCGGGTCGGCTTGCTCGACGATTTTTTTCAGGCGCGTGTCCATCACCATCCGATCCCAACTATACACGAACGACGAGAAGGCTGCGCGCAAGGTAGCAAGCAAGCCCGTCGCTTGCGTGTCGGAGATGTACATGGGCTCGTTGTGCATGCACCAAATGGCAATCGAAGGATGATTGAAAAATGTGCGCGGCATCAACGCCGCCTGCCGCTCGGCTTGCGGCAACACCTCGTGCGCGTAACTCCACTGCAATGGAAAATCTTGCCACAACAACATACCCAGTTCGTCGGCAGCATCGAATAGCTCGCGCTTTTCTAGATGCGCGTGAATCCGCATGAAATTCATGTGCGCGTTTTTCGCCAACCTAAAGTCGCGCAGGTAATCGTCCTTCGTCATCGTGGCGATGCGCGTATCGCCGGGCGGGTAGTTGTTGCCCTTGAGGAAGAGGCGCACCCCATTGAGCGAGGCTTGCCAATCTTTCAGTTCAAAGTGGCGCAAGCCCCAACGAAATTCCCACCCATCTAGGCGTTGGCGCATCAGTTCATCGGCAAACGTCTCGACGCGCACGGTGTAGAGGCGCGGCTCGCCCAGATCGTGCGACCACCAGAGCTGCGGATTCTCCAACGCGAAGAAGCGCTCGACGCGGTTATCGCCCGGCGCCGTCGTCGCGCGAAAACCGATGCTGAATGGCTTGCCTTCTTGCGTGAAATTGTATGGCGTGAACGTGAGGCGATAGACGGGCGCGGCGTGGTGGCCAGAGTTCACAACGAAATCGGCGCGCAGCTCAATGGCATCGGGTTTCGTCGGAGGCGTCTCTTGACGCCGACCGTCGGCGTCAGAGATGCCTCCGACATTCACAAAGTATGCGGGTTTCTCGACCTGCGCGAGTTGGATCACAGCTTGCGGGTTCGTCGGGCGCAATTGCACGTCGGCGATGTATTGGGGGCCGCTGGTCAGAATCTCAACCGATTGCCAGATGCCGCCGGGGTTGGTCTTGGGGTCGAGGCAATCCCAATGCGAAAAGACGCCCGTGATGAGGTGTTTCGCGCTTTTGTTTTTTTCATCAGGACACTCAACCTCGACGACGAGCTCATTCGGCGTGTTGACATCTTTGAGCTGTTGTGTGATGTCGAACTCGCGCGGAAAAAAGTAGCCTTCGTTTTCGCCAAGCCGATAGCCGTTGAGATAGGCGATGTAAAAATAAAAAACGCCGTTGAGGCGCAAGCGATAGCGCAGCCCCTTTTCCTTTTTGAAGTCGAAACGTTTGCGATAAACGGCTTTGCCTGCGTAGAATTCCAAGTCAGGCTGCTGCTGCCAATGGCCCGGCACGTTGACCGTGAGCCAGTTTTCATCAGAATAGTAGCCGCCACGAAAGGTGGGAGTGGGCAGCAGCTCCCAGACCCCGTCTAATTTCATCTACGACTCCTCGCAGGAAGTTTTGTTACCTCGGTCATTTTGTCCTCCCATAGGTGGCGACATTATACACGCACTTTCGCGCATCTCCCACGCAAACCCAACAAGCCCAACCTATCTGAGTAACTAACACTTTCGTGTCACAAGCCTTGCGAAGATTGAATGGCTGCCGTGCAGCCATGTCGCTACCAACCTTCGTGAGGCTAAACCAAGTAAGCGTTTACTCAGCCCAACCCATTTAGCGAAAGAGCCTTCGCCACAACTGGGATATAGTTTGGATACGGTTTGGATACGCTCGCCTGCTAGAATAGCGTCAACTCCCATGTCGAATCCGCGCCCATCCAGCGAAAATTACCAGGCGTATTTGTTGCGGTTGTGGCGCGAGTCGCCCAGCGAACCCTGGCGCGCGTCGCTGGAAAACGTCACGACGCACGAGCAGAAGCGGTTCGCGGATGCAGCGCGGTTGTTGGCATATCTGGCGGAGTTACTCGAGCTGCCGCGCGAGTCTCCTACAGTAGGCGCTAATTTCAGTAGTAGCTATAGTTCAAATTCAGAAGGAGTAAGCGATGTTTGATTCACGGCGTCAAAACCGTTGGCTACTGTGGCTAGCTGCTGCATTGCTATGCAGTGTTTTGGGCATCTTCTATGCGCCTTCCTATTTGCCGAGACTGGCGCGCGAGGAGCGCGAAGGCACAGAAGCGGAAGGCTTGCGTTGGTTTTATGCAGTGCGCGCTTACCCCTTGGAAGCCATTCCACCCGAAGCGCCCATGCGTGCGTGGGAGCAATTACAACAGGCGCGCCGCACGCAGCGCGTCAATGCCACGCAAGCCCTTTGGACGCCCATCGGACCGAGTCCCATCGAAGACCCCGCGGGTTACTATCGTGACAGTGGGCGCATCAACACCGTCGCGGTAGATCCCAACAACGCGAACCATTGGCTGATTGGCGCGGCGACGGGCGGCATTTGGGAGACGTTCAATGGCGGCGCGAGCTGGGCGGCGCGCAGCGACGATCAAATCTCGCTCGCCATCGGCGCCATTGCTTTTGCGCCGAGCAATGCGAGCATCGTCTATGCAGGCTTGGGTGATCCGATGTCTAACCAATACTACGTGGGCGGCTACGGCGTGTTGAAGTCAACCAATGGCGGCACGACCTGGCAGCTCGTCTCGTCGCCGCCCATCACAGGCACAGCCTTCAAACGCATCTTTGTAGATCCGACCAACCCCGACATCGTGGTTGGCGCAACCGTCGGTCGTTCTGGCAATGTGCCAGAAATACTGTCCACCTCTAAGGCTGGCGTTTATCGTTCGACCAATGGTGGCGTGACATGGACACGCACCTTGACGGGCAGTGTGACCGGCTTGGCAGTTGCGCCCGGCGCCTTCTCCATGCAATACGCGCGCGTCAGTGGAGACCGCATGTACCGCTCGACCAATGGCGGGCAAAGTTGGTCGCCCGTCACCGAGCCAACATTTCTTGGGAATCGTTTCGAGTTTGCCTTCGCGCCGTCGGTGTCCAATACGCTCTACGTCGGTGTCAGTTTTGGCAACTCCCTTATAGGGTTGTGGCGCACCGACAATGCCTGGGATGCAACGCCAACTTGGGGGACAGTGGATACGTCCGACACGGGTGGGGGCTATTGCGGCACACAATGTGGCTATGACCACATCATCAGCGTGGACCCGACGAACCCGAACACTCTTTATGGGGGCGGCGTGAGTCTGTGGAAGTGCACGTTTTGCAGCGGCTTCGGGAATGCGTGGGCGCAAATCGGCAACCATTCCACCTTTGCCCCTTCCGATACGTACATTCACTATGACCAGCATAGCATGGCCTGGGCTGGCTCGCGGCTGCTCGTGGGAACGGATGGCGGTTTGTATAGCACCACCGATGGCGGCATGACATGGAGCAGCCACAACAACGGGCTGGCGACTAATCAATTTTATGCAGGCTCAGCGCATCCAACCAATGCCAACATCCTGATTGGTGGCATGCAGGATAATGGCGTCAAATATCGAGCGAGCAACAATTATTGGAAATATCTATGGCAGCGTGGGGGCGATGGTTTCTCGACGGCAATTGCCACGAACAATCCCAATACACATTGGGCCTATGATTTCCAATACGCGCTCATCAAGCGCACGACGGACGGAGGCAACTTCGATGTGGACGTGACGGTGGGGTTGGATACGTCGGACGCACCTTTCGCTGCTTATTTCGAGAAGTGTCCCAACAACGACGACGTGTTCATCCTCGGCACGACCAAAGTATGGCGCGCCAACGACTTTTTTAGCAGCGACCCTGGCCTGCCCACGTGGTCAGCCAACAGCACAACCATTAGCGAGTTTGGTATCGCGGCGCTGGCGTTTGCGCCCAATACCTCGTGCAATACCTACGCCGTAGGAGGATATGGCGTCATCAGCGTGACCACCAACGGCGGCGCGTCATGGTTCAATGTAAGCGCAGGGTTGCCCAATCGCACCGTCACCTCACTGGCTTTCGATCCGACCAATAGCAATGTGCTCTACGTCACGCTTTCAGGGTTCAATAAAAACACGCCAGGCGCGAATGGGCATATTTTCAAAACCACGAGTGCGACCACCGGCACGCCCAATTGGATCAGCGTCACCACGCCCGTTGACCTGCCGCACAATGCCATCGTCATTGACCCACAGAATACCAGCCATTTGTACGTCGGGACCGACTTGGGCGTTTGGGAATCGCTGAATGGCGGCGCGAGTTGGCGACACTACGGTCCCGACTCAGGCTTGCCGAATGTCGCCGTGACGGACTTGGACCTCAACCGCACCACCAATCGTCTCACGGCGTTCACTTATGGACGCAGTGTGTTTATGTTGGACATCACGACGCCAGTAGCGATGAGCAGTGTGAGCGCCAGCGGTCCCGCCGTTGGCTTGACCGCTGCGCCGACACAGTTCACGGCAATGGTCAACACAACCAATGTCGCCACGCCCATCACCTACTCCTGGTCGGCGACGAACCAATCACCCGTGACGCACCTCAGCTATGCCACGAGCG
>CAZDYP010000096.1:0-18894 GCA_964509505.1 uncultured Anaerolineae bacterium | reverse complement strand
TTAGGGTCTCGGTCTGATATTTTCAAAACACTTTCTTAATTGAGCGTCACGTCCCCTCACCACGCACCCCCTTCGGACAGCGGCAGCGGCGACGCATGATGATGAATCAGTTTCCATTCGTCGCCGACGCGCTGGAAAATGTTGGTCGTCTGCGCGACGGCGTAACGCCATTCGGCCTCGTCGTGTGTGGTGATGTTCTCAACGCATGTCACCCATGCGAGGTTCTGTTCGACGTGGATTATCACTTGCGACGGCATGATCTGTAGGCGCTGCTCACTCGCCATGATGCTCACCCAACTCTGACGAATCTCTTTCCAACCGACGAGCATCGCCCAGCCCGGATGCGCACAGCACACCCAATCGGCATGCAACCACACCACCTCCATTAGTCGCATGTCGCGTGACGCCAGCGCGCGATAGAAATTGCGATTCGCCATCGCAATAGCCGCTCGATCCTCCATAGTCATTATTCACGCGCGATTATAGCACGGATTGTCGTTAGTCACTCGTCATGGGGCGTTCGAAAGTGTTTTGAAAATATCAGACCGAGACCCTAAAGGTTTCGCTGGCAAGCAAAAAAAGCATTTCAGGCAGGCTTGCGGCGCCACTGGTGAACCCGCTGCGCCAGAAAAACCTTTAGGGTCTGAATTTCAAAACACTCTCTTAGTTGTTAGTCACTCGTCTCCCCTCGCCCCGTTTGTCCATTGCCCCATTTTCGGTTATAACCGTGCGCGTAATTGTTGCGCAAGCTAATCTTCTCAAAAACAGAGACTCGTGAGATTTTCACGTCTCACGGTTCTATTCAATCAAATCTCAAGGAGATTCTCCTTCCATGTCTTTTTCCGATACGTTGCCGCAGGCGAGCGGCTCGCTGACACTGAAGGGGTTGCAAGGTGAAGTGACCATCATGCGTGACCGGTGGGGCATTCCGCACATTCGCGCGCGTTCTGTCGCCGATGCGTTCTTCGCGCAGGGCTTCGTCCACGCGCAAGATCGGTTGTGGCATATACACTGGGACATGCGCCGCGCGTATGGGCGCACCGCCGAGCTCATTGGCGCGGCGGGCGTCGAGCCAGATCGCCTCATGCGGCGCTTTCAAATTGAGCGCGCGGCGCAAGCTGATTGGGCATTGCTTAATGACGAAACGCGCGCGATGGTCGAGGCATACACCGCAGGCGTAAACGCTTTCATCGAACGCACGCCGATACCATCGGTTGAGTTCGCGGTGCTGGGCATTCGTCCCGAAGCGTGGCGTCCGCACGATTGTTTGAGCGTGTTCAAAGTGCGCCATGTGTTGATGGGCGTCCTCTATAATAAAATTTGGCGGATGCGCGTCGTGCAGAAAGTCGGCGTGAAACGCGCGTTGGAATTGTGGGAAGGCTATCCGACAGGCGCGCCGACCATCGTGCCACCTGATGCGCTCTATTACCGCGCGGGCGCGGCCTGGTATCCCTCGCTCGAACAAGCCTCGTTGATGTTGCCGTCGGCAGGTGGCAGCAACAACTGGGTCGTGGATGGCACAAAGACGTTGAGCGGCAAGCCATTGCTGGCGGGCGACCCACATCGCGCGATTGACGTGCCAAATGTGTATTATCAAAACCATCTGGCTTGCGACTCATTCGACGTGATTGGCGTCTCGTTTCCTGGTGTGCCCGCGTTCCCGCACCTCGGCCATAACTCGCGCGTCGCATGGGCTATCACCCATGCAGGGGCAGACTATCAAGATTTGTACATCGAAAAATTCGATCCCGATGATGCAAGCCGTTACGCCTACCAGGGCGAATGGCTCGCCGCCGAAGTGAGCACGGAGCGCATCACAGTCAAAGGCAGCGCCGACGTGATTGAGCATGTGCGTCGCACGCATCACGGCCCCATCATCGAAGAGGGTCCCATCGCAAATCACGCCATAGCGATGCGCTACACCGCCTTCGAGCCAGGCAAGACGTTTGAATGCTTCTTGCCGATGGCGCGCGCGCGCACCGCGCACGATTTGCTCGAAGCGCAACGCGAGTGGGTTGACCCCGCGCAAAATCTCATCATTGCAGATGCGCTCGGAGAGCGTGGAAACATCATGTACTTCACGCGCGGCAAGCTGCCGATTCGTACGGGTAATCACTCGGAAGCGAATCCACCCGCCAGTGGTTGGATGCCTGTGCCGGGTTGGACGGGTGAGCATGAGTGGAATGGCTTCATTCCATTTGATGAGCTGCCGCGTTCCGTCAATCCGCCGACGCACTTCATTGCCACCGCCAACAATCGCATCGTGGACGACCGCTATCCATATTACATCTCATGTGATACGGCGACGCCATTTCGCTATGCACGCATCGCCGAGGTGTTACGCAGCGCGACGAACCTCACCGCCGACGATTTTGCGAAGTTGCAGGCGGATCGCCTCTCGCATTTCGCGCGCGAGTTCGCGCCGTTATTGCTCACACTCAATCCAGCCGATGAAGCCTCGCAACGCGCGCTCGCACTGTTGCGCGATTGGGACTATTGCCTCGAACCAAACAGTGTGCCAGCGATGATTTATGCAGCGACGCGCGATGCGTTGATGCGTTTGGTGATGGAACCAATTCTTGGTGAGGAACTCATCAAAGAAATGTTCGGCATCGGACGTGGCGGTCCCGCGCACGCGGGACGCATTCGCGCCTACCTCCCGCGCTACATCAAAACGAATGACACACGCTTGCTCGACCCGAATGATCCACAGCGCGCGTCGTGGCAAGCGGCACTGCACACCGCCTTGAAAAATGCGCTAGCGCTGTTGCGTGAGAAACTTGGCGACGATATGAGTATGTGGCGCTACGACGCTTTACATCGCACGACCTCCGTGCATCCGTTGTCGGTGTTGCCCGCAGTGGGCAATCGTTTCGATCCGCCACACACGGGTTATGGTGGCGACGGCGACACGGTGCAAGCGGCGAGCTATGCTGCGGCGTTGGGCTTCGGCGTCGTCGGCACGCAATGTTATCGCCAAATCATTGACTTGAGCGATTGGTCGAAGTCGCGTTGGGTCGTGCCGCTCGGCGCCTCGGGCCATCCCGACAACCCGCACTACGCCGACCAAGCGCCTGTGTGGGCTGCGAATCTGCACGTGCCGATGTTGTATGATTGGCAACAGATTGAAGAACACGCCGAAGCACGACTTGTACTGAAAGGTGAGGCGTGAAATACGATGCAGGATACAAGTTGCAGTATAAACCTGTATCGTGCATCTTGTATCCTGCATCCTGTATCATCCTACATGGAACTTGTACTGATTCGTCACGGTCGCGTCGCGGGTAACCCGTTTCGTCCTGCCGACGATGTGGGCTTGAGCGAGGTAGGGTATGAGCAAGCGCGACGTTTGGCAACACATCTCGCGCAAGAGCCTTTGTATGATGCGTTGGTCTGTAGTCCATTGTCTCGCGCGAAGCAAACGGCTGAGGTGATTGGCGCGCAGTTGGCGTTGCCCGCGCAACCCATCGCCGATTTGCGCGAGATGCGCCGTGACGAATTTTGGCGGCTCATCTCGATTAGCCTTGCTTCGCGTTTGCCGATCGTGCGCCAGCGCCCACAGGTGCGCGACCAGCGCCAATGGCCGCTGGTGAGCCGCGCAGGTCAGATCAGCAGGCAACTGTTGGATGGCAATTATCAAGGGCGCGTCCTCGTCGTCTCGCACGGCGGGTTCATTTGGGGCGCGCTGGTGTATTGGTTTCCCGAACGCCAAGCAGAGTTCACGCGCCAGCGGCAGGTCGGCAATTGTTCGCTCACGCGTATTCACCTAGACGATAGCGGCGCGCGATTGGTGTGTTTCAATGAAACAAAGCATTTAGGCGATGCCGTGACGTTTTAATTTTCTGCCTCTACTCTATGCCTTCTCTCCCGGTCCCTACCCCTCGCGCAACGCCGCGCATGTTTTATGGTTGGTTGATCGTCCTCATCGCGTTTTGCGGACAGTTCATCACCGCAGGCACAGGTGGTTATGTCTTTGGCTTGTTCATCAAACCGTTCTCGGAAGCGTTTGGTTGGACAGTGGGCTTTGTGTCTTCCATGACGTTTATGCGCTCCCTCGTCAACATCGTGGTTGTGCCATTGGTCGGACGTATCACCGATCGTTTTGGCTCACGGCCTGTGATGCTCATGGGGACGCTGATTGGCAGCGGAGCATTTCTGCTCGCTTCGCTCATCACACACCCAATTCTTTTCTACCTCGTCTTCTCCATCATAGTTGCGCTAGGTTACACCATGTTAGGGGGCATTCCCTCACAAGCGGCCGTCACGCGTTGGTTTCAGCGACGGCGTGGCATGGCGTTGTCGCTGGTCACCTTGGGCATCTCGATGGGCGGCGTGGTGATGGTGCCGCTTGTCCAATACGCCTTGGACAATTATGGATGGCGCTTCACGTTGTCGCTCATCGGCGCGGGTATCTTCTTGGTCATGGCGCCGCCGGTGTTTTTCTTCATGCGCGATTACCCTGAGCAAATGGGCTTGCAGCCCGACGGCGCTGCGCCTGCCCCGCCGACGCCCGCCGCGAATTATGCCGTTGTTGTCGAAAAAACGTGGACCTCCAGAGAGATTCTTACGACCCTGCGCTTTTGGCAACAGGCCTTAGGTTACATGTTTGCCTTCGCGCTGCTGCAAGTCACGCTGGTACATCAAGCGACATTCATCACGCAGCGTGGTTTCGATCGCACGACTGCCGCGTGGGTGCTTTCGGCGTATGCGTTCAGCGCCGCCGTCTCGAAATTCGCGTGGGGCTATCTGGCTGATCGCTTCGACGTGCATAAGGTCGCCGTTGCCAGCAATTGGCTGGCGGCGCTAGGGCTCGTCTTGTTGATTTTCACACATGACTTACCGCTGCTGTGGGTGTATGCGCTGATTGGCGGGTGGGGCATCGGCGGCTTGCCTGCGCTGCAATCCATCGTCACGGCTACGTCGTTCGGACGCAAATCCTATGGCACGGTTGCGGGCTTGCTCAATCCGATGAACGGCATTGCGTCTGCGCTGGCTGTGCCATTCGCAGGCTACATGTTTGACGCGACGGGTTCGTACGACCTCGCTTTCAGCGTCATCATCGTCTTGGTCATGGTGACAAGCGTGAGTTTGTTGTGGTTGCCGCGCGGGGAGCAATGACAGCACTATACCAAATGCAGACAACACCGAATGATTCATATAAAACAAACGCTCCGACAACACTAAAGTTGTCGGAGCGTTTTGCTTTATTCGATTTGTTCTCCGCTCTTTTCTCAATTCGTTGCTGTGTTCATTTGGACGTTTAGCGTCTTCCGCGCTCACTCATCCGCGCAGTGTCGCGTCCGCCGCCGCCCCGTGGGCCACGGTCACCACCACCACGCGGGCCACGATCACCACCGCCGCGCGAGCCGCCGCTCGACGGCTTGCGGTCACGCTCACGCGCTTCCTCCGCCGTCCAACCTTCGAGCACCGCTTGACGCGAGAGACGAATCTTCCCCGCAGGGTCAATGTCAATCACCATCACGGTCAGCTCGTCGCCGAGCTTCACGACATCCTCGACGCGATTCACGCGATAGTCGGCGAGCTGCGAGATATGCACCATGCCATCCACGCCGGGCAAAATCTCCACGAATGCGCCGAAGTCTGCAACGCGCGTCACTTTGCCTGTGTAGATGTCGCCGATCTTCGCGTCATCGGTCATACCGCGAATCATTGCCACCGCGGCCGACGCGCCCTCGCTATCCACCGACGCGATATGCACCGAGCCGTCTTCTTCGATGTCAATCTTGACGCCGAACTGTTCGGTGATGCTGCGAATCGTCTTGCCGCCTGGACCGATAACCTTGCCGATCTTCTCTGGATCAATCTTGATGATGGTGATGCGTGGCGCGAACTGGCTGAGGTCAGTGCGCGGTTTGTCAATCGCGGCGAGCATCTTCTCCATGATGTGCATGCGCCCTTCGCGCGCTTGCGCCAACGCTTGCGCCATAATCGTTTGGCTCAAGCCGCGAATCTTGATGTCCATCTGCAATGCGGTGATGCCCTTTGCCGTGCCTGCAACTTTGAAGTCCATGTCGCCGAGCGCGTCCTCCATCCCTTGAATGTCGCTCAACACGGCGTACTTGCCATCCTCACGCGTCACGAGCCCCATCGCCACACCTGCGACCGGCGCGCTGATGGGCACGCCTGCATCCATCAGCGCCAATGTGCTGCCGCACACCGAGCCCATCGAAGTCGAGCCATTGGACGACAGGACTTCCGACACGACGCGAATCGCATAGGGGAACACATCTTTATCGGGGATGACGTAACGCAGCGCCGTCTCTGCCAACGCGCCATGACCAATCTCGCGGCGACGGGGACCGCGCATTGCATAAGCTTCGCCCGTGCTGAATGGCGGGAAGTTGTAATGGTGCATGTAACGCTTCGAGCTTTCAGGACGTAAGCCGTCGAGCTCTTGCTCCTCGCTGCTCGTGCCAAGCGTGACAATCGAAAGAACTTGCGTTTGTCCGCGCGTGAACAAGCCAGACCCATGAGCGCGGGGCGACAAACCCGTTTCGCAGGTGATGGGGCGAATGTCTTTGAGACCGCGTCCGTCAGGACGTTTGCCTTCGTCGAGAATGGCATTGCGGACGGCGGTCTTGAGCGCGGACTCAAAGCTGGCTTTCACATCAGCAGGATCATGTGTAGTCAATGCGGCGACAACTTCATCTTCGATGGTATCAATCGCCGCCTCGCGCGCTTCTTTCGATAGACCTTGCGAGAGGACATCGCTGATGCGTGTGCCAATTTGCGCTTTGACGCTTTCATGCACTGCAGTTTTGGTGGTCGCGCCTTTGTAAGCCGCCTTGGGTTTGCCGATCTCTTGCGCCATTTGGTTCTGCATAGCAATCAGGCCTTGCATCGCCTCATGTCCCGCCGCCAGCGCCTGCAGTATCACCTCTTCGGGTATCTCATGCGCGCCGCACTCGACCATCAAAATCGCATCGGCGGTGCCAGCCATCCGCAAATCGAGTGTGGACTTATCCATCTGATCGGCGGTGGGGTTCATCACGAAGTGGCCGTCTATGAGACCGACGCGCACCGCGCCGATGGGTCCGTAAAATGGGATGTCGCTGATCATCAATGCGGCGGACGCGCCGATGATGGCGGGGATGTCGAGATAATTTTGAATGTCGTACGAAATCGTGGTGGCGATGACTTGCACGTCGTTGCGGAAATCTTTGGGGAAGAGGGGGCGCAGTGGACGGTCAATCAAGCGCGCGACAAGGATTGCGGCTTCGCTGGGACGGCCTTCACGTCGGAAGAACGAGCCGGGGATACGGCCTGCAGCGTAGAGGCGCTCCTCAAACTCAACTTGCAGCGGGAAGAAATCAATGTCGGGGCGTGGCTCTTTGCTGGCGGTGGCGGTGACTAGCACTACCGTGTCGCCTACGCGCACGGTAACGGCGCCGCCCGCCAGTCCTGCTAATTTGCCTGTGGCAATGTGGATAGTTTGGTCGCCAATCGTGGCGGAATAGGTTTTTTCCATGAAATGACTCCTGAAATTTGGTCACGTAATCATTTGGTCATATTGTCGTCTAGTAGCTGGGTTACCTGGTCGCTTGGCGAGCGAGCTTGATTAAGCGACTAAGCGACTGGGTGACTAAACGACTAAGCGACTCCAAGACTAAGTGACTATGTGACTAAGGTAGCCTCAGAAGTCAGGGACTGGAAACTGAACCCAACTGACACTCCCTCTCTTGTTCAGGCTATATTGGGATAGGTGAGGGGTGGGGGAGTTGGATGCACTCTCCAATTCCTAGACCTCCAAGGCGGTTGGTACGCTTACGAGACGTTATTGACGCTAGAACGATATGCTATCTGAGATAACCTCCTTGTTGCGTAACAAAAAACGAGTAGGGGTACAACGAACTAAACACACCGCTTCGCTGTTACCTCTACTCGCCTGTTCCTTCAACATAGTAGAGTTGAAGGCATTGTTATTTCAAACTAAACATACCTTGCTACGCGATGATGGCACACTGGACACTGACTAGGGGTTATTCTTTACTTTCGCAAACCTAGTTTGCCAACGATTTCCTTATAGCGATTCGCATCCTTCTTGCTGAGATAGGTCAGATGCCGCCGACGTTGGCCGACCAATTTCAGCAGTCCATGACGTGATCCATGATCCTTCTTGTGGGTTTTCAGATGTTCGATTAGTTGGTTAATGCGGGTCGTCAGAAGCGCGATTTGCACTTCGGGCGAGCCTGTATCGTTGGCATGGATATGGTATTGTTGAATCACGTTGCCTTTTGCGGTGCCTTTTAGGGCCACAGATCCTCCTTGTCTGAATTAACGCCAATACGCTCAACTGCGGAGAGCTATTATACAAGATAAAGGCGATTCCAGCAAAAGAGCTTCGCGCAACGCCATAAAATGACTATTGAATAATGCTTGGCTTTGAAATGGAGCTTCCTTGTCTAACCCCTTCGCAAGGTTAGATTGGCAAAGTGTGAGTTACTCAGCGCGCTACCACTAAGATAGCCGTGATGTTGTCAGGCCCGCCAGCGGCATTAGCCAAACGAATGAGCTCTTGACAAGCCACTTGTGGCTCCACCGCCTCGCGCACAAGGCGTTCGAGTGACTCGTGAGCAACATAGCCCCACAACCCATCTGAGCAAATCAACAGCCGATGCCCTGACTCGAAAGCGCCAAAGTGGAAATCCACCTCTAACTCTTCGCTTTGCCCTAATGCGCGCAATAACAAACTGCGACTCAAGTTACCCATAG
The DNA here is from genome assembly GCA_964509505.1 of uncultured Anaerolineae bacterium. GTDB lineage: Bacteria > Chloroflexota > Anaerolineae > JACRMK01 > JACRMK01 > CAZDYP01. Next base: position 10,161 of record CAZDYP010000096.1, on the reverse strand, counting down.
TTTCTGCTGAGATCGGTTGACCAATATCGGTCAGCCGTTGCGCTAGAGTATGGTCAATCGTGATTTGTTTCAGTTGCCCATCAGCATAGAGGTAAGCTCGTGTGTCGCCCACGAACGTGACGGCGAGGCTATTCTCCACAATGACAGCCAACGTCAACGTCGTGCCAGCGCCCAAGATCTGTTTGCGTACCTGTGTATGCGCCGTCAAGGTTGCTTCTCGCATGATTTCAAACAAAGGCACGTCGCTGCGTTCGCCATGCAACGTGGGTGTGACAAGATTCCATAGCAAACTGTTTGCGGCTGTGTGTATGGCCAGCGCGCTGGCTTTCTCGCCATGCTCATACCCGCCCATTCCATCCGCCACGGCGAAGACGCCAATCGCATTGATTTGATCGCCTTGTTGAAATTCTGTGGTCAACGCGAATAACGCATCTTCGTTCAGTTCACGTGCGCGGCCTACATCGCTTAGCCATCCAGTGACAAGCGAAATTTGGGGGCGTGCTGAAGCTTCGCCATCGGCTACAGAGGAAACAGCTGCAGGCTCCGCAACCAGTTCGGCGTTTTTGGGGCGAAAGAAAGAAAAATCATTAGTGGGCATACTTTAGCTCGCGGAAACTCTTTGGATTTTGTTGGGGCTGCTGGCTTGGCTGTAGAACGCTTGTGATGGATGGTCACAGCCACCACGCACGCGCGGGATGTGCGACCGTAGGGAGTCCTGCGCGCGCATTCCACACTAACATCGGTAGAGCCATTTTGTTGGATAGACGATACCGCAAAATGGCAGATTGTCAATAGAGAAGAGATTCAAGTCGAAAGGGTCTTTGAAGCCCTTCGGGTGCGAAGCGGTTTCTGTATCTTCCGCCGCTATGGTAGAATGCGCGCGAGGCGTTGTTGCACTCAACTGGTCTGACTTATTCGCAGGATTGGATTTAACGATGCGACTCACTCGCGATTTTTTCGCGCGCCCAACGCTACAGGTCGCGCGCGATTTGTTGGGACAACGGCTCGTGCGGCTCTATCGGGGCGAGCGGTTGAGCGGCCTCATCGTCGAATGCGAAGCATACATTGGCGAGGGGGATACGGCGTGTCATGCGGCGCATGGGCGCACAGCGCGCACGGAGGCCATGTATCGTGAGGCGGGACACACCTACGTTTATTTCACGTATGGGATGCACTGGCTGTTGAACGCCGTGACTGAGCGCGCGGATTTCCCTGCGGCGGTGCTGATTCGCGCCATTGCGCCACAAGAGGGCGTCGAGACCATGCGACGTTTGCGCGGGCGCGAGCCATTGGCAGATGGGCCCGCGAAACTGTGCCAAGCGTTGGCGATTGACCAAACATTCAATGGCATTGATTTGGTGACGGACGACGAGCTGTTCATCGAACGTAGCGTAGGTGTTCCTGACGCGTGCGTGCGCCGCACACCACGCATTGGTATCAACAGCGCCGCGCCGAGAGATCGCGAGCGGTTGTGGCGGTTTTTAGTAATTGGTAGTGGGTAATGGGTGATGGACTTGCCCCCAATGACTAATTACTCATTACCCAATGACTATTAAAGCGAGGTGTCTATGGCAGTCACGATTGACTTAAGTGGCAAGAGCGCGCTCATCACGGGCGGCGGGCGTGGTATTGGACGTGAGACAGCATTGTTGTTGGCAAAGGCAGGCGCGGCGTTGACCATTGCTGACATTGATGAGGCGAGCGCGCAAGCCGTTGCTCAAGAGATTGAGGCGTTGGGTGTGCGCGCGATTGGTGTGCGCGCTGACATCACAAACTTCGAGAGCGCACAAGCAATGGGCAAAGCGGCGCTCGACGCGCACGGGCGCATAGATATTCTTGTCAACAACGCCGCGCGCTGGACGATCAAACTATTCAAGGACATGACGCCACAAGATTACGACAACGACATTCGCGTCACGCTCTACGGCACGCTTTATGCGACGCGGGCGGTGCTCGATGTGATGATCGCGCAGAAGTCAGGACGCATCATCAATTTGATTTCGGATGCGGGACGCATTGGCGAGCCGTGGCTGACGGTCTATTCGGCGGCGAAGGCAGGCGTCGGCGGTTTCACGAAAGCCATCGCAAAAGAAGTTGCGCGCTTCAATATCACAGTGAACGGCGTCGCGCCTGGCACGACGAACACGCCGGGTGCGGCGAGCTTCATCGAGACGGCAGGCGGCGAAGAGAAGTTGGCGAAAGCGTATCCATTGCGTCGTCTTGGTCAACCGATTGATATCGCCAATGCGATACTCTTCCTCGCATCAGATTTGTCGTCGTACATGACGGGGCAAATTTTCAGCGTGAGTGGAGGGTATAGCACGGTGGGGTAAAAGCAAGGAGCGAGGAAACAGAGAACGAGATATAGCTCACTCCCACGCCAAATCTTTCATCAAATCCGCCAGCGACCGCGAGCCTTTCTTCTTTGGCTTTGCGCCATTCTCGCCCGTAGTTCCGAGCATCTTCTCCGCGCCTTTCTTGGCGACGATGCGTTTCGCAATCATGTCTGCCAACACTTGGTCGGGCAGCGTCTTGGGTTGTTTCTTTTGCCACTCGATGGCTTTCTGTCCCGGTTCGCAAATGTCGAGATAGGGGCAATAGCCGTGCGCCCAATGGTCGGGCGGCAATGTGTCATCAGGTAACTTTCCTTCCGCTAACCCCTCCAACATCTGCTTCACGCGCGCCAACAAATCCTCCATCATCATGGGGTCGGGCCGCACCTCAAACGCTAAGTGTTCCAATGTGTCACGGTTCTCGTAATAGACGAGCGCGCCCTTAAGCGGAATCGCATGGTTGTAGTGCGTATCAATGCCCCACAAGTAAATTTGCGCTTGGCGCACATGCTCTTCTTTAGGAATGCCCGCCGCTTTGAGCTTATCAAACTCGGTCGCCGCCGTTGTCTTGAATTCGAGCGCCCAGAAGCCGCTCATGTCGTCGTCAGTGGCTTGCTCGGGCGGAATGTAGAGAATACCGTCGCAGTAACCATGCAGCCGATACTCTGGCACTTCAAAGAAGACCTCTTGCGCCAAGCATGTGCGCTCCAACGCGCGCTGCAAACGGCGATGGCTGTCCGTACCAACCGAGAGGATGCGCCCCACGCGCGCATCGAACTCCGGCTTGGGCTTGCCTTGTAATTCAAACGCAACGTAGAGCAAGCAGCCTCTCGCCAATGACGATGGCTTGATGTATGGATCGTTGGGCTTGGTGCGGTGGTCGGTCTGCAGCCATTGCACCACGTATTGGGTAGCGCCTCTAAGTTTCTTCATCGCGATCTCCAACCTGACCCCTGAACATCTTTTCAACCCGAAGACACACAGAGACACGAAGAACACACCAAAAAATTTTCCTTAGTGGTCTTCGCGCTTACTTCGTGTCTGCGTGTTGAAAATCGTTCGCGCCTAAGGCAATTTTTAACCCCGAAAGAAATACCGCGTTTCGCCTGCCGTGTTCACGCCATCCAATGGATCCACCTCGAACATCAATGGATATTGCGCGGTGACATTGCCGATGGCAAGCGCGTGGCGTTGACGCAGACGTTGCACGAATGCCGCCATCGTTTCGTAATCGGTCGCCGCGCCGCGCGAGACGTGACGTACGTCGTCCTCGAAGGGAATCCGCAACAAAAACAAATTGTCGGCTTGGCGCAACACGGCTTCGTCCAAGCCATGAATCATGTTCGTCACGAAGAAGCTCGTGATGCCCAAATGGCGCGCGCGCGTCACGATGTAGTCAATGCTCTGACGCGAGACGTACAAGTGCGCCTCCTCGAAAAAGATGAACGGGAAGCGATGCGTCTGATGGTCAATTTCCCACACACACAAATCTTTGACGAGCTCGATGATGGCTTGCACGAAGCCTTCGCGCGCTAGATTCGACAAGCTCGACACGTCAATGACCAACGCGCCGCCGTTACGAATTTTGCGATACGATTCGCCCAACGACGCCGCTTCTTTCGGCGTGCGCGCGAAGATGCGCGTGAGCCGCAACGCTTCCAGGCGCGAGCGAATCGCATGGTTGACGACGACCGCGCTCGTGCCGCCGCCGAACTCGTTTTCCTCCGCCATCTGAATCAATTGCTCAAGACCGATGTATGGTGCTTGTCCACCTTTGCGCTCCAACTCGGCCGCTTCCTGCCACAGCTGCGCGACGCGATTCTCGAAATACAACGCCGACACTTCGGGCAAGCCAAAGCGTTGCAGCAACGTCATCAACGGCGCAAGGCCGAACTGTCGCACACCCAAACGAAAATTGCCGCCCGCTTCCAAATGCACAATGCCCTTCTGAAGCGTCTTGCCTGTTTGCGAATCCACTTCGGCTTTCGGCAAATGAATGTATTCGCGGTTGATGTCGAATACGACGCACGGCGCGCCTTGCTCGATCAATTGCAACAGCACAACCTTCGCCAGATGCGATTTGCCGCTGCCCTTCACGCCCGTGATAACGTTGACCTTTTCCAGGTCCTGCCCCTCAACATAGAAATCGTGTCCCGCCAGCGTCCGACCAAAACGCAGGCGATGACCCAAGTCGCGCGTCGAATTGGTGAACACTTCATGGTCGGGCGTGTAAAAGACCTCGACCTTGCGCGCGGGAATCCACCCATCCCACTGCTCCCAACGCGCCTTGCCATTGTTCGAGGTTGGCGCGGTTTTGCGAATTTTGGCGAGTGCAACTTTGATGTTGCCACGTTCATCTTCGGGCGCAGAGAGTTCGGCGGGCGGCAACACGGCGCTTTCCAATGTCGCCAGCAGCGCTGGGTCAATCGGCGGCGCATCCATCGCATCAATGCCCAACAACTGATTCAATTGGTTACGGATGAGTGAAGGATAGGTGACCGAACGAAAGGCGATGAGTTGCACGATGACGCTACGCTTGGAATCGTTCTCGCGCAACGTGAGGGTCTCGCCCACACGCAGGTCCACTTCACGGGGATTGAAGAGGAGCTCGGCGAGGTCGCTTTCAATGCGATAGACTTGCACATTGAGTGTATTCAAATTCAGCTCCCATTCCGTGTCCCAACAGTGTAGTTCGCAGTGTCGAGGGATTGTACCGGTGGAGATACACCCGCAACCAGCGACGGTTGATTCGCAACGGCATATAGCTGTGTGGCTTGTTGCAGTTCAGCTGCGATACGCTCGCGCAATGACTGTGGCGCAAGCACCTCCACTTGTGCGCCCCAGCTGCGAATCCAGGGCTGCATCTCCAACGGCTCGGTCACTTTCACGCGCAAGACGCAGCCGCCCTCCGGCGTTGGTTCGAGTGTTTGCGAGGGATGCCATTGACGCTCGCGGATCAGCGGCGTTGCCGCCGGCGTGAAGCGCAACACGACTTCAGTCAGCTCGTTGCCGTACATGATGCCCCACGCCGTCGCCAAATGAGTTTCGGGGTTGAAATCGTCGGGGATGGTGTACGTCGTTTTGAGCGCTTCGGCATACTCCAAGCGTTCCAATTTGAACGTGCGAATCGCTTTCGCCCATTCGTCATAGCCGATGATGTAGATGCCTGTTGCCGTCGGTTCAAGCACATACGGCGCGAGGATGCGTTCACGCAACGCGCCACTGCGCGGCGAGCGATAACCGACGCGCACCTTATGACCTGTGCTCCAACCTTCGGCAATGGCTTCCAGCACGGCGACTTGTCTGCGTCCATCTTGATGCAGCTCGACGCGGTCGGCGGCGCGTTTGAGTTGTGCGGTGAATTGCGGCGGCAGCGTGACGGCGAGCTTGCGCAACGCAGCGGCGACATGGGGATTGCGTTCGTCAATCGTGCGCGAGAATAACAAGCCTGCCAGCACCAGCGCCAGCGCTTCGTGAAACGAGAGTCGCACTGTCGCCAGATAGCGTGTGCGGTTGATGCCGAAATGACCCGCGTGCTGCCAAAGCGGCACCCCTTGCGCGTCGAGAAAATCCAAGTCGCGATAGATGGTGCGACGGTTAACGTGTAGGTGTTGCGCGAGTTCGGTGGCGCCCAACCCATTGGGCTTGAGCAATAAAAGTTCTTCGAGCTGATAGAGACGAGCCGTGCGGCTTTCCAAACGTGACATAGTTTGCCACTTCCAACAGAACGGATGTTTCAGGCATGATTATACCACAAGGGCGTAGCAAGTAATGTCACAATGGCGCTTCACGCTATGGGCGGGGATGTTGGTTGTGTACGGGGGCGATGGGGCCGGGCAGTAGCGAAGCGAGGCGACGGAGAAACGGCCGACAAGACGCGGGGTGGAAGCCTTGTTGACCCGTTTTTGGGGTGATTGTGAACGGTCAAATAGAGCGCAAAACCTTCTTCCGCTGCACGCCTCCCACGCTCACCCGCCGCCACGAAACAAAAACCCCGCCGTCGGTGAGGACAGCGGGGTGAAGGCAACATGGACTTCATTGGCGCTGGTGGGTGTAGGCTAGGGAGCTACCGGTAGAGTTCAGCCGTGCGAAAATTGGGACTTGACAAGACATGATAATATGCTATCTTGAATAAAATCTTTCAAGAGAAATCTATGGTAAACGAAGAAAGTTTCCGCTCTTTTGGTAAAAGAATAAAAGAGCTCAGAGATACTAAAGGCCGATTACTGCGACAAGTTGCGGCTGATTTGGATATTGACCAATCGGTCTTGAGCAAACTTGAAAATGGGTTGCTCTTCCCTAATGATACTCTGATTGAAAAAATCGCCAAGTACTATAAGGCATCTTCTGACGAGTTGCGCGTGCTCTTATATGCTGACAAAATAATGAATGATTACGGGGATTATCCCCATGCTGATAAAGTGATGAAGTTAGTTCGTGAACGCCTAGGCGAGTATCGTACCCATTCTAAGTCCGACAAGAGCGAGGAATGACCAAATATGTTTCAGATGGAGCTTTTCGATCCGATTTATGCTGACCAATACATTGAAGAAGGCTTTACCTTCATTGTTCCGAAAGTTGGGGATGTTACTTTTCTGAATGGACTAAGCGAACCTGTTCACAGGTGGTTTCGATTGACGCCTAGTTACTCTCCAGAATTAGTGCGTTTCTTGACCGAGCATTTGGACTGCAACTCCAAAACATTGTTGCTTGACCCGTTTCTTGGCAAGGGCACGACACTTATCGAGGCGAAAAGGCTAGGTCTGTACGGTTTTGGAATTGAGTTGAATCCCTTGCTTAAGCTTGCGTCTGAATATGCCCTTACTTGGGACATTGACCACTCAAAGTATTCAAAGCACTTCGCAGATTTCGAGGAGCGCATACTAAAGACCTTGCATGAGGCAGAACGACTCTCGATTGAAAAGGCAGTTGAACAATTTCAGTTGACCATCCCGCCAATTCATAACGTTTTTCGGTGGTGGAAAAGAGATGTCCTGAAGGAACTGCTGCTGATACGTTCTGCTGTCTGGAATGTCCGAGATGAGAGATATAGACGTCTCTACTGGCTTGCTTTATGTTCCTCGGCTTTAGATTGTGCGAATGTACATCGCAATCACCCGACTATCAGTTTTGACGATGACCATGACCGCGAGATAAATGTGTGGGGTGATTTTCGCGAAAATGTTGAAGCCGTGATTGCGGATTTGCGACGCTTACCGCCACAAGAAGCTTGGGGTAATACCAGTGTCATTTTAGGAGATAGTACCCAATTATCGACGGTCCTGGATAAATCGGTGGATAGAGTTATTACCTCTCCTCCCTATCCCAATAGATTCAGTTACATACACACTACTCGTCCTCAACTGTTCTTCATGGAGGTATTCTCTAAGGCTTCGGAGTCGGCTGAGGTAGATTGTGCCGCGATAGGCGGAACCTGGGGAAAAGCAACTTCGATGTTGTATGAAGGAGAGGTATTCCCCAACAAACATATAGCAGACGTGCTATCTCCTTTGATCAAAGAATTACGCCCGCGTAGTAATCTGATGTGCAACTACGCGGTAAAGTATTTCAACATGATGGATAACCATATCGGGGAGTTGAGAAAACTCGCTACAAAGAAATTCAAAGGCGCTTATGTGGTTGGAAATTCACGACTTTCCGATACAGAAATATTCACTGATATTTTGCTGGCAAGGATTTTTGAGCGGAACGGATTCAAGGTAAATCGCATTCTGGTGCTTCGCAAGCGTGGCGGCAGGAAAAAGTTATATGAAACTGCTGTTTGTGTGACCAAATCATAGGTTCACATCATGTCGAATATTCTGTTCATGAGGTCGCGTATCATCTTTTGTTCGTCCTGCAAGAAGCCATATAGATCAAACCCCGTAAGTTTTTTGATGAACTCAAAGGCCTCATTCCCCTCGTAGACATTCTAATACTGTCGCAACCTCTGCACAGGGCTGGTCAAGGATGACGCGCAGAAAATAATCATGACCGGCTCTATTTTTTGTCGCTGCAAGGCGAGGGCCATGTCTCGATCTGCTTGAATGCGTTTTGAGTCGCCTATTTGGTAACATGAGCGAACTTCAAAGGCCATTCCCTTGCCTGCATCGGACTGGCGCAAAGGTTTCATGCGTCTATCGTCCTGTGGAGAAAGGCGGGAGTATCGAATCAAGCCATCCGTTGAACGCTCCTGCAATTCTCCATCCACATTTAGCTTCAGGCTATAGGATAAATCTTCATCGGGAATGCCCAACTCATCGGAAAGAAGTATCTTGAAGATTCCCTCGTACATATCCCCCAATTTGCGGTGTAGGCTTGTGATTAGGTTGCCGCCGATTCGCGCAGTAACGTATTTAGGATTGTTGAGAAAGAATGGGGCAAAAGCAGGGTCATTGCCAATGAGTTCAGTGAAGCTGTCTTTATCTGTTACGCCCTCGAAGCGTTCAAATGGGTTGTACTCCAGCACCAAAGATAGGTGATGTCGGATTGTCTCGCGTAGTTTTGCTTTCGTCACCGAAAATCTCCTTGAAAGGATACGCAAGAATTATAGGTTCATTTGCCAAAGCCTGCCATAAGGAGAGCATAGAAGGGTGGATCGGCCTAGCACGGCCAAACGTGAGCGTCAGCCGCGCTGCGAATCGCAGCGGAGCGGTGCCAGGTGCAAGCGGTGGTTGGGCGGCGGCTTCGGTATCGAAACCCTACCCCATCATTCCGCCACCGCCTTCCCCTTTGTATGCGTATGAGTCAGTCCAGCCTGTACGCCCAACAATTGAAATTGCTTTAGGTGGGGAGAGTTTTCTAAAATCGTCTGTTTTAGGTCGGCAAGCCGACTCAAAAATACAAACGCCGTCAAAAGTTCGGAGCAAGTTGGATTCGTCTAGGCGTAACACGCCTTCTTCATCACGCGGCAATTGTTGGCTGTGAACTTGGCAGGGGATAAGTCTCTTTACGGGCGCTAATGTGCCGCGACATTCACGGCACAGTTTCAGCCTTGCGCCAAAGTGAAAAAAACGATGCCCGTTTTCGCAAACAAACTCGACTAATTTATCATCGCAGTATTCGCGCCCAATTCTGTACAGCAAGAAATCCATCATGCACGGCGCAACGGGGGCGGTTTTGGGTTCTATTATTTTCCATTCTTCCCAAACTGCGCGCCAAGCCGCCGCGCTCATCGCGTCAATATGCCCGTATTGATAGCCGAAAATATCGAGGAAACTGGAAAGCAATGGAATATCGGTCTGAAGAACGCGGGTTCGCAGTGCGAGTTTCATGGTGTTGCGGTCACTTGCAACGTCAACGATTTGCAAGTTCGATAATTCGGGCCACACACCAAGCACTACCATATCACGGATGAACATATCGGTTTTCTTGCGTCCATAGCCCATGCCAACACTGGCTAAAAATGCTTCCCGAATTTTCTCTGCGTCGTCACCATAATACGCCGCGATGTGATAGGCTTTTATCTTGCGCTCAAGCAGGAACTCAGCGGCGTGTTTGGCGTAATCGAGGCGCTTGTCACTTTGAGAAAGTCGAGTCGTTCCCAAAAAACTCAAAAAGCCAGCAGAGTCATCAGCAATGGTGCGGGCTTCAAACTGCATATGGTCATCAAGATATTTGCCGAATTGGTCTTCGGGCGGTTCGCGGAAATCTTGATTGGCTGTAAAAAACCTAACTTGTGCTACTGCCTGCTTTGAAAGGCCACGCGTATTGAGCGTGACTTTGAAAATATCTGCCCCGTACTTCAAGAAGGCATTGTGCAATGCGCGAGCGGCTATGCGTGCTTGCTGAACTTATCTTGTGTTCTCAACCGCTCATAATAGATTCG
>CAZDYP010000095.1:17066-18958 GCA_964509505.1 uncultured Anaerolineae bacterium | reverse complement strand
TGAACCCACTTCGCCAGAAAAACCTTTAGGGTCTGAATTTCAAAACACTCTCTTAGAATTGAATATGGGCTATGGTTTCAGCGCATACAATTTGTAGTCGCCAATGGTGGCGACCAGTTGATAATGCGCGCCTTGCAGCTCCTTCGCATACATATCAACCCAGCGCGCAAATTCGCCTTCGAGAATGTAGGGCGGGCGCTCAGTTTGCACGAAGGTATAGCTGTCGGATGGAGGCTTACCGCCCAACCACTTGTATGCGACCGCCGTATTCAGCAAGATTTGGGGCGGGTAATGATAGCGATGATCGGTCAGGAACCCCATCTCCGGTTCCCAAGTTTCAATCAAGACATCGTGTGGCACTGTTTCGTTCAGATAAGCCGTCATCGCCGCTGCCCCATTGAACGGCGGGCGAATGATGTCCAGCGATGTTTGCGCCAACGGCAACATGATGATAGCCGCCAACCAGACCCACAGCGCCCACCGTATGCCCTGTTGCGCCGTCATCGCCTGACCTCGCCGCAGCGCAGCCCACAATGCATCGCCGTCGAACTGAAATCCATCGGTGAGGTCGTGGAAGAAGCGCGCAACGAACAGACACGAAAAAGCCAAAGCGGGAAAAGCATAACGCAGCCAACTGACTGAACCGACGATATACCAAATCAAATTGAAGACCATCAGCAGCCAGAGCAAGCCCCACTGTTGCCCTTCATGGCGGCGCGGCAGCGATACGCTCATACCATACATTAACGCAGGCACGAGTGCGCCCAGATGCACTTTGTTGTCCAATAGCTCTTGAATGCCTCGCGCCATCAAATCCGTTCTGAATACCAGCGCCGCGCCTGCTGTGAATTCGCGGAACTGCGCGAGGTTGTCGCTGAAGTTGCCTGGTCCGAGAAACGCCAACAAATACACTTGCCACAACCCATAAGCGACGCCTATGAGAATGCCCGGCACAAGGAACACACGCTGAGGCGCGCTGCGATAGTAAAGCAGGTTGGCGAACCATGCCAGCAGCACGGTTGGGGCAAGCACTAAGAAGTATTGGTTTTTGGTGATCGTCGCCAAGCCCAGCAGCAAACCGACCCCCACCAACCGCCGCCAGCTCGCGCGCTCCCATGCGCTAAACCATAGCCACAAGCCTCCCACGACCAAGCACAGACCCGGCACTTCACCCAAGACCTGCCGCCCATATTCGAGCAGCGCGACGGCGCGTGAGGTGACGAAGAGCGCCGTTGCTGCCCAAGCGAGACGCCGACCGCCTAGCCATTGCGCCAGACCAAAGAAAAGCCAGACCGCTGCGAGCAGATAAATGACCATCACTAGGCGCGCTTGCAATAAACCGATGCCGAAGAGCTCGAATGCAGCAGCAATGGGCAACATCACGGTGGGACCGACGCCCACCGTCGGACCGTAGTAACGGAAGCCTTCACTGCTGTAGTCCGCGTACTCGCCCAGCCGCACGAGCGTTTTGGGCACATGCAGATGTGAGCCTTCGTCGTACCACGGTTTCGGGTAGTGAGGTAGATTGTAGAGCGACAAGAAAACGAGCGCGCACCCTGCGCCGATGGTCAGCGCGCGTTGCCAAACCTCTTTGTTTATGCTCATCGTGACCTCTCAGCGTATCCGTTCGTAAATTTCGTAGCGTCCGACGATGCGCCACAAGCGAAACGCGCCGCTCGCCAGCGTTGGTTCGTATAAGCGCACCCAGCGGCTGAAGGGACCAACGACTAGATAATCTACGTTGACCGTGAGTGGATTGTAAGCGATGGCGAGAGGTATGTCCAAATGTTGCGCGCGAATCAATGCGATATGCACTTGATCAGGGGGATAATGATAGCGGTGAGTGAGCCAGATGAAGAGCTCGCTGTCGTAAGTCTCAAGTAGCGCGTCGG
>CAZDYP010000095.1:4189-16966 GCA_964509505.1 uncultured Anaerolineae bacterium | reverse complement strand
AAAAAATAGCGAAGCCAACCGGCGGACAAGCCGCCAAACCACAACAGCCAACTGCCAACTAAACTGAGGAAGCTCAAGCGTCCTAGCATCTGCCAATCGGAGCGTTCCGGGGCGCGCAGCTCACGCCATCCATGCCAGGCTGCGTAAATCAACCCTAATACCACTGGCGACCCATAGAGCAGCACACGCCAAAGCGCCAGCAAACGCACTTTCACGTCTGGCACGAACGCAGTCACGTTGTACAGTTCTTGTAAATTATCCGTCGTTCGCACGTAGCCCGGCAGCAAGAACGGCTGCGCCCCTTGCAAAGTTCGGGCGAAGCTATACGCACCCGCAAAGCCCAGCACCAGCAACGCGACCATGCGCCAGTGTTTGGCACGCACGGCAACCCACAAGGGCAGCGTCAGCAGCGAAGCTGCAAAGAAAGGCAATGTCTGTGCTTTGGCGTTGATCGCCAATCCCCAACTCACTAGCGCCAAGAGTAGGTAGCCCCACGCGCCGCGCCCTTCACGCAGCGCGGCGAGCCAGGCCGCATAACCCAGTAACAAATAGAACAGCATGGGCAACTCGCCCAACACTTGTCGGCTCAGATAGCTGGGATGAATTTCCGCATTGGGAAATAAGACAACCGAGCAGAGCAACGCGCCTATGGCGATTGAGCGCTGATAAAGATGAGCGGTGATGTGATACAACAGCCCCAACGCGCCCACCATGAACACCACACCGACGATGCGCCCTTGCCAAATGCCGACGCCGAACAGTTTGAAGCTCAGGGCGATAGGAGTAGTCACAGACAAGGCGGCTGATAAGGTTGTGGTTGTCGGTTCGCCATTCAGCAAGCGTCCATAATGCCCACGCTCGACCCAGTTGCGCGCGACGGAAAGCGTCCACCCTTCGTCCCACCAGAGGGGGGGCGCGGATTCCAAACGCCACAACGCGAGCGCCGCTGCGATAGCGATGAGGAAGGCGGGCAATCCATAAAAGCGAAAAACGGCGCGCATAGAACCTTCAATCCCTTGAGAGAGGCGGTTCAGACGAGAAGCCAACATGCGGAGATGGCACGTGTGAGATGATGCACTGAAATTTGCCCGAAGTGGCCGTGGGCAGCTGGTCGCAGAGTTCGAAGCGCAAAACAAAGGAAGGGTCGCCCTTGCGGTGAATGAAGTCTGTCAAGAATGCGACTGCCTTCGCTTGCTCGAAGCCGGGGCCGGGCACGATCTGCACCTGTAAGTCAGTCAAGGTGTGTTGTGTAATGCGGAACTGATAAATGCCACTGAGCTCCCAGAAAGCATTCGTAAAAAAGGCCGGATAAAATACGTGTCCTGCGGGTGAGCTGTTTTCGGCGAAGACGCGCAAGCCGTGATGAACCGAGCATTCTACAGCGCTGCCGCCGACTTCCATACCACTATCGTGATCGAACACAGAACACTGAAAGGTGTCGGTAATCAGCTGTCGCGCTTCTGGCTGTAAAATTTCATTGCCCACTTGAATAAGGCGTGGCTTAATGTCTTCAATGCGCTGATCGCGCACCAGATGAGCCAACAACGTGATCGCGGCGATGCTCGTTTCCAACATAGCAGGTTGGAAACGTACGATGCGCGTCGCAACCTCCTCCAAGCGAGCTATACTGAGATTCGAGATGTTCAACCACAGCGCATTGTACGGCAGGCGTCTGTATATCTTTGGGGGGCGCACCTGCTTCATCGAAATAGCTGCGATAGAACGGCTTGGGCGCTCAGGCTTCGATGCGCGCTAAAGTGGGTTGTAGCGCCGCGAAGATTTTTGCGCTGGGGGTTCGGAACCGTGTAGGCAGGCTGTCAATGATGCGCCGCATTTCGTCCACCCGAAACAAGCCGAGCCTCAGCGCCCCAAGTCCATAAACCAGCGCGGCGACCAGTCCCCCACTGAGCAAAGCGATGAGCGCTGAGGGCGCCAGCCACGCGATGGGCGCAACCGCAGCGCTGGTTATGGCGCACAGCCCCAACAACCGCCCAATCGGAAAATCGGTGAAGGGTTGCACTCCATAGCCACGCAGCAACCACACGTATGCAAACACGACGAGGCCATAAGTGACGCCGCTAGACAGCGCCGCTCCGGCTGCGCCCCATGTTGGCATCAAAAACCAGTTCAAAGTCAAATTGGCTATGGTTGCCAATGCCATCACGACAGCCGTAGGCGCGGCATTGCCACGCGCTTGAATGACTGACCACATCACCCTCGCCAGTGAGTAACTGAACACGCCGGGAATCAAAAGGCGCAACGCTGTGCTGGCGGACGCGAATTGCGCGCCAAAGTAGAGCGACAGAATTTGTTCGGCAAACACAAACACGATGATCAATAGCAGCGCCGTGCTGAGCGCCACGTAACGCAGCATCCGGCTCAACAATTGCGTGACCTGCTCAACGCGCTGCTCAGCCCACAACCGCGCCGTCGCTTGCGGCATGACCTGTTGCACTGCGAGCGGCACGACCCAGATAAACTCCGACCACTGCGTTGCCATCGCATACAAGCCTGCTTGCGCGTCGTCGGACCAATGGCGAATCAAAATAGCGTCGGCGCGGTACAATGCAAAGCCTAAAGTCGCAAACAGCATGATCGTGAACCCGAACCACAGCAAGTTCGCCACAGGCAACGCTGTGAAGAGCTGACGGTCGAAGCGCCACACCACGAACTGCCGCATGGAGCGCAGTGTGATTAGCGCGACGGCGCAGTGCGTGAGCCATATACCAAGCAACGCGCCCAGCACCCCCCAACCGCTCAACACCAAAACAATCCCGATCACCGCCGCGCACACCGAACCCAGCGCTGCCGGCAAGTTGGACAATTCCTCGCGCTGCAAACCGTGCAGCACCCCTCTCGCCAGCAACATGGCCTGCTCACAAATGATGATGCCCACAACCACAGCGGCTAACCATGCAGTGTGGCTCTCCCGGTCGGCGCGCGCTAGCACCACCAGGGCGACCAGAGACGCGGCGCATAATGTTCCCACGCTATTGACGATGAACGCGAAACTCGCCAATTGGCTACGCCAGCGCACATCGTCGGCGCGCTCCGCGATGTATTTGGACAACAGCTGAAAAGTCCCAAGATTCGCCAGCGGCCAAGCCATCGCGATGAGCGCGAGATAATAGGCATATTGCCCATAACCTTCTGCCTCCAATGAGCGCGCGAGGAGGGGCGCGGCCAGCGCCGACGCGACGATCTTGGCGACTTGCGCCGCGCCTACTGAAAGAATACCTTTCGAGATCGCTTGGGCTTGACTCAATTTAGGCTCCGTTGAACCTTTCATATTGCGCGATGTGCGCCGCCAACGCCAGCGAGTTCTCGTAGGTGGCTTTGACGTGCGCGTGCGCGCGTTGTCCCTTTGCCAACGGCGAGTTGGTCATCAGTGCGCGCAAGGCGGCGGCAAAGTCGTCGCCGTGAACGGGCTGCCCAAAGCGTGAGGCGTACTCGTCGGGATCCACTGCGCTGACAATTGCGCAACCATAGGCCGCCGCTTCGAGGAAGGTGAGCGGCAAGCCTTCGCGCGCCGCCGTGTTCACCAACGCCCACGTATCCGACAGAATGCGCTCCATGCGTCCCGCCTCGTCAAAGCGGCTGATGAAGCCGGGCATGTCGAGGTTAGGAAGATGGCGATACTGCGCGCGCAACAGCGCGTCATAAGCCGCGTCTTCTCCTTGCCCTATCGAGATGAAACGATACTCAGGAAATTGCGCCGCGAGCTCCAGAAAAACTTCCGGACGCTTGCGCCGATCCCAACGCGCGATGAAGGTGAACGTCGGTTGCGCGCTCTTGGTCGGCGCAGTCGCAGGCACATCAATCAAGTTGGGCAGAAACTCCGGCGACGCTTGGGGCTGATACATGCGCTGAATCTTCGCCTTCAAAAAATGCGCGGGGCAATAAACCCCTTGCGCTTGTTGCACTGCATGTTTAATGAGGAAGGAGGATTCGGTCAGATAGTTGAATGGCGTCAACGCGCGCCGCCGCCAGCTCGCATACCAAAACTCAATCCACCAATCGGCGCGGTCGCGTGGGTCGCGGCACGTGATGAGGTGCGCGCGATGGGGCAACAACTTTTGCGCCAGCAGCGTGAGCAGCGTTGGGTCTTGTGAATGGAAAATGTCGGCGTTGACGGCGCGAATCAGCTGACTGGCTTCCGCAAAACTAAACGAAGCAAAGCTGTGAATCGTCACGCCATTGAGCGTCTCGGTAGGCTTCTGGTTTTGACGGCGCGGCACAATTACGCTGACGCGATACCCTTCGCGCGTGAGCGACTCGGCCAGTTTGCGCGACATACTGCCAAAACCGCCATATTTGCCCCAATTGAAATATTGGCTGGTGAGAATACAGATGTGCGGTTTACGCATTTCAGGACACAGACCTTTCCAGCGCATAATCGGCGCTGCGCTTGCGCGCGGGCGTCTCACGCACAATCCATTCACACCATTGGAGATACTCTTGCGTGATATGTGGCCAACTGAAGCGTTGAACGTGTTGCCGATTTGCCTGCCCCATGCGTTGCCGCGATTCCGCATCGCGTGCCAACCGAGCCAACGCCGTCGTCAACGCGCTCACGTCCGCCCATGGCACGATGCAGCCGTTCACCCCTTCGGTCACGAGCTCGGCTGTGCCGCCCGTAGCCGTGACGACGACGGGCAAGCCCGAAGCCATCGCCTCCAACAACGCAATGGACATGCCTTCGTTCTGCGAAGGCAATGCAAAGATGTCGGCTTGACGATAGACGTCGGGCATGTCCTCGCGCGACACGAAGCCCATGAACGTGACCAAGTCGGCGATGCCCAGTTCGCGCGCCAATGCCCGCAACGACGCTTCAGCGTCGCCCGTGCCGGCGAGCGTCAAACGCAGGGATTGATGAACTTGCGCGCGCAACTGAGCGAAGGCGCGCAACAAATGCTGTTGCCCCTTGCGTTCGATCAAGCGACCCACACACAACACATTGACGGCGCCATCCTTGCGCGCGATTGGCGTCGCGCCAAAGGTCTCGATGTCCACGCCGTTGTAGATAATGGGAATGGGCAGGGTGGGTAAGGTGCGTTGCGCGAGGCGTTGATGGTCTTGACTAATTGCGGTAACGACAGCAGCCTGACTCCATATCACGCGCAACAGCGGCGTGAGCACAGGATACAAATAATTGTAGCGCGCCTCGAAACCCGGCACATCGGGACCTTGCAACGATACGAGGTAAGGCAAGCCGTGCGTCAGCTTGAGCATCCAGCTCAACACCCCCGCCGGCACGCCTGCAAACGCGAAGCTTAAGTCATAATGATGCTGTGCCAGCAGGCGGCGGCTGACCTGCAGCCCGCGCCACGCGTAACGCAACAGCTCGACATTGGTCGAGTGATGGATATTGCGATTGTCCACGGGCGCTTTGTAGATGGTGATGCGCTCCGCAAAGCGCACGGTTTCGTAGTTGCGCGGCGTGCGCGACGAGGTGACCAAGTCAACTTCAATGTCGGGATAGGCTGTCAATTCTTTGAGCAGGTGTTCATTCACCACGCCCGTGCCGCCGCCGAGCGGCGGGAATTCGTTGTCGAGCATCAAGATACGCATTTAGTCTAACTTTCTTGTCGCGCGCCGCACCACGTACAGCGGGCGGCGCTTTACTTCCTCGAAGATGCGCCCGAT
This sequence comes from uncultured Anaerolineae bacterium, assembly GCA_964509505.1. Taxonomy (GTDB): domain Bacteria; phylum Chloroflexota; class Anaerolineae; order JACRMK01; family JACRMK01; genus CAZDYP01. Next base: position 11,320 of record CAZDYP010000095.1, on the reverse strand, counting down.
ATATTCGCCGATGACGCCGAGTGTGACCAACTGCACACCCGCCAGAAAGAAAATCGAAACGACGAGCGTCGCAAAGCCGGGTGGGTTGAGTCCTGTGGTGAGTTTTTGGATCGTGTAACCAATCGCCAACACAATCGAAAGCAGAGAGACTGCAAAACCCAACATGGTGATGAGACGCAACGGAATGAAACTGAACGACACGAGGCCATTGAGCGCAAGACCAAGCAGCTTCATGAGTGTGTATTTGGGGCGACCGGCATGGCGCGCGTGCCGCTCATAAGTCAAGCCAGTCTGACGCAAGCCTACCCAACTGCGAATGCCGCGCACGAAGCGCGTGCGTTCGGGCATGGAAGCTAACAAATTCACGACGCGCCGGTCCATGATACAGAAGTCGCCCGAATCCAGTGGAATCTGGATGTTGGCGATGCGTCGCCACAGCCGATAAAAAGCGGCATAAGCCGCGCGTTTCAGGAAGCCTTCTTTGCGATGTTGGCGAATGGCATATACCACGTCATACCCTTCGCGCCATTTGGCAATGAACTGGGGCAGTACTTCGGGCGGGTCTTGCAAATCGGCATCCATGACGACGACGCCTTGCCCACGGCTGTAATCCAACCCTGCACTGATGGCGATTTGGTGTCCAAAGTTCCGCGCCAGTTCCACCAATATCACGCGCGCGTCATGCGACGCAAACTGTCGCACCAGCTCGCGGCTGCGGTCGTGGCTGCCATCGTCCACAAAGATCAACTCATAACTCAGCTCAGTCGCCGTAAGCGTTTGGGTAAGCCGCGCATAGAGGCTGGGCAAATTCTCAACTTCGTTGTAAACGGGCATGACCACTGAAAGTGTGGGCGCATTAATGGCGCTGGGCAACTCATTGAGCGTATGCCCTAATGCGCGCTCTGCAAAGTCGCTCTGCAGCGGAGGCGCAAGCGAGTGGTTAGGATTGAACAGGCGCGCCAACTGCCGACAAAAATCTAACGCCGCCGCAGGGTCTTCGGTGGGTACCACAAACGGCGGTCCACCACGTTGGGGCGATGCGGAGGCGTCCCCATTGGCGTTTGGTTTCAGGGCCCGTGTGCTTAGTAAATTTTCTCCCACAGATCATTCCTTTCGCGCCCGCAGCGAGCGTCAAGAGAGAGCGACCGCGGAGGCGGCTTTCACACCCTGCGCAAGTATCAATCCGGCCGCCTCACGCGCATGGCGACTAACCGATTCGCCATTGGTCAGCGCAGGATAAATTTGCGCGGTCGTCGCCAGATACAAGCCCTCGATGGGAGTTTGGATGGGGGGAATCAAGTGCGTGGAGTTCAAGCCATGCAGGGGTTCGACGTAACGTTCACGGTGAATAAGAAAATAACGAATCGTGCTGGGATCAAAATTAGGAAACATGATCTGCAAGTTCTTGAGCCAGATGTCCTTGAGCTCCGCGTCGCTCTTCTTTTGCCAATCGCTGTTTGGCGCGGTGTATTTTGGCAAATACACCAAATGATGCCCACCCACGTACTGCGGATCAATGTATGCCGTCGTTTCGATGATGCCAGTGAATGGCACACGCTCGTCGGTGATGTTGAGCGTCCAGTAACCCGTGAGTGGTTTGTTCAACACGAGCAGTGGGCAGATGATGCCCAAATACTCCGTATGCGTCAGATAGTCGCGATAATCTTGCGGGGCAGAAGGGATAAGCCGCGCGCAGACAGGCGCTTGCATCGTCACCGCCACTGCATCGTAATAGCGCACGCTATCTTTCAGGCGAATGCCTGTGGCGCGTCCATTTTCAATCATGACTTCCTGCACGGGCGTTTGCAGATGAATCACGTTGCCCTTCGCTTCGATCTGCGCCGCCATCGCCTTCAGCAACGTCGCGTAGCCGCCAATCAAGTGTCCTGCGCCTTCTTGTTGCTGCGCGCCGCCGCGCGCTGATTTTGTGCGTACGAGCCGTGACCATATCCAGGTCGCGGGCACATCATCAAAACTGTTGCCGTCGAACTTTGCGCGGAGCATGGGCCGCCAGATGTTCTGGTAGGTGTTGCGCCCGCCATAACGCACGAGCCAATCTTCGATGCCGACGTTTTCGAGGCTGCGCCAATCGCGCACCATTTGGGCAGCCAATACCGTCAGCCCCAGTCGGAAGCGATCAATCCAGCCTAGTGGCGGAAAGCGCAAAAACTCGACGATGTTGTTCATCGAGTAAATCGCGCCTTGATAGAAGAAGCCTGTTTTTGTGGGGCGGAAGCGCATTTGGTCGGCGATGCCGAGCTCCTCGCAAAGCTGATGTAAATGCGCGTCGCTTGGCAAGATGGCGTGATAGAAACGATCTACGGCGGTGCCATCTTCCAACATCAATGGGCCCGCCAAGCCACCCAGCACGGGCGACGCCTCGAAGATTTCGACGGACACGCCTCGTTGCGCGAGAAAGTAGCCGAGGCTGATGCCCATAATCGCCCCCCCGATAATGCCTATGGTCATGCGGTGACTTCTTTCAGCTCGTTGTGTCCGTTGGCGTGAGCGACGACGGACTGCTCACTGGTGCCGTTGTTGGTGCGGGAGTTATACGCCCGTACTACGAGTGTGTTTTTGCGCGGCGCACCCAGTTTGAGCGGTTGGCGTTCCAACAGTTCCGCAATTTGTTGCCCTGCGGTGCCGTCACCGAGCACGGGGGGATGCGCGGCAGGCGGCGTGAATGTGAACCATTCATTCACGATCAACTCTGTGTCTGCGCCGACCAGTTTGTTCCAACCCACTTCAACCGTTTCGGTCCATTCGGTCTCGTCGCGCAGGGTCAAGCAAGGCACACTGAGGAAATAGGCTTCGCGTTGCACGCCGCCCGAGTCGGTGGCGATGAGGCGCGCGTTTTCTTCGAGCATCATCATGTCGAAGTAGCCCAACGGCTCGACGGGGCGCACGTGCGGGGCAAATGATACCTCCAGTTGGTTCAACGCTTTGCGCGTGCGCGGATGCACGGGAAAGACAATGGTCTCGCCCACATGATTCAGTGCGGTGATGATCTGGCGCAGACGCGTGGGGTCGTCAGTGTTCGCGGCGCGGTGAATCGTGACGAGCGCGTAGCGACGCGGCTGCAAGTCGAGGCGCTGCAACACGTCGGACTGGCTGCGCGCCAGGGGGCGATTTTGCAGCATGGCATCGAGCATCACGTCGCCCGTCCAATACACCGAGTCGGTGAAGCCTTCGTCACGTAGATGTTGCGCCGCGTGTTGGCTCGCGCAGAAATGGAGGTCGGAGAGGTTGTCGGCGACAAGGCGGTTCACTTCTTCGGGCATGCGCTTGTCGAAGCTGCGCTCGCCCGATTCGATATGCGCGATAGGGATGAGCAATTTGCTGGCGGCGAGCGCGCCCGCCAACGTCGAATTGGTGTCGCCACGCACTATGACGAGGTCGGGCTTTTCTTTCAGCAGCACGTCCTCCATCCGCGTGAGCATCTCGGCGGTTTGTTTGGCGTGCGAGCCCGAGCCGACTTCCAAATTGTAATCGGGCGCGGGGATGCCCAGCTCGTCGAAGAATGTCTGTGACATCTGGTAGTCATAATGTTGACCCGTATGTACTAGCATCTCTTGATGGCGATTCGTTGCGCGCAAGGCGCGGCTGACCGGCGCGGCTTGAATGAACTCCGGGCGAGCGCCGACAACGGATACAATTTTCATCGCGGCTAACCACTCCGTGAAATCAAAAATACACCGAAGAACACTACTGCCGTGCCGAGCAAGCGTAGCGGCGTCAGGTTTTCGTTGAACAATTGCCACGAGGCAAATAACATCACGACGTAGCTCAGGCTCGCGAAGGGATAAGCGAAGCTCAAGTCCACGCGCGACAGCGCCGCCAACCAGAAAACGGTGCCTGCGACGTAGATGGTCAGTCCGATGACCACATACGGGTTCGTGCCAATGCGCCACACGATGTTGAAGAAGTCGCCAATGCTCAACGTCAACGGCCCCATCGTGGTCATGCCCTTCTTGAGCATGATCTGCCCACTCGCGCCCGAAATGACGCTGATCAGTATGTAGATGATCGCAATTTCCATTTTTCGATTGCTCCTTAGCCATGTTTTAATTGTGCTCACCGTTATCCTCCTGGTAATTAGGCGGTTTGGGTTTTGTGGCGCGTCACCAGCGACGACACGCCCAGACGGTGCAATAGCACGCGCCATTGATATTGCAAGTGCGCGCGGATGGTGCGCGCGAGTTTAGCCTTCGAGACGCCAAACATACGCGAGTAGAGCACCGCAGGATATTCGGCGGCGCGATAGCCCATGAACAAGCCATTCACCAAAATTTCTGTGCCTGCCAAAAAGCCATCCGACTCAAATGGCACGCGCTCGATCACTGGACGCCGATAGGCGCGATACAAGCACGTGTAGGTGCGAAGTTGCCAATCTACCAGCAGGCGGTAAAGCATGGACGAGCCTTGACTGAGGATGAGACGATAAGCAGGCACGCCAACCACTTTGCCCTCAGGGTGATAGGGCGAGGCGGTAACGATGTCCACGTCGGGCGTGAGGCGGGCGAGCAAGTCAGGAATCGTCTCAAACTTGTACGTGCCGTCGCAATCGGTCGTGACGATGAGTTCGCCGCGCGCGGCGGCAAAGCCTGTGCGCAGCGCTGCGCCCAAGCCGCGATTGATGACGTGACGCTCGAACCGCACGGTCACGTTGGGCTGATGGGGCAACGCCTTCCCTTCGCCAAAGGCGTCATGCAACGCTTGCCACGTCTGATCACGACTGCCGTCGTCCACAAAGATCACCTCGACGGCGCGTTGGTGCGCGAGCTGCGCGACGACGGGAAAAAATTCAGCGCGCAACTTGGGCACGTTGTCTGCCTCGTTATAGCAAGGCACGATGATTGATAAGTCCATGCTGATCATTTCCTTTCTTGGTTCATCTGCGGCTGGTCGCTTGTTTGTTCATCACCTTTAGATTATTCAGAATTTGATTGCGAATGGTCATCGCCAGCTGCAAGGCTTTGAAGCCGTCGCGCGCCAAGACCAAGGGGGGACGATTGTTCAGGATGCAGTCTATGAAATGTTCTTGCTCCGCAAACTGCGGTTCTACCACAGGCACGTGGATGCGCTCCATCACGCTCTCTTGCCGATATTTGCCGCCTTGCGGTTCGTGCGTGGGGTATTGTCCGAGCGTGCGCCGATGCACCAACACGACTTTCGTCAGTAAGTCGCACTCGATGTATGCTTCGTGCGCGGTCGCTTCGATGGAGCGCACTTTCTGTTCGGTGACGCGCGAGGCGGTCATCGTCACGAGTGGGCCAGCCTCGAATTCTAATTGCGCGACCGCGTGATCAATCGAGCCGCTGTACGCGGTCAACCCAAAAGCATGTACCTGCGTCGGCTCGCGCCCGACCAGATCGAGCATGAGGTTGGTGTCGTGAATCATCAAGTCGAGCACCACGTCCACATCGGTGTTGCTGCCTTCGTAGGCGCTCAGGCGGCGCACGTTGATCGCAAGCGGCTTCATATTGTCCAGCACGTGTTTCAATTCCAAATAAGGCGGATTGAAGCGCTCGATGTGTCCGACCATCACCACCAACTGGCTGGCTTCGGCGGCTTTGGCAATGGCTTCAGCTTGTTCGAGCGTCTCGGCGATAGGTTTTTCGATCAGCACGTGGACGCCATGCTCGATGCAGCGCATCGCCAAATCGTAGTGCAGGGGAGTCGGCGTGGCGAGGCTAACGGCGTCCACGTTGTCCAGCAAATCGTCTATCTGCCGATAGAACGATGCTTCATATTGGCGCGCAATTTTGCGCCCCAACTCGGTCGAAACGTCGCACACGCCCATCAATTGAGCGCGGCGCATCGTCGCATAGATGCGGCAGTGACGCTGTCCCATGCGCCCCACACCGATGACGCCGACTCGCACTTGCCCGGTTGCCATACTCATATTCCTCCGAATTCGTTCACGGCAGCCACAATCGTTTCCAAATCCGCCGAACTCAAGGCGGGATGCGCGGGCAACGATAACACTTCGGCGGCGGCGCGTTCCGCTTCGGGGAAACATTGCCCGTGATAGCCCAAGTCGTTCACGTAGAAGGTCTGTTGATGCACCGGCACAGGATAATATATGCCACAGCCAACACCCTGCTTATTCAAGTGCTCGAGCAGAGCGTCGCGTTTGCCGTTGCCCACGCGAATCGTGTATTGATGAAAGACGTGCCGATAACCTGCGGGCGTGGTCGGCGTCGTCACTCCGCGCAGATGTTCGTTGAGAAACCGGGCGTTGGCGAGGCGCGCAGCATTGAACTGCTCCAACTTGCGTAGTTGCGCCAACCCAATCGCCGCATGCAAGTCGGTCATGCGATAGTTATAGCCGAGCTCGTCGTGGTAGTAACGGCGACGCATGCCATGTTGCCGCAAAATTTGGCAGCGCTCCGCCCACGCTGCCTCATCCGTCGTGATCATGCCGCCTTCGGCGGAGGTCATGTTCTTCGTTGGATAAAGCGAGAAACAGCCAATCCCAAAACTGCCTACGCGCTTGCCTTTGTACTCCGCGCCGTGACTCTGGCAGGCGTCTTCGATAACGACGAGGTTGTGCTGGCGTGCCAGCGTCATGATGGCATCCATATCCGCCGACAAGCCAAACAGATGCACGGGCATAATGGCTTTGGTGCGCGGTGTGATGGCCGCGGCGATAAGTTCAGGCTGGAGGTTGAACGTCACGGGGTCAATGTCCACAAACACGGGACGCGCGCCCGTCATCAAAATCGTGTTCGCTGACGCGATGAAAGTGAAGGGCGTCGTGATGACCTCGTCACCTGTTTTGACGCCTGCCGCCAACAACGCAAGGTGCAGCGCCGTCGTGCCATTCGAGGTGGCGATGGCATACTTCACGCCGACCATCTCCGCGAAAGCTTTTTCAAACGCAGCGACGCGCGGTCCCTGCGCTAACATGCCCGAGTCGAGCACTTCTAGCACAGCTTGTTTTTCTTCGTCGCCAATCAAGGGCTTGGAAAGAGGAATCATTGGAATCGCTCAAAATGAGGTGGGGCAAGTTACAAACTTGCCCTACACCAACCTATTGCGTCATGCGCCACACTACTTTTTCCATGCCAAGCGGGCAAGTTACAAACTTGCCCTACACCAACCTATTGCGTCATGCGCCACACTACT
>CAZDYP010000095.1:0-4089 GCA_964509505.1 uncultured Anaerolineae bacterium | reverse complement strand
TTTTCCATCGTCACTGCACGCTGGCACTTCACGCACACTGCTACAACCGTTGTATCTTCGTCGCGTTGATGTACGAGGCGCGCGCCGCAGGGACAGACGAAGCCTTTCAGCTGCGCGGGATTGCCCAACACTAACCCATAGTCCGGCACATCGCGCGTCACTACTGCGCCTGCGCCGACCAGCGCCCAGCGCCCGATGGTGACGCCGCAGACGATGGTCGCATTCGTGCCAATTGCCGCGCCATACTTCACCAACGTCTTGCCCAACTCCCAATCGTCGCCGCTTTTCAACGAACCATCGGGATTGATGGCGCGCGGCGTTTTGTCGTTAGTGAATACGCAATGGGGACCAAGAAACACGCCATCTTCAATCGTCACGCCATGATAGATGGTTGCGTAGTTTTGCGCTTTGACGTTGTTGCCCAGCGTTACGCCAATATCAACATACACGCCTTTACTCAGGATGCAGTTCGCGCCGAGTCGCGCCTTTTCGCGCACTTGCGCCTGATGCCAGATCATGGTGCCTGCGCCAATCTCGGCGTGCGGCGACACCTCGGCAGTGGGATGAATACGGACGTTGATACGTTCGGTCATAGTGATTATTCTCTTACTTTTTGCGCGCCAACACAATAGCCTCAGTGACCCATTGCGCGCGTAGCGCGCTTTGCGCGTCGTTCGCGCTGCTGTACCAACCGTGTCGGATGGCGAGCTGATCTTGTTCTAAGGGAATCGCGCGCCACAAGGCGGCGGCGCGCGCCACGTCGCCCGTCAACGCCAAACTCTCGCCGAACAGCTGCTGCGTGGCTTGTTGCTGCGGCGCTGCGCGATGGGCCGCTTCCAAATGATGGCGCGCTTCGTCGTACGCGCCAAGCGATAATTCGATTTGTCCTAAACGCCGATTCGCGGTGACATTGGTTGGATCAAGGGCGAGCGCAGCGCGATAGTGTTCGATAGACGCGGTGAGGTTGATGTTGGTGGAGCGACGGAGCGCATCTTGCAGGGGCCATTGGGGCCATTGATAGATAGAAAGTTCCGCGCGCGTTTGCGACAATGCGCCTAGGTTCGCTTCGTAGGCGGCGCGCGTCGCAGGCAACACCAACGTCATCACGATACCAAGAGCAAGCATACCCCAAAGCGCAAGGCTGATTTTTTGATTGAGCTGCGGCAAACTAACTTGCGAATGTTCACCACGCCGCGAGAGCAAGGCGAATGGCACGAATAAAGCCAACGCGCCCACGCCCTCGTATCCATAATAACTATCGTCCACCAAGCCATGCAGCGCAATCACCACGGTTGCCATCAATGCGGCAGTGCGCCAGCGGGTGGTGTGGTTGGGCTGTGAGCGCTTGGGAACGAAGGCAACGACCAGCAACCACACGAAAGCGCATAACCCAAGCAAGCCCTGTTCAAGCCAAATATCCAAAAACAAATTGTGCGCGTGCGTCGTATGCGGGACATGCACTAGCAAGGCATAGCTGGAGTAAGCCATCGTGAAATTGCCCAAGCCTAGCCCCGTGAAAAAATAATCCCACGCCAAATCCCAACTGTTACGCCACACAAACAAGCGGTCGGGCCGCAAGCCTAGCAGTGGCGCGCTCCACGCCGTACTCACCAACAGCAACGTCGCTAACGCCAACCCACCCAACCACACGCCCATCGTCAGCCGCCGCCCACGCCAACCCCCCAACCGCTCACAAACGCGCCACCACAACCACACACCCACCGCTGCCGCTAACGCGAGCCATGCGCCACGCAACCCACTGAGCAACAAACCAACAAGCGAGACGAACAACAGGAAAATTTCTAGACCGCCCAGCAGACTCCAAGGGCTGATAAACCCTTTGCGGTTTGGATGTTTCACCAGCGCCGCCGCTTGTAATGGCACGCTCAACGCTAACACGCCGCCAACAAGATTCGGATGCAAGCGTGGCAAAGGCGCATTCCATTGCCGTTCGGCTAACCACGCGCGCAGCGGTTCGAGCCACGCAACCTTTTCGACAGAGTGTGTCCAATCATTCGTCAGCAAAAAATAAACGGCGATGAGCGTGGGCGCGCCGCCGACGACGATTCGCAATACAGGCGCTTCAACATCACGCCAAGTCACGCGCGAATGAATCAATGACAAAAAATAATAGAGCGCCAGCCCGCCACATATAAAACTGAATTTGAGCCCGGCGCTCGTCGTATCATAAGCAATCCCGACGCCCCATAACGCCGAGAAAAAAAACAGCAGCAGCGGCCAGTCGAAAGTGGTGCGATGCAAGCTCATGTCAGCAGCAAAGACCTGACAGGTTCCCACGTTTCACGCCTATCAAGTCCAACGTGTTCTCACGCTCCTGCATCACCCGCCAACGGCGACTCGCTGACCCAACGCAAATGTTGGAAGGCGATGTCGAAGGCGGACTTGATGCCATCCCAGCTGTTGAAGCCTTTGAGGAACGTGAGGATGGGACCGGGACGGAATGCCCATTCGCGGAACGCGCGCTTCTGCCAATACTCCAGCCGCTCGGCGGGCAAGTGCGGATAGTCCAACACCGTCGAGCGGTCCATGTCCACTTCCTCCCAGCGTGTGCCGGGACGGAACCAACCATTCTTTACTACCTCAAAGAAGAACGGCGTGCCGGGATACGGCGCGGCGATGTGGAACAAGGCGATGTCGAGCGGCAGCTTCTTCGAGAACTCGATGGTCTCGCGGATGGTCTGCTCCGTTTCGCCGGGCAAGCCGATGATGAAGTAGCCCCAATTCTTGATGCCTGCCTTGCGCGACCACGTCAAGGCGCGCGACGCTTTTGCGGGGTCAGCGCCTTTGCGCGCATGGTGCAGGATGTCCGCGTTGCCCGACTCGATGCCCCATGCGATCATCCAACACCCCGCTTTGCCCATCAAACTCAACATTTCTTCGTCCACGTAGTCCACCCGGCTGTTGCACGTCCACTTGATGTTCAAGTTTTCTTTGATGATGAGGTTGCACAAATCCACGACTTGCTCGCGCGAGAGCGTGAACAAGTCGGCGTACATGTGAATGTAGTCAATGCCGAGCTTCTTCAAGACCCATAGCTCTTTGACGATGTTTTCGGGTGAGCGCAAGCGCAACGACCATTGATAGCTGACGTGCTTGATGCAATACGTACAACCCGCGCTACAGCCGCGTGACGAGACGATGAAGGTGTATGCCGTCTTCATCATCGGCGCGCGATACTTCTGCAATGGCAACAGATGGTGCATGGGAATCGGCAAATCGTCGAGGCTCGGAATGAAGGGGCGATCTTGATTCACAATGAGCTCGTGCCCGTTGCGCCAACCTAAGCCTTTGATATGCGACAAGTCGCCCTTCGTGTCTTTCGCAAATTTCGTTGGCACTGCTGAACCTGTGCCAATCAACAATTTTTTGATGCTCTCTTGCGATGGTTCTTTGCCCTCGAAGCAGTCCACAATTTCGCGCAAGGTCATTTCGGGTTCGCCGCGCAACACGAAGTCGAGCGCGGGATATGGCGCAAGCGTCTCTTGCCACATCGGCGTCACGTGCGTGCCCATTGCAATCGTCTTCGCGCCCAACGCCTTCGCCAAAAAGACGCCATACATATCGTTCTGCAACGTCGGCGCGGTGACTTGTGTCAGATAATACTTTGGCGCATACACGCGCAGCTTCGCCTCGAACTGAGTCCACGACATGCGTTCGCCAATGGCGTCAATGATGGCGACCTTATAATCAGGATGCAAGAGCGCCGCCATTTGCGCGAGCGACACTTGGGGCCAGATCATGTTTTCGCGCGACTTACGCCCGACCCGATGCTGGCTGCGAATCCAGATACCGCCGTCGGGCGAGGGCGGGTTGACGAGCAACACATCCACCGCCGTCGCGGGTCGCTCACGCTTCACGATATGCTCACGCACCGCCGCCCCAGCATCGGGGAAACGCGGTGGACGAATGATCTGGCGCGTGCGCGTGCCCATGTTCATGTGCGTATTTTCCAAAGGAATAATTTCCTTTTTGGATTTTTCGTTTGACATAATTTCCCTTGCAGAGTCAGCGCATGATGCCGACTCACCATTCTTCCTCTCTCCTCTGATTTATCACAGAGCCATAAAG
>CAZDYP010000094.1:6868-19089 GCA_964509505.1 uncultured Anaerolineae bacterium | reverse complement strand
GTCGTCGCACATTTACTGGCCGCGTGGTCAGTAACAAAATGCAGAAAACGGTGGTAGTGCAGGTGGAGCGCACGCGCAGTCATCCGCTCTATGGCAAAGTCATTCGCGTGCGGAATCGTTTCAAAGCTCATGCGGATGTGCCATGCCACGAAGGCGACATGGTGAGGATCATTGAGTCGCGCCCCCTCAGCAAAGAAAAGCATTGGAGGGTCGCCGAAGTGATGAAGAAGGGCGAAGTCTTGGCGCTGCCTGAAGTGGTGATTCCGCCTAGCAAGGAAGAGAAACCCAACGAGGCGGCAGCTGAAGCGGCTGGATTGGCAACGACGAGTGAGGAGACGCCGTCATGATTCAAGAATATTCTCGGTTGCGTGTCGCGGACAACACGGGCGCGAAGGAAATCATGTGCATCAAAGTGTTGGGCGGCACGAAGCGCCGTTATGCGGGGGTGGGCGATATTATTGTGGCGACGGTGAAGCAGGCGTCGCCGGGCGGCAGCGTGAAGAAGAGCGATGTGGTCAAAGCGGTCATCGTACGCACCGTCAAAGAGTATGGTCGTAAAGATGGCTCGTTCATTCGGTTCGACGAAAATGCCGCTGTGATTTTGGGCGACGGCGGCGAGCCCAAAGGCACGCGTATCTTCGGACCTGTGGCGCGTGAGTTGCGCGAAAAAGGGTTTATGAAGATTGTGTCATTGTCGCCGGAAGTATTGTGATTCATGCGATTTCCCAGAATTTCCCCTAACGTCGTTTTATGGAACCAAAGGGGATTTGGGGAGATGCAGGGGAGATGAGGGTTATGCTTGCGCGCATCAAAAAAGGGGATACGGTTGAAATTTTGTGGGGTGAGGAAAAAGGCTCGCGTGGCACTGTGCAGTTCGTGTGGCCCAAAGAAGGCAAGGTGGTGGTCGCGGGCAAGAATCTGGTGAAGAAGCATCAGAAGCGCAATCCACAGACGGGGCAGGCGGGCGGCATTATTGATCGCGAAGCGCCGTTGCCGCTGTCGCGGGTCGCGCACGTGTGCAAACATTGCGGCAAGTGGACGCGGGTGGGCGTGCGCCTGGAAGAAGGCAAGCGTGTGCGGGTGTGCAAGCGCAAAGATTGCGGGAGGGTGTTGGACTGATGGCTACCATGACCATGAAGCAAAAATATCAAACCGAAGTGGGACCGCAACTCCACAAAGAATTCAATTACGCCAACGTGATGCAAATTCCTCAAATCAAGAAAATCGTTGTCAACATTGGCTTGGGCGAAGCGTTGACCAACAGTAAGGCGGTCGAGAATGCGGTGCGCGATGTGACGACCATCACGGGGCAGAAACCTATCGTGACCCGCGCCCGCAAGTCCATTGCGACCTTCAAGGTGCGCGAAGGGCAGGCGATTGGGGTGAAGGTGACGTTGCGCGGTCAGAAGATGTGGGCGTTTTTGGAGCGATTGATTGGCACGGCGTTGCCACGCGTGCGCGATTTTCGCGGTGTGCCGAACGAAGCTTTCGATGGGCGCGGCAATTATACGTTGGGTTTGTCGGAGCAATTGATTTGGCCCGAAATTCCCTATGATAGCATTGACAAGGTGCGCGGCATGGAAATTACGATTGTGACTTCAGCGCCCAATGACCGCGAAGCCTATCGTATGTTGCAATTGTTGGGGATGCCATTTAGTCGAAAGGACAAGAATTAACCTGGCAGACTTGTGAGGTTTCGACGCAAGTCGCTTCACAAGCCCCTGAGAGGGAGAACCGTATGGCAAAAACTTGCATGAAGTATCGGGAGCAACGGCGGGAGTATGCAAATCAGGTGCGGAATCGTTGCAACGTCTGCGGGCGTCCGCGTGGTTACATGCGTCGCTTTGCGTTGTGTCGCATTTGCTTCCGTCGGATGGCGTTAGAGGGCAAGATCCCCGGTCTGACCAAATCATCTTGGTAATTGCTAGTTGCTAGTCGCTAGTGACTAATGACTAATTGGAGTGGAGTATGGTAAACGATCCCATCGCGGATATGTTGACCCGCATTCGCAATGCATTGATGGCGCGGCATACGCAGGTCTTGATGCCATCGTCGAAGTTGAAGATGGCAATTGCCAAGATTTTGCGTGAAGAGGGTTTCATCCAAGATTTTGATGTAAGCCAGCAAGATAAGCAAGCGGTGCTGCGGATTCGCCTGAAATACACGGATCAACGCAAGCCTGTCTTGAACGGCTTGCAGCGCGTCAGCACGCCCGGCCGTCGCATTTACACGGGCTATCGTGACGTGAATTGGGTGCAGAGCGGTATGGGCATCGCTATTTTGACGACGCCCAAGGGTTTGATGACTGACCGTAAGGCGCGCCGTCTCAAAGTGGGCGGCGAGGTGCTGTGTCAAATTTGGTAATGGGCGATTAGCAATTAGTGATTGAGGAGAGTGTGCGCCTCGTAAGTTAATGACTAATTGCTCGTTACTTTGTGAGGAGTCGGATGTCCCGCATCGGCAAGAAACCAATTGAGATTCCTGCGGGCGTGCAGGTCCATATCAAAGACCATACAGTTGAGGTCAAAGGCAAATTAGGCACGCTGACGCAGACGTTTCATCCTGAAATTGACGTGAAGAAAGCTGGTAACGCGGTGGTGGTGTCGCGCCATTTGGATGTGCCTGCGGCGCGCGCCTTACATGGTCTAACCCGCGCGCTTATCAACAACATGGTTATGGGTGTCAGCACGGGCTTCAAGAAGGAGCTCGACGTGCAAGGCGTCGGTTTTCGTGGCGAAGTGCAAGGCAAAGACTTGGTATTGCAAGTCGGTTTCTCGCATCCTGTCCGCGTGTCGCCGCCGGTGGGTATTGCGTTCAGCGTGGATAAATCTGGGCGCACCGTGACGATCGAAGGCATTGATAAGGCGTTGGTTGGTGAGATGGCGGCCAAGATTCGCGCCATTCGCAAACCAGAACCATACAAAGGCAAAGGGATTCGCTATTTGGGTGAGCGCGTGCGCCAGAAAGCGGGTAAGGCGGGTAAGGCGGGCGCCAAATAATTTTTGATTTTGATTTTCGATTGAACAGTCAGTCGAGAACGGCGCACCGAAATCTAAACTGATGACAGGTATGAGGTTATGAAAAAGACGAATCCTTCATTCGTAGCCCGTGAGCGGCGGCGTAAGCATGTGCGTAAGTTTGTGTTTGGCGAACCAGAACGTCCGCGGCTCAACGTGTTTCGCAGCGAGAAGCACATCTACGCGCAAGTGATTGACGATCGCAAGGGTCACACCCTTGCGGCCGCTTCGTCGTTGGATAAAGCGTTGCGCCCACAGCTCAAAGACTTGAAACCACTGGAGCAAGCCAAGGTCATTGGCGAAGCCGTGGCGAAACGCGCTCAGGAGCGAGGCGTGAAACAAGTCGTGTTTGATCGCGCGGGTTACAAGTATCATGGCCGTATTAAATCGTTGGCGGATGGCGCTCGCAGCGGCGGGCTGGAATTTTAGGAGAGACAATGTCGAATCAATCTTCAGAAACTACCACACCTTCGGCTGGCGCTGCGACGCAAGCAGCCATACAGACTTCTCAATCAGCACAAGGTAACGCACCGCGCCCTAATCGGGGAGCTGGTGGGGGACGTAGTTCTGGTGGGCAAGGCGGGCGTGGCGGTGGACGTAGCGCGGGGGGGCAAGGCGGACAAGGCGGGCGCGGCGGCGGACGGAGCGCGGGGGGGCAAGGCGGACAAGGTGGGCGCGGCGGCGCGCCGGGGGGCGGTCGTGGTGGTGAGCGCGCCGGCAATGAGCGACGCGCAGAGAAAACCCCGGGCGCTGTTCGTCCTTCACGCGATGGCGCAGTAAAAGAAACCGACGAAAAATACGAAGAGCGCGTGGTGGACATCTCGCGTGTGGCGAAGGTGGTCAAGGGCGGTCGCCATTTTGGTTTTCGCGCGTTGGTCGTCGTTGGCGATGGCTCAGGCTCAGTGGGCATGGGCATTGGGCGCGCGCGTGAAGTGACGGATGCGATTCGCAAAGGCGTGGAGCGAGCGCGCAAGAAGCTGATCAGGGTACCGATTGTCAATGGCACGATTCCACACGACATCCTCACAAAATTCGGCGCGGCGAAAGTGTTTCTGAAACCGGCTTCGCCCGGCACGGGCGTCATTGCGGGCGGCGGCGTGCGCGCGGTGCTGGAGGCGGCCGGCGTGCGCGACGTGCTGACGAAATCGCAAGGCAGCAACAATGTGTTGAACGTCGTCGGCGCAACCATTAAGGGCTTGCAGAATTTGAAAGATGTGGATCTGGAAGCGGGACGGCGAGGCAAATCGTTAAAGGACGTGTCGCCGTTCTGGAGGAAGAAGAGCGATGCCTGAGCAAAAAGTCAAAGTCACTTACACCAAAAGCGCAATCGGTTATCAGCAAAATCAAAAGGACACGCTGCGCGCCTTGGGGTTGCGACAATTGGGGCATAGCGTCGAGCATACATTGACCCCTGCCATCAAAGGGATGTTGGCGAAAGTAGCGCACCTGGTCAAAGTTGAGGAAGTGAAGTCGTAGGGCAAAAAGCTTTAGCGTGGGGAATTATGAAAGCACATGAATTGAGATCACCCAAAGGCGCGACCCATCGTCCACACATCGTTGGGCGTGGTCATGCGAGCGGGCATGGCAAAACGTCGGGACGCGGCGTCAAAGGACAAGGCGCGCGCAGTGGTGGCGTGAAGTCGCCATTCTTTGAAGGCGGGCAGTTGCCGTTTGTGCGTCGCTTGCCTTTTGTGCGGGGTTTCACACGCATTTGGAAAGTGCCGTTCACGCCTGTCAACGTGCAGGAATTGAACCAGGCGTTCAACGATGGCGATGTGGTCACACTGGAAAAACTCAAGGAAGTGGGGCTCATCAAATCTGCTCGGCAGCGTGTGAAAGTGTTGGGGCAAGGCGAGTTGCAAAAGAAGTTGATGGTGCAAGCGCACGCTGTCTCAGCCAGCGCAAAGGACAAGATCGAGAAGGCGGGTGGTCAAGTTGAGGTCTTGTCATAGAATGGCGTTTAGCGGTGGGCGCTTTGCGATTGACGGCGCGAGTTACCACAATCGCAAGGGGCAATGCGCTGCTCGCCACGAGCTACCGCTTGAGGAGTAAGTTATGCCAACCTCGTTACTGCAATCGGTCTTGAATGCGTTTCGCTTGCCCGATTTACGCCGCAAGCTGTTGTTCACACTAGCGATTCTCGTCATCTATCGCTTGGTGGCGCACATCCCCATCCCAGGCGTCAATCGCGCGGCGCTCGATGCGTTGTTTCAACAGTACCAGTTGTTGGGTATGTTCAATTTGTTGTCTGGTGGGGCGTTATCCACAGCCTCTATCGTTGCGATGGGCGTGTACCCGTATGTCACCGCTTCAATTGTGCTTAATCTACTGCAGCCCATCATTCCGCAATTGCGTGAGCTGGCAAAAGAAGGCGACCAGGGACGCCAAAAGATCAATCTCTATACGCACATTTTGACGGTGCCGATGGCGTTGCTGCAAGCGATTGGCACAAGTCTGATCTTGGCGCGCACGACGACGTCGAGTGGAGCCGTACTGACGAACTTTGGTTTCTCGCCTGAACTCTTGTTGCCGTCTCTGACAACCATCATCACGTTGACGGCTGGCACGATGTTCGCCATGTGGTTGGGCGAGTTGATCACGCAAGAGGGCATTGGGCAGGGCATTTCGGTCATTATCTTCGGCGGCATCGTCGCGCAGATTCCGCAACGGGTCGGGCAATTGGTTTCCAATGGAGATTATGCGGGGGTGATTTGGTTTACTGCCATTGGTTTAGTGACGGTGGCGGCAATCGTCGTTATCACCGAAGGCACGCGGCGAGTGCCTGTGCATTATGGCAAGCGGGTGCGCGGCTCGCGCGTGTATGGCGGGCAAACTTCACATATTCCGATGAAGGTGAACCAAGCGGGCATGATTCCGCTCATCTTCGCGCAATCCATTTTAATTTTGCCGGGCGTCGTCGCGCAATACTTCGCGGTTAGCGAGAATCCAACTATTGCGTATTGGGCGACAGTGATTGCGACGACCTTCAGCACTGCCCATTGGTTTTACTGGATCATGTATTTCTTCATGGTGATTGGTTTTACCTACATGTACACCGACATCATGTTCAAACAACAGAACTGGGCGGAGACGTTGCAAAAGCAGGGCGCGTTTATTCCTGGAATGCGTCCGGGCAAGGTGACGGAATCGTATTTGAATAGCGTGTTGGGACGCATCACCTTTGCGGGCGCGGTGTTCTTGGGGTTGGTGGCTTTGCTCCCCTGGTTCATGAGCGACGTGACCGAAACCACGACGATGATCGTTTCCAGCACGGGCTTGCTGATCGTCGTTGGCGTCGTGCTGGATACGATGAAACAATTGGAAGCGCAGCTGTTGATGCGGCAATACGAGGGCTTTATCAAGTAGTCGCTGGTTGTTGCTGCTACTGACTAGCGACTAGCAACTAATGACGAGAGCATGAACATTGTATTGATGGGTGCGCCGGGCGCAGGCAAGGGAACGCAAGCCGATTTGATGAAAGCGCGCTTGCAATTGCCTCACGTCGCCAGCGGCGATTTGTTTCGTGAACAGATCAAGAACGAAACGGAGCTCGGCAAGCAGGTCAAAGCGATTTTGGCGCGCGGCGACTTAGTGCCTGATGATGTGACGATTGCGATGATTCGGCAGCGTATGAGCCAACCTGATTGTGCGAAGGGCATCATTCTCGACGGCTTCCCGCGCACCGTGCAACAAGCCGAAGCGCTAGGCAAGCTGTTTGCAGAACGTGGACAGAAAGTAGAGCATGTCCTATACGTCAAAGTCGCTGAAAGCGCGTTGCTGAAGCGCTTGTCGGGACGTTGGTTCTGCAAAGTGTGTCAAACGCCATATCACGTCGAATACAATCCATCGAAAATAGCAGGTGTGTGTGACCGTGACGGCGGCGAATTGATTCAACGTCCCGATGATAAGGCTGAGGTGGTGGCGAATCGGTTGACCAAGTACTTCAATGACACCATGCCCGTTATCGCGTATTATCGTCAACAGGGCGTGCTGCGCGAAGTGGATGGCGCGCAAGAGATTGAGCAAGTGTATGCGGCTGTCGTGAAGGTTATTGGGATGTGAGCAAAAAGGTTGTATTGAAGCGCCCACACGAGATCGCGGCGATGCGCGTGGCGGGTCACATCGTCGCCAAGATACTCGTGGAGATGGAGAAGGTCGTCGCGCCTGGCGTGCGCACAAGCGAACTGGATGCGTTAGCGGCAGAACTGTTGAGGCAGCATGGCGCGACCTCGTCGTTTTTCCGTTATCCGCATCATGAAAACGGCCCCCCCTTCCCCGCGCATATCTGCGTATGTCTCAACGACGAATTGGTGCATGGCATTCCCAATCCCAAGCGCGTATTGCGCGACGGCGACATTGTGAGCGTGGATGTGGGCGCGGTGGTGGATGGGTGGGTTGCCGATGCGGCGTGGACATTTCCGGTGGGCGCTGTATCGCCCCGCATCAAAGAGTTGCTCGACGTGACGCGCGAAGCGTTGTATCGCGGCATTGCGGCGTCAAAAGCGGGTAATCGCATCGGCGATGTCGGTTGGACCATCGAGAGCTTTGTGAGGCAGTATGATTTTGCCGTCATCCGCAAGTACGTGGGTCATGGGGTGGGGCGACAGATGCATGAAGAGCCCTCTGTGCCTAATCATGGCCCCGCAGGGCAAGGCATCAAATTGCGCGAGGGCATGACGTATGCGATTGAACCGTTGCTGACGCTCGGGCGCGATGAGACGCGCGAACTGAAGGATGGGTGGACGATTGTGATGGAAGATCATAGTTGGTGCGCGCAATTCGAGCATACGATTGCCGTGCATAACGGTTCGGCGGAGATTTTGACGGCGTTATAGGTCGTCGAAGTTGGCAGTGAGTAAATGGAGTCATGAGTCATGCGTAAGTGGAGATGAGATGCCCAGCTGCCAATTTCCAACTTCCACATTCAATGAAGCGCAAGGAGGCAAACATGAAGGTGAGAGCATCGGTTAAGAAAATGTGCGACAAGTGCAAAGTCATCAAACGTCACGGAGTGGTGCGGGTGATTTGCAATAACCCCAAGCATAAGCAGCGCCAAGGATAATTTTTGATGGTTGATTTTTGATTTTAGATTGAGCCGTGCGCGTCTCGTCAAAAATCTAAACGCGCATGTTTAGAAATAGCGCTCCGCTCGTGGTGGATGGTCACGTCCGCCACCATGGCGTGGGATGGGGCAATCCCGCGTGAGCAAGGGATGGTTGCACGCTTGCGATACATGAGCGAATCTAAATTCAAAAATCGAAAAGGGAGAACAGATGGCTCGGATTGCGGGTGTTGACCTGCCGCGTGAAAAGCGCGTCGAGATCGGTTTGCGTTACATCTATGGCATTGGGCCAACGGCTAGCCATGATATTTTGGAAAAGCTCAAGATCAATCCCGATACGCGCGTGAAGAATTTGAGCGACGACGAAGTGGCGCGATTACGCGCGCTCATTGACAAGGAGTACAAAGTCGAAGGCGACTTGCGGCGCGAGATCAGCATGAACATCAAGCGCCTGCAAGAAATCGGTTCGTATCGTGGCATTCGTCATCGTCGCAACTTGCCTGTGCATGGGCAGCGCTCACGCACCAACGCGCGCACGCGTAAGGGACCGAAGAAGACGGTGGCGGGCCGCAAGAAGTCGAAGGCGAAGAAGTAATAAGGAGGAGAGATGGCAAAACGACCAGACACGGCGCGCCAGAGCAGCCGTCCGTCGAAGAAAGCGCCGCCTATCGGGCAAGCGCACATTCACGCGACATTCAACAATACCATTGTGACGCTGACGGACGCGCAGGGCAATACGATTTTGTGGGCGAGCGCCGGCTCGGCGGGTTTCAAAGGTTCACGCAAAAGCACGCCGTATGCGGCGCAGTTGGCCGCGCAAAATGTGGCGCGCACATGCGTGGATGCGGGCTTGCGCGAAGTGGATGTGTTCATCAAAGGCCCCGGGCCCGGCCGTGAGTCGGCGTTGCGTGCGTTGCAAGCATCAGGCTTGAAGGTGCGCTCGATTACGGACATCACGCCGATCCCGCACAACGGCTGCCGCCCCCGCAAGCGACGCCGCGTGTAGGCATTAGTCGCTAGTGACTAATGCCGAGCGACGAGCGACGAGCGACTAGTTGGAGGATGAATGGCAAGATACACTGAGAGTGTTTGTAAATTGTGCCGCCGCGAAGGCATGAAGTTGTTTTTGAAGGGCGAGAAGTGTTTTTCACCGAAATGCCCTATTGAGAAGCGCCCCTATCCGCCGGGCGAGCATGGTCCGAAGAAGTCCATGCGCCGCAAGGCGTCGGACTATGCGGTGCAGCTGCGCGAAAAGCAACGAGCGCGTCGCATCTATGGCGTGTCGGAAAAGCAGTTCCAGCGTCTGTTTGAAGAGGCGGAGCGCCGCCCGGGCATGACGGGTGTCAACTTGTTGCAACTGTTGGAACGACGCTTGGACAACGTGCTGTTTCGCTTAGGTTATGCGGACTCACGCGCGCAGGCGCGCCAAATTACGAATCATGGGCATGTGTCGGTGAATGGACGCCCGATGAATATCCCATCGGCCATTTTGCGTCCTGGCGACGTCGTGACGGTGCGGGAGCGCAGCACGCAGACCAAGTATTTTAAAGCCGTCAGTGAGTTGTTGCGCGAGCGTCGCGCGCCCGAATGGTTGCAACGCAACGACGCCAATTGGTCGGCAAAGGTGTTGGGCGCGCCGTCGCGCGACCAGATTCAAGTGACGTTGAATGAACAGTTGATTGTCGAGTATTATTCGCGGTAATGACAGGGGTGAAGTCTGAACCTCTAATGAACTTTGAGAAATTATTTCCGTCATGGTGCGACACGCTCACCATGCACTACTTGCGCAGGCTGAATACAGCTCGCGTGGTGGGCGGTGGCTGTGTCCATTCACCGCGAGCAGTCACGGGATTAATTTTTTAAACGTCAGAAGAGGGCTTAGGCTAAAGGACGAACTGAGGCTTTCATTCAACCTTTAGCCTTCATTCTTTATCCTTTGATGAGGAGGCTGCCGCTTGATTAATCTCATTCTTCCCAAAATTGAGAGTGAGGCGCTCACGCAGAACTATGGGCGTTTTTCGATTGGACCGCTGGAAAAGGGATTGGGCATAACCATTGGGAACGCGTTGCGCCGCGTCTTGCTATCGGCCTTGACGGGCGCCGCAGTGACCTCGATTAAAATCGATGGCGTGCATCATGAGTTCTCGAGTATCGAGGGCGTTAAAGAAGATACGATTGAATTGATTTTGAACGTCAAACAGATGCGCTTGAAGATGGATGGCGACGAGTCGGTGCGCTTAACGATTGAGCGCAAGGGCGCTGGCGAGATCCGGGCGGGTGATGTCGAAACGCCGGCCGGCGTCGAAGTCGTCAATCCGGAGTTACATCTGCTCACGTTGGATGGGGACGATTCGCAGGTGACCGTGGATTTGGTCGTGTCGAAAGGCAAGGGGTTCTCGCCTGCCGAAGAGCGCGGTAAATTGCCAATTGGCGAGATTCCGGTTGACGCCATCTTTAGCCCGATTCGCAAAGTGAATTTCACGATCAAGCCTGAGCGTATTGGGCAGATCGCCAATCTGGATCGGTTGATACTTGAGATTTGGACGGATGGCACAATTCGTCCACTGGAGGCGCTGACCGAGTCGTCCACCATATTGGCAAAACACTTCATCATTGCCTCGCGGTTACGCGAAGAGGATTTGGTGCCGCCCGAAGCGCCCACGCTGCCGCAACTTGAAGAGGGGGTTGGGCGCGACTTGCCCATCGAAGATTTAAACTTGTCGGTGCGCGCCTATAATTGCTTGAAGCGCGCCAGTATCACGAAGGTTGGCGAAGTGCTCGACAAGTTGGCAAAGGGCGAAGAGGAGTTGATGTCCATTCGTAACTTCGGGCGCAAGTCACTCAACGAGTTGTTGAACAAATTGCAAGAGCGCGGTTTCATTGCCGAGGGCTCATATAGCGCGGAAAGTCTGGAGGAGGATGAAGATGAAGACGAGTACGAGGATGAGGAGGCTTAAATGCGACATCGCGATTATGGGCGCAAACTTGGGCGCAGCACGGGACAGCGCCAAGCCTTGTTCAAAGGATTGATGACGGAGTTGTTCAAGCATGAGCGCATTGAGACAACGGAAGCCAAAGCCAAAGCAGTGCGCGGTCAAGCAGAAAAATTGATTTCGTTGGCGCGCAAAGGCGATCTGGCTTCACGTCGTCTGGTTTATGCGGCTTTGACGTCAAAAGACGTTGCGAAGAAATTGGTGGACGAAATCGCGCCCGATTATAAGGGCCGCAGCGGCGGCTATACGCGTATGTACAAGTTGGGGCCCCGCAAAGGCGACGCCGCGCCCATGGTGTTGCTTGAGTTGGTGGATGTGGAACGCGAGGGCGCTGCTAGTTCTTAGTTGTTGGCCGTTTGTCGCTAGCAGGCGACGAGCGACGAGCGACGGGCGACGAGTGACAAGTGACGAATGTCATGGCTGTCGTGCAATACGACGGCACGGATTATTACGGGTTTCAGATTCAAGCGGGGGCGAACACCATTCAAGGCGTGTTGGAAGAAGCCTTGTCGCAGGTAACGCAAGAGACGACTCGTGTTGTCGGGGCAGGGCGCACGGATGCGGGAGTTCATGCGCGCGCACAGGTCATTTCGTTCAAAACCAATTGGCGACACTCATGGGCTGAGTTGCAGCGCGCGCTGAATGCAGTCTTGCCCGAAGCGATCGCAGTGCAAACGCTGCGCGCAGTGGATGAGCAATTCCATGCGCGTTACTCGGCGCGGGCGCGGACGTATCGTTACACGATTAACAATAATTGCGCGCGCGCGCCGTTGTCCGCTCGGTTGGCATGGCATGTGTCATCACCGCTGGAGGCGACACAGATGCACCTTGCATTGCAAAGCTGTGTAGGCAAGCGCGATTTCGCCGCGTTTGGCAATGCGCCCGAAAAAGGCGAACATACGGTGCGTGAGGTGCTGGCGGCGCGGTGCTGGCGTGAGTTGGAGTGGGTGCAGATCGAGTTGAGGGCAAATGCGTTCTTGCAGGGCATGGTGCGGCGGATCGTTGGGACATTAGTGCAGGTTGGCGTGGGACGCATGACGCTGGATGAATTTGCCAACATCGTGCAAGCGCGCGATAAGGCGTTAGTGAAGTGGAAAGCCGAGCCGCAAGGCTTGTGCTTGTGGTGTGTGGAATATTGATGCGGTAAAC
>CAZDYP010000094.1:0-6768 GCA_964509505.1 uncultured Anaerolineae bacterium | reverse complement strand
CTCATTTCCTCGTTTCCTCGTTTCCTCGTTGATTGATTGACCTGAGGAGTTTGGATGAAAACTTACGCTTTGAAAGCAAAGGATGTGAAGCGCGAGTGGTGGGTGGTGGATGCGGCAGAGCAACCGCTCGGACGCTTGGCGACAGAGATTGTGACGTTGTTGCGCGGCAAGCATAAGCCCACTTTCTCGACGCACCTCGACAACGGCGACTTTGTGATCGTCGTCAACGCGGGCAAGCTCAAGGTATCTAGTACACGCTTGAAAGAGAAGAACTATTATTCATACTCGCTCTATCCCGGCGGCTTGCGCACGGTCAACATCAAAGAGATGTTGGCGAAACATCCAGAGCGCGTCATTATGGCGGCGGTCAAGGGTATGTTGCCCAAGAACCGCATGTCGCATCACTTGATGACGAAGCTCAAGGTCTATCGCGCGGCGGAGCATCCGCACGCGGCGCAACAACCGAAGGTTTGGAAAGCGGAGGCATGAACATGACGACAGCATTGACAGGAGAGTACAAAGAAGGGGTGGGGCGGCGCAAAGCGGCAGTTGCGCGGGTGCGGTTGTACACAGGCACGGGCAACTTTGTCGTGAACGAGAAGCCGGTTGAGCAATACTTCACGCACATCGCGGAGTTGGCGCAGGCGCTCGCGCCGTTGAACGCCGCGCAAGCGCGCGAGAAGTTCACGGTTTCTGCTCATGTCAATGGCGGCGGCACGGCGGGGCAGGCAGGCGCGGTGGCGCATGGTCTGGCGCGCGCCTTGCTCAAGACCGATGAGAAGTTGCACGCTGTATTGCGCAAGGGCGGCTACCTGACCCGTGACGCGCGCATCAAGGAACGCAAGAAACCCGGCCTCAAGCGCGCGCGCAAGGCGAAGCAATATACGAAGCGTTAGAAGCAGCTTTTGTTCATGTCCAGAAAGCGTGCAACCCTCCTTGCTCGTGCGGGATTGCCCAATCCCGCGCCATGGGCGGCGGATGTGCGACCAACGGGAGTCCATCGTGAGCGTCGCGCTTTTTCTAGACCTGAGCGGCAGTTTTCAGTTTTCAGTGAACTAGTGAACGGTAAGCAGTAAAAAGTAAGCGAAAGGCAGTCGGCGAAGTGATATTCATCGGCTGCTTTTTTTTGTCACTGGGTCGTATGTAAGTGATAAGTGATAACTGAGGCATGGCTCACTATTCACTGTTCACTTGCGCCAATTGCCCATGAGCGAGCTGGAACACGCGGTTTGCGAGGGAGGCGATTTCGGCGGAGTGTGTGACCATAACGAGCGTTTTGCCGCGCTCGCGCATGAGGCGGATGAGCAAGTTCATTACGGTGGCGCCGGTGTCGGCGTCGAGGTTGCCCGTTGGCTCGTCGGCGAGGATGAGCGCAGGGTCGGCGCAGAGCGCGCGGGCAATGGCGACGCGTTGCTGCTCGCCGCCGGAGAGTTTGTCGGTGAAGACGGCGGCGCGGTCGAGCAAGCCAACGGTGTCAAGTAGTTGGTCGGCGCGCGCGCGCGCCTTATTCGTTTCCCAGCCGCTCAACTCGGCAGTGAGCAAGACGTTCTCGCGCACGGTGAGCGTGGGGATGAGGTTGAAGAATTGGAAGACGAAGCCGATGTGCGCGCGGCGAAAGAGTGTGCGCTCGCGGTCGCTCAGGCGTGAGATGTGCGTTTTGCCAATCCAGATGTCGCCCGCGTTGGGCAAGTCGAGACCCGCAAGCAGATTGAGCAAGGTGCTTTTGCCGCTGCCGCTGCGCCCGATGATGGCGACGAACTCACCAGCAGCGAAGGTGGCGCACACATCGGTTAGAACGATACGTGCCTGGTCACCTTCTTGAAAGGTTTTGCTGACGTGGGCGAAGCGGATGAAATCGGGGAAGGGGGTGGACATAAGACGAGTCAATGAGTCACCGTTGAGTTGTGTTGATTATAACACAGTAGCCTCCCGCTTCCCATTTCACGCTTCACGCCTCACGCATCTATGCTATAATAGCTTTCACATTCAACCCTTTCAAACACTATCTCCAAGAGGAGTCAGTATGAGTAGTCATCACAACGGCAGCCAAGATCTCGTCCTGCGCGTGGGCGGGGACTCGGCCGCAGGCGGCATCGTGGCGACGGGCGAAATTTTTGCCTATATGGCCGCGCTGGCGGGCCTCGAAGTCTATACGACGCGCACCATCCCCGCTGAAATCAAAGGCGGACATGTCATGTTCCAAATGCGCGCGGCGCTCGAGCCGCTGACGGCGCAAGGCGACGCGGTGGATGTCTTGTTGGCGTATGACGAAGAAACCTTCGAGCGCTATTATAAACTCTTGAAGCCCGAAGGTATTTTGATTTATAACAGCAACGAGTTCAAAGTCGAGCAGGCGGGCCATCGGCATCCGCGCATCGGCGTGCCGTTGCACGACATCGCGAAGTCGCTTTCGTTTGCGCGCGGGTATAACATGGTTGCGGTCGGCGCATTGGTGAAGCTGTTTGATCTGGATATGGAAATTGCCAAGCAGAGCGTACGCAAACGCTTGGGGCGCGGGCGCGCCGCCGAAGCATTGCCGACGAACCTCGCCGCGCTTGAAAAAGGTTTCGAGTACATCGAGAAGAATGTTTATAAAGACGCGCCGTTCCATTTGCCCACGCCCAAGACGAAGCGCGAAGAGCGCATCGTCATTTCAGGCAATCAAGCGATTTCCATGGGCGCGCTCGCAGCGAATTGTCGCTTCATGGCGGGCTATCCCATCACCCCTGCCTCTGAAATCATGGAATTCCTTGCTAACGAATTTCCCAAAGTCGGCGGCACGATGATTCAAGCCGAAGACGAAATTGCGGCGTGCGGCATGGCGCTCGGCGCAGCCTATGCGGGTGTGCGCGCGATGACCGCGACTTCGGGCCCCGGCTTTTCGTTGATGTTGGAAATGATCAGTCATGCTTCGATGACCGAGACGCCGATGGTCATCGTGGATGTGCAGCGCGTTGGGCCCTCAACGGGTATGCCGACGAAAGTTTCGCAGGGCGATTTGCGGAACGTTTGCTATGGCGGCAACGACGACAGCCCACGTATTGTGATTGCGGCGACGACGATTGAAGATTGCTTCTATCAGATGATTCATGCCTTCAATCTCGCCGATCTGTATCAGCTGCCCGTTATCTTCATGTCTGACCAAGACATGGCGGTGCGCGTGCAAACGATTCCACCTTTCGATTTGTCGAAAGTGTTCCATGAGAAGCGCGTGTTGTGGGATCCGTTGGCGAATGGCGCGGGACCGTACGAGCGTTACAAAGATACCGAGAGCGGCGTTTCGCCAATGTCGTTGCCCGGGCAAGCAGGCGGGCAATATACTGCTGAAGGCTTGGAACACTTCCCGAGTGGCGCGCCTGATTTCGATCCCGTTATGCACAGCAACAATATGCGTAAGCGCGCGCGCAAGTTGCAAGCGTCATTGGCATACATCGAGAAGCATCAACTCTGGGAGATTTTTGGCGATGCGCATGCAGCAATCGGCGTCATCGGTTGGGGTTCGACCATCGGACCGGTGCGCGAAGCCGTCAAGGCGTGCATCGCAGACGGTGTGCCTGCGCAAGCGTTCTATCCAAAAACACTGATGCCGTTGCCGGAAAAACAACTCGCCGAATTTTTGCAGAACAAAAAGACGGTCATCGTGCCTGAAATGAATTTCTCTGGTCATTTGGCTGACATGTTGCGCGCGACGTTCTTGCGCCCCTTCGTCAAGTTGAATGCATACGGCGGCGTGCCATTCGCAACGGGCGAGATTGTGGAGACGATTCGGACAGAATACGCGAAGCTTGGAAAATAAAAATGACAGGTGTCAAGCGCCACGTGTCATGTGTCAGGAGGAACACGATACCTGATACGTATCACTCGACACTGTGACACTGAGGAGACTTTATGACAGTCGAACTAATTCAACCCACCATGAAACAATCCACCGTGTCCCATCTGTTGGGACAAGTGAAGTTGAAGCCCAATGATTACAAGAGCGAGGTTAAGCCGATTTGGTGTCCGGGTTGCGGCGACTTCGGCGTGCTGGCGTCGTTCTATCGAGCGTTGAGCGAATTGGGCGTGCCGCCTGAACAAGCCGTGGTCGTGTCGGGCATTGGGTGTTCGGGACGCTTCCCCGCGTTTGTCGAAGCATACGGCTTGCACGGCGTTCATGGTCGCGCATTGCCGCTCGCGACGGGCGTGAAGATGGCGCGGCCCGAATTGATGGTCGCTGTCATCAGCGGCGACGGCGATGCGTTCTCGATTGGCGCGGGACACTTGCCGCACGCTGCGCGTCGCAACATTGACATTTGCTACATCGTGATGGACAACGAGATTTATGGCTTGACGAAAGGACAAGTCTCGCCGACCAGCCCTGTGGGTCTTGGTCCGAAGTCCGCGCCTTATGGCGAGATCAAAGCGGCGAAGTCCACGCCGTACGGCAACACCGATGCGCCCGTCAACCCGTTAGCGATGATGTTGGCGTATGGCGCAACCTACGTTGCGCGCGGCTTCTCGTCAAAGCCCAAAGAAATGACCGAGCTCATCAAGCACGGTCTCACGCACAAAGGCTTCTCGTTCATTCAGATTTACTCGCCGTGCGTGACGTTCTTCGACACCTACGACCACTTCAAGGAGAAGACCACGCCCTTGCCCGCCGATCATAATCCCAAAAACAAAATGGCGGCGATGCAGCTGGCGATGGACGACGAGCATCTCTATCTAGGCGAGTTTTACGTCGAGGAGCGTCCCAGCATGGCGGAACATGCCTTCGAGACGCGCGGCAAAGCGGGCGCGAAGTTTTCGTTGGAGGCGTTGATAGAAGGGTTTAAGAGTTAGATACTCAAGGACATTAGGGGAGATAAAGGACATTAGGGGAGATAAGGGGGAACGGCGTTGTCACTATTTCCCTTTATTTCCCCTAATGTCCTTTATCTCCATTTATTTCCTTTTGTGGAGCAAGCATGAGTGAGGTCAAAGTTCGTCCCCGTCATCCCGAATGGATTAAGGTGCGCGCGCCGTGGGGCGAACAGTATTCGCAGCTCAAACATCTGATGCGTGAGCTGAATTTGCATACGGTGTGCGAGGAAGCGCTTTGCCCGAACATTGGCGAGTGTTGGGGCGCAGGCACCGCGACAATCATGATTCTCGGCGAGCTCTGCACGCGCGCATGCCGTTTCTGCGCGGTGACGACGGGCGACCCGCATGGCATGGTGGACGAACTGGAGCCGTGGCGCGTCGCGCACGCCATCAGTCAGATGAAGCTGACGTATGTCGTCATCACATCGGTTGATCGGGACGATTTGCCCGACGAAGGTTCGGGCATCTTCGCGGAGACGATTCGCCAAGTCAAAATGCAGTCGCCCCAAACCATTGTCGAGGTCTTGATTCCCGATTTCAAAGGCAAGCGCGACTTGTTGCAGAAAGTGGTGGAGGCGCGCCCTGCGGTCATCGCGCAGAACGTCGAGACTATCGAGCGATTGACGTATGAGGTACGCGACAAACGCGCAGGGTATCAGCAGACGTTGAATGTGTTGTGGATGGTGAAGGAGTTGAATCCCGCCATCAAGACGAAGAGCAGCATCATGCTTGGCTTGGGCGAGACCTATGAGGAAGTTGTGCAAACCATGCGTGACTTGCGAAGTGTGGATTGCGATTTGCTGGCTATCGGTCAATACTTGCGCCCAACCGATAAGAAGCGCCATTACCCGACGATGGAATACATCCATCCCGATGTATTTGCGCGGTTACGCGAAGAAGGCAATCGGCTTGGCTTCTTGTACGTCGCATCGGGGCCGTTGGTGCGTTCATCGTATAAGGCATGGGAGGCGGCGCGGTTGTTTCCGCAGGGCGCGCCAAAATGAGGAAACACAGCGGCTATCTTGCCCTCATTGAATTTGATGACGAAGCCAACCTCTTTCACGGCGAGGCGGTCAACTTGTAAGGTAAGTACTCTCCTTTCACGCGCGAATCCCGTAACGGTTATACCATGCGCCCATTATCGCAGCAATCATTTTGACACGCGCGAGTGCGGGTGAAATGGACGTGAACAGCGAACCGTTATCAGTGAATAGTGAACTACCAGCTGCCATTGGCTATCTGCTATTATGGTTATTTTTACTCTCGATAAAGTTTCTAAATATTGGGGCGCGTCGGTCGTGCTTGATCAGGTTTCATGGGAAATCAAAGAGTATGCGCGCATTGGTCTCGTTGGCCCGAATGGCGCAGGCAAGTCAACATTGCTTAAAGTCATTTCGGGTGAATACGAAATTGACGGTGGCTTTATTTCAAAGAAGCGCGACCTTACGATTGGTTACATGGAACAAGAGCCGCGCCCCGACTTTGACAAGACAATCCTTGCAGAAGTGCATAGCGGCGCGGGCGCGGAGTTGCAGCGCATCGAGCATGAGATGAAAACCGTTGAGGCGCAGATGGCTGACCCGGCTGTGTACGAGGATGAGAAAAAATTGGCGCGCGCTTGGGAGCGACACGCGCAGCTCGTCGCCGCGTTTGAGCAGCAAGGCGGTCTCACCTTCGAGAGCCGCGTGAGCTCGACGTTGCGAGGGCTTGGCTTTAGCGAAAGCGATTTCGAGTTGTCGTGCGCGGCGTTGAGCGGCGGTCAAAAGAAGCTCGTGGGTCTGGCAAAGTTGCTTGTCTCGCAGCCCGACTTGTTGTTGCTGGACGAGCCTGACAATCATCTCGACTTGGATGGCAAGCTTTTCCTCGAACAGTTCATCGCCGATTATCCTGGCGCCGTTGTCATCATCAGCCATGACCGTTACTTGC
>CAZDYP010000093.1:3417-19419 GCA_964509505.1 uncultured Anaerolineae bacterium | reverse complement strand
GTGATTGTGCTAATGTTGTTTTTTGTAGTGGTCATACCATGTTTGCCGCTGTTAATTTCCTGGCGCTGGGACTGGTGGGAAGCCTGGGTATATGCCCTTGTTAGCCTCTTGGGCTTCGCTCTCAGCCGAGCACTGGCGGCGCGGCGACATCCTGACCTGCTCGCCGAACGCGCCCGCTTCATGCAACATGAGGACACCAAACACTGGGACAAACGCTTAGCTCCGTTGCTCGGACTGGGCGGCGGCTTGGTCCTACTGGTAGCTGGATTGGATGCGCTGTTCCACTGGTCCCCCCCGTTCAGCTTGCCAGTGAAAATTTTTTCGCTGGTCGTTATGCTGGCTGGCTACGTCTTGGGTTCATACGCTTTGATCGAAAACCGTGTTGAACTTCAAGGGTACTCCACATGCTCAACCGGCGATGAAGGGCGTCTACAAGCTCTCACGCCACCCCCAAATCGTGGCGTTATCCATCATATTCTTGGGGATATGTTTGGCGATAGGCTCAGGGATGGCACTATTCACGCTAGTGATGTCCGGGGTGTTGCAGCATTATGAGATCCTGGCAGAGGAAGAGGTATGCTTGAGACGCTCTGGTGAGTCATATCGCGCATACGTGGAACGGGTACCGCGCTATGGTTTGTTTTTCTGATTCGTTGGTTTGGGAATCCTGTCAACGCTCCGCTATCCAACAGGCGAAGAAACATTTGCACGACTCCTTCACCAACATAAAAATAAACGTGAGGGTGCGATACAATGCCTACTTCGGGGGAGGCGACGAGAGGCATGGCTTGACGCGCCCTTGAGCGTATTTTTTGAGATGTACATTTTGCAAAGCTGAGGTGATCTCCTATGTCTGAAACCACAGTATTTCTGTTGCTCGGCTGTGCTGCCTTGTTGAGCGCGCTTTGTCTCTGGCCCCGGCTGGGCTTGTTGGCACAATGGCGACGTTACCGTGAAAACCGCCAACGCACACTGGCGGAA
This sequence comes from uncultured Anaerolineae bacterium, assembly GCA_964509505.1. Lineage (GTDB taxonomy): Bacteria > Chloroflexota > Anaerolineae > JACRMK01 > JACRMK01 > CAZDYP01. The sequence continues at coordinate 18,438 of CAZDYP010000093.1, read as the reverse complement.
GATGCGCTCAAACATCTGCATACGACTGCTTGGCGCCATCAAACGCCCACGGTGCAATCGTTGGCTGGCGCGTTGTCTCTGTCTCAGCACAACACCATCCAACTCATCCAACAATTGGAGGCGCAGGGGTGGCTGCTGGCGCACGCCGAAGGTTTGTTCCTCACGCCCGCCGGTGAGCGGTTGGCGATAGAGATTATCCGCGCCCATCGTCTGTGGGAGCGCTATCTCGCCGACGAAGCGCAGATGCCCCTTACCAACATTCATGCCGAGGCGGAGTGGCGCGAACATAATCGCTCGGCTGGCAGCCTGCAGGCGTTGGACGCTGCGCTGGGCTATCCAACGCTCGACCCGCATGGCGACCCGATTCCCACAGCCGAGGGCTTGCTGCTAGACAGCACGACTAAGCCATTGACTGATTGGGCGCTCAACATCCCCGCTTGCATCGCCCATATCGAGGACGAACCTTCCATCATCTACAACCAGATTGTCGCCGAGGGCTTGCGTCCGGGGCAGGTCATCCGTGTGATTGATTCAGGCCCACAACGGTTGGTCGTCTCGGATGGAGAGCGGGTGCATACGCTTGCGCCGCTCGTCGCCGCCAACATCTTCATCAGAGCTGACGGCGCGGCGCAAACCGCGAAGGCGGTTAGCCAACTCACCACGTTGCAGCTAGGACAACGAGCGATCATACACGGACTCGACGAATCGTTGCAAGGCTTTACTCGGCGCCGTTTGCTTGATCTGGGTCTCACCCCCGGCGCCAGCATTACCGCCGAAATGCGTAGCCTTTTCAGCGACCCCGTAGCGTATCGTGTGCGTGGCACGCTCATCGCCCTGCGCCGCGCTCAGGCTGAAAAGGTAAGCATCACCTATGTGGATTGAAAGGTATTGACTATGAGTAACTGTGACACTTGTCCCGCCCACGCCTCGTTGGCGCAAATGGGCATCAAACTCGACAAATTCGATCGGGTGGTGGCGCTGGCTGGCAATCCAAACACCGGCAAATCTACCCTCTTCAACGCCCTCACAGGGTTGAAACAACACACGGGCAATTGGCCCGGCAAAACCGTGACGCGCGCCGAGGGCGGCTATGAATTCGCAGGCGTGCGTTATAAAATCGTGGACTTGCCCGGCACGTACTCGTTGCTCTCGGCGTCGCAGGATGAACAGATTGCCCGCGACTTCATCCTCTTCGGTCAGCCCGACTGCACCATCGTCGTCACCGACGCCACTTGTCTTGAACGCAATCTCAATCTGGTGCTGCAAGTGCTGGAAATCAGCGACAAAGTGGTGGTGTGCGTGAATCTGATGGACGAGGCGCGACGCAAGGGCTTGGCGGTGGACACGCGCAGCTTGGCGCGGGACCTCGGCGTGCCTGCCGTGCCAACCAGCGCCAGCACCGGCGAGGGAGTGCGTGAACTGATTCAAACCGTCGCCGACGTGATCGAGGGCAAAACGCTCACCGCGCCTCATCGTATGCGTGACGATGGTGAATCGGCTTGGCCGCGCGCCATCGCCGAACTATTGCCGTTGCTCGAGACTGTCGCGCCTGGCTTACCCAATGCGCGTTGGGTGGCGATGCGGCTGTTGGATGGCGACTTGCGGGTACGACAGGCACTCGAAAGCGGCGAACTGCTCAACATTGTCAGCCGTCAACGCGAGGCCATCACACGCTTTAGTCGCAAGATGGCTTTGGAGGGCACCCAATGAATGCTTCAGCAACCGAAATTTTGTTTAGCCGCGCCGACGAACTCCGGCGCAACTTGCACGGCAACTTCCGCGATCAACTGGTGGAGGCGTTGTATGCCGACGCCGAGACCATCACCCGCCGCGCCGTGCAGCCGTTGGGACAGAGCCGTTGGGATTGGGATCAGCGTATTGACCGTCTGATTACCTCACCCTTGTTGGGGCTGCCGCTTATGCTCTTGCTGCTGTCCATCGTCTTCTGGCTCACGGTTACGGGCGCGAATGTTCCTTCTGCGCTGATTGCAGAGGCGTTATTTTGGATCGAGGAACAAGCGAGCGCGCTGTTCGACGCCTGGGGGGCGCCGTGGTGGCTCACGGGTTTCATCTGGCATGGCACGTATCGTGGGCTGGCGTGGGTAGTCAGTGTGATGTTGCCGCCGATGGCGATTTTCTTTCCATGCTTCACCATCCTCGAAGACCTCGGCTACTTGCCGCGTGTCGCATTCAATTTGGATTGGCTGTTCAAGCAGGCAGGCGCGCATGGCAAACAAGCGCTGACCATGGGCATGGGGTTTGGCTGCAATGCGGCGGGCGTCATCGCTTGCCGCGTGATAGATAGTCCGCGTGAACGTTTGATCGCCATCCTCACCAACAACTTCGTGCCCTGCAATGGGCGTTTCCCAACGCTCATCCTACTCGCCACGGTGTTCGTCGCCGCCGCTTTTCCGCCAGTCGTCGCTTCGGTGGCGGCGGCGGGGTCAGTGGTGATGGTCGTCGTCATCGGCGTGCTGTTCACGTTAATCGTGTCAGGGCTGTTGTCGCGCACGGTGCTGAGAGGCGAGGCTTCGGCGTTCACGCTCGAGTTGCCGCCCTATCGTCGCCCACATATCGGTCACATCCTTTACACGTCGCTCATTGACCGCACACTCTTCGTGTTGTGGCGCGCGGTTCAAACAGCTGCGCCGGCGGGCGCAGTCATTTGGATATTGGGCAACGTCATGGTGGGCGAGCAATCGCTCGCGTGGCGCATTGCCAACTTCCTTGAGCCGTTAGGATTTTTGATAGGGTTGGATGGCGTCATCTTGTTGGCTTACATCATCGCCATCCCTGCCAACGAAATCGTCGTGCCGACGCTGCTGATGGTGTACATGGGGGTGGGTATGATGACTGATGTGCCAGAGTACGACCAGCTGCGTGAGCTGCTCGTCGGTCAGCACGGTTGGACGATGCTCACCGCCGTCAACCTCATGCTGTTCTCGTTGTTGCACAATCCGTGCGCGACGACGATCATCACGATGTGGAAAGAGACGCGCAGTATCAAATGGACGACGTTGGGCGCGCTAGGACCCTTGGTCTTGGCGTTTCTGGTGTGCTTCGTTACGGCGAGCGTGGCCAGATTGCTGGGTTGGGTTTAGCACTCAGCGGCTGGGCAGCAAGCCTCGCGCCGAAAGTGTTGCGCGAATCTGCGGGCCCGTTGGTGTTGTTGCGCGCAATAGAAAAATGACTCTACCACTGCTATAATTCTCGCGGAGTTGAACCATGCCGCGTTTCTTCAACACCGCAGGTCCCGTCAATCCACAAGACCATTATTGTTTGCTCCCTTTGTCGCGGGTGGATTTGGCAGAGATGCTGCTCTTGCTTGAACAGAAAAAATACTTTGTGTTGCACGCGCCGCGTCAAACAGGCAAGACCAGCCTGTTGCACGCCTTACAAGCCCATCTGAACACGGAAGGACGTTATCATTGCGTCTATACCAACGTCGAGGTCGCACAAGGCTATCGCGAGCAAGTGCATCCAGCATTGAACGAGATCTTGCAGCACATCGCTCACCATGCGCGCGACGTGGGCGATATGACTGCTGAACAAACCCTGCAACAGTTACAACGCGACTATCCCAATGCGCCCTCGCTCTCCACCTTCTTAACGCGTTGGGCGCAAGCAAGGTCTAAGCCGATTGTCCTCTTGATAGATGAAATAGATTCATTGGTGGGCGACACGCTCATCTCGGTCTTGCGTCAGTTGCGCGCGGGTTATCCCTCGCGTCCGCAAGCCTTTCCCTCGTCAGTGGTATTGTGCGGCGTGCGCGACGTGCGCGACTATCGTCTCACCACGCCCGATGGCAAGTCGCTCATCACCGGCGGCAGCGCCTTCAACATCAAGGCGAAATCATTGCGCTTGGGTGATTTCAGCCGTGTCGAAGTCGAACAACTCTACACGCAACACACGACTGAGACGGGACAAAGCTTCACGCCCGAAGCCATTGAGCGCGCGTGGCAGTTGACCTTGGGGCAGCCGTGGCTGGTCAACGCACTAGCTTACGAAGTGTGTTTTGAAAGCAAAACAGGGCGCGAGCGCAGTGTGCCAATCACGGAAGCGATGCTCGAGCAAGCCAAAGAAAATCTGGTGATGCGACGCGAGACGCATCTTGATCAGCTTGCCGACAAACTCAAAGAGGAGTGCGTGCGCCGCGTCATCGAGCCGTTGCTCACAGGCGAAACGGATCCGTCGTTCATCCCACTAGACGATGTGGAATATGTCGAAGATTTAGGACTGATTCGCAGCACGCCGAATTTGGCGTTAGCTAATCCGATTTATCAGGAGGTCATTCCGCGTACTTTGACCTACAGCACGCAACGCACCATCGCACAAGAGACATTGTGGTATGTGCGCGCCGATGGGACGTTGGACCTGCCGAAGTTGCTGGCGGCGTTCTAGCAGTTCTTCCGCGAGAATTCGGAACGCTGGTTGGAACGCTTTGACTATCGTGAGGCGGGTCCGCAGTTGTTGGTGCAAGCGTTCTTGCAGCGCATCGTCAATGGTGGTGGGTTCGTTGCCGGAGTATGGGTTGGGGCGACGGCGCACAGATGTGTTGGTGCGCTGGCGACAGGCGAGCGGCGAGCAATGGGTGGTGTTGGAGTTGAAGGTGGTGCGCGGGAGTGTGGAGACGACCATCAAGGAGGGTTTGGTGCAGACAGCGGACTACATGGACAAGTGCGGGGCGAGCGAGGGCTATTTGTTGGTGTTTGACCGTGACGCGCACAAGCCGTGGGAGGAGAAGATTTTTGTGCGGGAGGAGCGAGTGGGAGCAAAGGCGGTGTGGGTGTGGGGGATGTAGGTTGTATGAGCGATTGACTCCATGCTCGCGCCCACGCGCTCAAAGCCGGTCTGATTGTCATGGCGACGATGGGGTTAGATGCATTTTGGGCGGCGAGCGTCGCGCCAAAAGTGTTGCGAGCATTGGTGGGCCGTGGGGGCGTTGCGCGCGAGGGAGCAAAGCGGATAAAGCAATGGCGGGGTCACACGTGGTGACCCCGCCATAAATTTTTGCCCTGCTGCATTAGCATGTGTAGCAGGGTTTACTTTCTCCGAATCTCGTGGATGATTGCCCAGAGCAGGCCACGAGTTTGGGCGGCAAGGATGATTCGGTCATGTTTGACCTGCTTCCACGAGCTTGATTTCTTCCTCGCTCAACCCATACAGTTCATACACCAACGCATCAATCGCCCTGTCCGTCGCCGCGATTGGTCGCTCGTAAATTTCACGGTCAGAGTCGGCTTGCGTAGCGGCTTGGCGTTGATGTCGGTCGAGCATGTGTGCGACGGGGCGAAAGCGATGCCCAAGTCTTATCAACCCCTTCACCTTTTAGGTTTCAGCTCGAACTCGGATTGAGAACGATAAAAGCAAATATCGTACTCCATGAAAAAATTGACCTGCCCCAAGATGATTGGCACATCATTTGATTGCGTCCAAGCAAATGCCAATTCCACCGAGGGCAATGACGCAATTTGTCCTGACACAATCACGCCGCGCGCAGGCAAGCGGGCGAGTAGGCCTGTTAGATGGACGGGTGTGGTTTGTTGTTCCCAGACAAGGCCGAGTTGCAATCCAAGTGCATACGGCAGCACATTGACCGTCGAGCCAGAATCTAACAAGGCGGAACTCGCTAGTGAATGTTCTGCGCGGCGCAACGTGAGCAGCACAGACGCTAAGGCGCTGATTGCCGATTGCCCTGAGCTGGCGCTCGCATACGGCAAACGTATTGACGTTGTCATGCGGCCGCCTGGTGTGCTTCTAACAGCTTGAACAAAGTCTCCGCCGCGCTAAAAGCATTGAAAGGCGTCCATACGGGATACTCAGCATCGGCAGTCAACAACGGCACGCCTTCATCGCGCGCCAAGTCAATCACTAGCACTTGCATCAAGCGCAGCTTATCGGCGCGTGGCAAGATTTTCACCGCAGATACTAATTCAGGGAATGACATGGCTTCAGGCCTCCATTAGCTCCAACTCTAATTTTACTACAGTTCGCCCTACTTCCCCGTTCCCTCCACCACCTTGATTTCCTCCTCCGTCAACCCATACAGTTCATACACCAGCGCATCAATCGCCCTGTCGGTCGCCGCGATTTGTCGCTCGTAAATTTCGCGGTCAGAGTCGGCTTGCGTGGCGGCTTTGCGTTTGTGCAGGTTGAGCATTTGTGTGACGAGCGACACCATGCGGTCGTGCCGCGCTTGGTCGGCGGGGTCGGAGAAGTTGATGGGGCGGATAGGGAAATCTTTGAAGTACACGTAGCTTGGTTCGTAAAAATCGCCGCGTAATTTAGGTAGTATGGTTCTGAATAAGAAATTAGTGACTGCGCTATTCAGAACGCCTAACAGGTATTTATCATCAATGGGTATGATGAAACATTTTTGATTGGTATAGAGTTGCTTAGTATCAAAGGTAAATTCTGGCTGCTTGCAGATATTTGGATAGATGATTTTAGGTTTTTCAAATTCGGCATAGTAATCTACTGTATCTTGAATTTCATACCACTGATACGCGCCAGCTTTGCGCCCCTTCCATTCTTTGCCTTTCCACCCTTTCGGCTTTGGCACAAGTTGTTCCTTGAATTGTTCGAGATATTCTTGAACAGCAGGATAATTTTTGATACTGATGCCATGTCGCGTAAATATCAAAAATTTTTCACTGGTTGGTGTCTGATAACGCTTGACTTCACGCCCAATGAGAAACGGCTTGATGAGCTCTGCGCTCTTTGGATCATCTGCAATCAACTGCTTTCGCGTCTTGGCGTCAATCACAAAGGCTTCATTATCTCCTGTCTTGATTCCATAATAAATTTCCCCTTTTACATAGTCACCCAACGGCATACCAACTGCGCGCAATTTCTCCAGCAAGCCTTGTGCGTTTTCGTCGGATAACGACCAACCGCTATCATCCAACTTCATTTGATTGACTGTATAGTGATTAGCTTGCACATACTCAGCTAAATTTTTGAAATCAAGCGTTTCCACTTTCGTGGCTGAAAATGCAGCTTGCGGTGAATCCTGGCGGATGATGAGAATGCAAGGATATGTGGTTGCCAATTTGAAAACAGGCAAATCACCAAAATCTGTAATCTCTGCGATGCACTGTTGTTTCAACCAATGCCGCAAAGGTTCACCATAATTTGCACGCGTCCATTTGTTGGCGACGATGAAACCGAACAGTCCACCACGTTTGAGTAACGATACACCACGCTCGATGAAGTAAGCATACAGATCAGCCGTCCCCGCATAGGTGATATATTTCTTCTTCGCGTATGTCTTGAATCCTTCGCCTAAAATTTCTTGTCGCACATATGGCGGATTGCCGATCACACAATCAAATCCACCCACCTTCATCACGTCGGGAAACTCGCTCTGCCAATCGAACGCATTCACCCGCCGCAGCTCGTCAGCGTCGGGCATCATCTGCCCTGTAAAGTAATCGGAGCCGATGAGGCTGTTGCCACACTTGATATTCTGGTCAAGGTTGGGCAATGCCTGCGCGTGTGCCTCTAAGCCCAGCAATTGCGGTTGCAACGTCTCTTGGCTTTCCCCCTCCAACACCTTCAAGAGTAAACTCAACTTCGTCACTTCAACCGCTTGACGGTCAATATCCACACCGTAGATATTGTTCAGCAAGACGCGCTTCTTTTCGTTGGTGGTCAGCCGCCAGGTAGTCTGTGGGGATGTGCCCACGCTTTGCACGGCTTTGACGTGCTGGTGTGGCTCATGCTCTACATACCACTGCAAATGCCAATCCAACAGATATTGATATGCGCCCAACAAGAACGAACCGCTGCCGCACGCCATATCCAGCACGCGCAGCCGTGAGACCTCTTTGGGCGTTTTGCCTTCCACCCATTTGCCAACCGTGTGGCGCACGATGTAATCCACGATGTACGTCGGCGTGTAATAGACGCCACCCGCTTTGCGCACTTCGGGCTTTTCTTCGACCTTCGCTTGGTGCGCTGGGGTCAGCCGAATGACCTTGCCCAGAAATTGCTCATAGACGTTGCCCAAAATTTCGGGCGGCATCAAGCGAAAGTTATACACACCATACAAGTCGCTAATGATGGACTGCAAGACCTTGTCATCTATTTTGAGTTGTGGGGTGCGTTTGTCCTCTGCAAAATTGAATAGCCCTGAGTTATATTTCGTGTCGGCTTGCTTGAAGAGCTGCATCAGCCGTCTGTAAATATGCTCAGCGCTCGCGGCGTCTTGCAATTGCGCGTAAGGCTCAATGTCACGATCTTCGGCAATCCGCATGAAGATCAAACGGTCAAGCGTGCGCTGCACGGCGTCGTTTAACGCAGGCACATCCAGCGCTTCATTGCGCAAGGCGATGTTCTGCGCCAGTGATTTGCGCCATTGCTCGATTGTGGCGAGAAAATCGGCATCTACGGTGAGCGTACTCCGCTTGCTTTTGAGCGTCTCGACGAAGTGATCGAGTTTGCCCTGCAAGACCGCTTCATACGAAAACTGATCCCATAGCTCTTGCCAACGATCGGGGTATTCTTCACAAGTGTAGTAATCCACACGCGCGACGGCGGGCTTGTCGCTCGGTTTGGGTTTGTTGCGACAATCATACACAGCCAGTTCTTCAAAGTCGGTGAGGATGGAAAGGGGCAGCTCCGCATTCCAACCATACACGCGCACCTGATAGGCGGCGCTGGCATCGGTCTTGATGGAGACACCCGGCTTTTTCGCTTCGACAAAAAACTTGTAGTCGCGCTTGCCTGTGCGAAACGTGTAATCAGGCGCACGCTTATTCGCGCCCACTTGCAGTCTGGCTTCAAAAATGACTTGGGTGTAATCGGGCGCAGCCCTTTGGGTATTGTGCACATCCCAACCCAACGCGATAAACAGCGGGTCTATCAGTTGTTGGCGGGCATGCGCTTCCAGATATGTGGGCGCAAGGTACGCAGCACGATTGATGCGAAACTGTGCTACCAGTTTAGCCACTTCGTCGCGTCCTTGTGAGCAGGTCATGGGCATGGGGCGGCTCCTGAATGCGTGGGAATTTTGTCGTTGATGGGTAGCGCATTCTAGGTCAAGCGTCACGAAAAATCAACCCCTTGTCAAAACGGCTTGAAAGATAGTCCCTCTTCGCATGTTCGCCACACGGCTCTACGCCACCACAGGCACAAACTCTGTGAGCGTCGCTCGCTCGCCAACCCAATACAACCGCTGCGGCGCGTCGCTCAGAATCACGCTCGGTTCGGGGATGGGCAAGCCATTTTCGCGCAAGTGTTCCAAAATCAGCTCGGTCACTTCTGTCAAATTTGCAATCGCTGCCTCGGGCATCTCCCCTTGCGCGAAACATCCTTCAATTTCAGGATGAACCGCGAGATATGCGGGGACATCTTCCCCTTCAGGTTCATACAAAACGATCGTCGTGTAATGGGGTATTGGTTCACTCATGATTTGCCCCGTACCGCGCTCTCCTTAAACTGAGCTTGTAGGGTGATCGGCTACACGGAGTATTATAATGCCTCATCACCCAGCGTCAATCATCTATCGCTTCTCAGCCACATAGAACCACTGCATCGCCCCATCTCCTTTGCCTCGTTCCCCATTCGCTTGTTCACTCGTTCCCCATCGCCTCATTTACTCGCTTACTCATTTCTTCTGATATAATCCCGCTCGATGCCCAACAAACTCATGACCATGCGTGATGCCATCGCACAGTTCGTGCCCGATGGCGCGTCGGTCGCGCTGGGACTCGCGCTCGAAGCGTACATCCCTTTCGCCGCAGGACACGAACTCATCCGCCAACGCAAACGCAATCTCACGCTCATCGGTCCCATCTCCGACATGCTCTTCGACCAACTCATCGGCGCAGGCTGCGTCGCGCGCGTCATCGCCGCGTGGGTTGGAAATGTCAGCGCAGGACTCGGACATAACTATCGTCGCGCCACAGAAGGCAAGAGGGAAATTGGAGGAAATGAGGCAAATAAAGGGGTAGTTGTCGAAGACCACAGCAACTTCTCCATCGTGTTGGCGTTGCGCGCGGGAGCCATGGGCGTGCCATACATGCCGACGCGGACATTGCTTGGCACGGATATCGTGCGAAGCAATCCACACCTTCGCATCATCGAAGACGATGGCATGAAGCTGGTGCGCGTGCCTGCCGTCGTACCTGACGTGACCATCATCCACACGCAACGCTGCGACCTTGAGGGCAACGCGCACAGCTGGGGCAACCTTGGCATCAGCGAAGAAGCCGCGCTCGCCGCCCAGCGCGTGATTATCACGACTGAAGAAGTCGTGACGACTGAGGTGATACGCTCCGACCCGAACCGCGTGCTGGCGCCAGCGTTCAAAGTGTGCGCGGTGGTGCATGAAGTCGGCGGCGCGCATCCCTCGCCCGTGCAAGGTCATTACACTCGTGACCACGCCATGTATCACGAGTATCATCAAGCAACTCGCACGCATGAGGGGTTTGTTGATTGGCTAGCTGGTTGGGTGCTTGGTGTTGACAATCGCAGCGCATATCTGCAAAAATTAGGTGAGGATCGTTGGCGCGCGTTGGCTGTGAAAACACATCGTTACGCTGCGCCTGTGGATTACGGCTTCTAACAGTGTCACGTATCAAGTGCCACGTGTCAAGCAAAACGTATTACGCGACACGTGACACGTGACACGTGACACGTGACACTATGTTTTACACTCCTCAAGAACTCATGGTCGCCGCCGCCGCGCGCGAAATCCGCGACGACGACGTCGTGTTCGTCGGGATGCGCCTGCCGCTCATCGCGTTTGCCTTGGCAAAGCGCACACACGCGCCGCACGCCGTCGGCTTGTTCGAGAATGGCATTATGCGCGACGAACCTGCGCGCGAGTTGCTCTACACAATGAGTGACCCGCCCAACGTCGCGGGCGCGGCGTGGTGCGGCGGCATGTTTAACGTGATGAGTCTCATGGCGCAAGGCGTCGTCACGCTCGGTTTCATCGGCGGCGCACAAATTGATCGTTTTGGCAATTTGAACACGAGTTACATCGGGGACTATCGCACGCCGATGACCAAGTTGCCCGGCAGCGGCGGCGCGGCAGACATCGCCTCGCTCTCGCATCGCCATGTCATCATCATGGAGCATGAGCGCCGCCGCCTGGTCGAGCGCGTGGATTACATCACCTCGCCGGGCTATGGCGATGGCGGCGATTGGCGCGCGCGCGTGGGCTTGCCGCGCGGCGGGCCCGCGGCAGTCATCACGACGCTCGGCGTGTTGCGCTTCGCTGCGACGACGAAAGAGGCGTTGCTTGCATCGTATCATCCGCATTCGTCGGTGGATGAGGTGCGTGCCAACACGGGATGGGATTTGCGCGTCGCGCCCGATGCGCAGATGACCCCCACGCCCACTGACGACGAGCTCAAAGTGATTCGAGAGATTGACCCGCAAGGATTTTGGACACGATGATTAAGGAGGCTAGATGACTACTCCAACGGCCACTCGGACGCCAGTGCCACGTGAACTAATTGACCTGCCTGAACTGCGCGAGGATGAGCCAGTACCACCTGAATACTTGCCCGCTGTCGAGCATTTGGTGACGGAGGATGATACGCCTGTGGACAACACCTTCTCTGAAAAACAACAACGTCTGCTGACCGAACCTTTGTATAGCTCGTGGTCAGGGCATTCGTTTGTCGCCATGGCAAACGTCGCTCTGTTTTTCTCGGTGCATCAACCACCGTTAGTGCCTGACGTGCTGTTGAGTTTGGATGTTACCATGCCCGAAAACTTGTGGCTGAAGAGCCATCGCTCGTATTTTATTTGGGAGTATGGCAAACCGCCTGAAGTCGTCATCGAGATCGTCTCGAACAAAAAAGGCGGCGAGACTGACAAGAAGCTGCGCGACTACGCGCGGCTCGGCATTGCGTATTACGTCGTCTTCGACCCCCTGCGAGAACTCAATGATGAAGTGCTGCGCGTCTATCGCTTGCGCGACGGTCGCTATGTGGAGTTGAACGAGTATTGGCTCGATTCGGTCGGGCTGGGCTTACAGCTCTGGGCGGGCGAGTACGAAAACATACAGGACACTTGGCTGCGTTGGTGCGACCAAAACGCGCAATTGATTCCAACCGGCAAAGAGCTAGCCGAGCAGCGCGAAATTCAGTTAGTGCAAGAGCGTCAGCGCAATGCACAATTGCGAGAGCAGCTGCGCGCATTAGGCGTTGAGCCTGTCGCCGATTAAAGCGCCATGGCTCATCATCATCGTCAATTGCCCTATCACTCAACCTTGCTTTCAGGTCGTGCGCCACGTGATGCCATTGGCCTTCAATCGGAGCAGCTGCAAATTTGGTATAACCCCACCGACCAGAATTGGGTGGGCGATGGCGAGACGCCTCACGCACACACTCAAAGCGACGAGTGCTTCATCGTCTTGCAAGGCGAGCTCGTGATTGAAGTCGAAGATGAGCGATTCACCGTAGGACCGCGCGAGTTTTGTTGCTTTCCACACGGACAATATCACGCCATCATCGCCGTGCATCCGCCCGTCGAGACGCTGATGATTCGCGCGCCGTCGGTGGATGACAAAGTCTATCGCGCAACAGAACCCGAGGGGCTTTAGGTCGTAGGACGAGTTCGCACTTGTCCTTTAGAGTGTAGGACGAGTTTGCAACTTGTCCTTACTTGCCTTACATCATGCCAGAGTTTTATCTCCTATGCACACTGTCTTAATCATCAATCAAACCGAAGTGCCACAACTGCTACCGATGAACGAGTGCATCGGTGTTATGGAACGCGCGTTAATGGCGCTCGCGCGCGGCGAAGCGATTTTGCCGTTGCGGCCTGTGTTGTGGCTGCCCGAAAAGGTCGGCGCGCTAGGCATGATGCCGTCTTATTTGCAAGACATCAACGCGCTGGGCTTGAAAGCCATCAGCGTTTTTCCCGGCAATCACGGCACCGAGTTCGATTCGCATCAAGGCGTCGTGCTGCTCTTTGAAGCGCAGCACGGACAACTACTCGCCATTGCGGACGCCACCTCCATCACTGCGATTCGCACAGCCGCGGTGAGCGCCGTCGCCACACAGTTGCTCGCGCGCAAGGACGCGGGCGACCTTGCGATTCTCGGCTCAGGCACACAGGCGCGCACGCACCTTGAAGCAATGTTGCTCGTGCGTCCCATTCGCCGCGTGCGCGTGTGGAGTCAGCACTTAGAGAATGCGACGAAATTCGCCGAGCGCGAATCGCAACGCCACAATCTCAAAATCGAAGTGAGGCCCGACGCACGCTCGACCGTCGTCGGCGCAGACCTCATCTGCACGACGACCTCTGCAACGCAACCTGTATTGATGGGCGAATGGCTTGCGGCGGGCGCGCACATCAACGCCGTCGGTTCATCCGTGCCATTCACACGCGAGCTCGACACGGCGGCGGTAGTGAAGTCGCGCTTGTTCGTTGATCGCCGTGAATCCACCTTGAACGAAGCGGGTGATTTTCTGTTCCCGAAAAAAGAAGGCGCGCTGGGCGACGATCACATTCAAGGAGAAATTGGCGAAATCTTGATTGGCAAAATCACAGGACGCCAAGCGTCCAACGACATCACGCTGTTCAAATCGCTGGGCTTGGCGATTGAAGACCTCGCATCGGCGCAACACATTTACGCGCAGGCGCAAGCGAAAGGCATCGGTGCGTGGTTGCCGTTGGGCGGGAGTCGCTAATAATCACACATGGAAACACTGACTGTCTCTTTAGCCAACCATATCGCACTCATCACCTTACGACGCCCCGAACGCCTCAACGCTATCAATGATATGATGATTGACGAGCTCGGTGCGACATTGCGCGAATTGAATGCCGATGATACTGTGCGCGTTGCCATCCTCACGGGCGCGGGCGAGAAAGCGTTTTGCGTCGGCATGGATTTGAAAGACCGCAAGGACATGACCGATGCGACGCTCGCCGCACAACGCGCGCGCTTCGTCGAGTTGTGCGCGACGATTCGCCGCTTCACGAAGCCCATCATCGCGGCGGTGAACGGCTACGCGCTTGGCGGCGGGTTGGAGTTCGCGCTGAATTGCGATTTCATCATTGCATCAGAGAATGCGACATTGGGCTTGCCCGAAGTGACGCGCGGCATCATGCCCGGCGGCGGCGGCACGCAGCTCTTGCCACAACGCATCGGCGTCGCCCGCGCGCGCGAGCTAATTTACACGGGCGAGTCCATCCATGCCGATGAAGCGTTGCGACTCGGTCTTGCTAATCGCGTCGTGCCATTGACCGAGTTGTTGTCAACAGCGCAAGCCATCGCGCAAACGATGGCAGGGAATGGGCCAATTGGCGTGCGCGCCTCAAAGCAAGCCATCGCCTTCCATCAAGCGATTGAAGAAGGAATTCGCTTCGAGGCGGAAATTTATCGGCAAGTGCTTTACAGTGAAGATCGGCGCGAGGGGTTTGCGGCGTTCAATGAGAAACGAAAGCCAGTGTATAAAGGGAAATAGGGAAATTAGGGGAAATGAGGCGCAGATGAAACAGCTGATACGCTTGCATGTCAACGGCGAGCTGCACGAAATTTATACGAGCGTGCATAAGTCCTTGCTCGAAGTGTTGCGTGAGGATTTGGGCTTGACTGGCACGAAGCATGGCTGCGAGTTGGGGGAGTGTGGGACATGCGCGGTGCTGGTGAACGGCGAACCAATTTTGTCGTGCCTCGCGTTGCCAATTGAACTTGAGGGCGCAGAGGTTACGACGATTGAGGGCATAGCCCAACGCGGCGAACTCCATCCGCTCCAACAAGCATTTGTGGAGCTGGGCGCGGCGCAATGCGGCTATTGCACGCCGGGCATCTTGCTCACTGCGCAAGCGTTGCTCGCTCATGAACCACAGCCTGCGCGCGAGACGATCAAGCAAGCGCTCGCGGGCAATCTCTGTCGTTGCACAGGCTATGTGAAAATTTGGGAGGCGGTGGAGTTGGCGGCGGAGAGGGTGTCGGCGATTAGAAATCGCAACAAGTCGTAGTGAAGTTGGCAGAAGTTGGGCGATTAGAAATCGCAGCAACCCATCGCGAAGTCGGCCTGCGCCGACTGG
>CAZDYP010000093.1:0-3317 GCA_964509505.1 uncultured Anaerolineae bacterium | reverse complement strand
GCCTGCGCCGACTGGCCCCTAAGCCGACGAGGGTTGCGGGCTACAGGCGTGGGCGATTAGAAATCGCAGCAACCCATCGCGAAGTCGGCCTGCACCGACTGGCCCCTAAGCCGACGCAGGTCGGCTTTGCCATGCGTTGCCGCGAACTCTATTTGCCCGAAGGACTCACTATGACAAATAACCTAAACATCATCGGCCACCCTCTCCCCAAAGTGGACGCGTGGGCGAAGGTGACAGGCGAAGCCAAATTTGCGGATGATTATGTGCTGCCGCGCACGTTGTATTGTAAGCTGCTACGCTCGCCCATTCCTCATGCCAACATTCGCGGTGTTGATACGCACAAAGCGCTGGAGCTCAAGGGAGTTCATGCTGTCATCATGGGCAAGGATTTGCCCATCAAGTACGGCATCTTGCCTGTGTCGCAAGACGAAGAAGCGTTGTGCGTGGACAAGGTGCGCTACGTGGGCGACCCCGTCGCCGCCGTCGCCGCGATTGACGAGGAGACAGCCGAAGCTGCGCTCGAACTCATCGAGGTGGACTATGAGCCACTGCCAACGATTATGACGATTGACGAAGCGCTCAAGCGCAGCAATGCGCCGATTCACTCGTATGGCGACAACCAGAACGTGCATAAGCAAGTGTCGTTGGAGTTTGGCGATGTGGAAGCGGGTTTCGCCAAAGCCGATTACGTACGCGAAGACGTGTTTTACTTCGAGGGCAACACCCATCTGCCGATGGAACAACATTCATCCATCGCGCAATACTCGGCGGACGGCAAGCTCACGATTTGGACTTCGACGCAGACACCACACTATTTGCATCGCGCACTGGAAAAGGCGTTGCAAATGCCGCGCGCACATATTCGTGTGATTGCAACGCCGAATGGCGGCGGCTTCGGCGGCAAGTCCGATCCGTTCAATCACGAGGTCGTCGTGTGCAAGTTGGCGATGATTACGGGGCGTCCCGTGAAGATTACGCTCACGCGCGAAGAAGTCTTTTATGCGCATCGCGGACGCCATCCCGTGTTGATGTGGATTAAGACGGGCGTGAAGAAAGACGGCCGCATCACCGCGATGGACTTCAAATCATTTTTGGATGGCGGCGCGTATGGCAGCTATGGCGTCGCTTCGACATACTATACGGGCGCGTTACAGACAGTGACATACACCGTCGAGGCTTATCGTTTTCGCGGCTTGCGCGTTTTCACGAACAAACCGCCATGCGGCCCCAAACGCGGACATGGCACGCCGCAACCGCGTTTCGCGCTCGAAGTGCAGCTCGACAAAATCGCGGAACATCTCGGGCTCGATCCCTATGAGCTGCGCCGTCAACACATCGTCCCCGACGACTCGTTCACCATCAACCAACTGCACATCACGACGAATGGCTTGGGCAAGTGTCTCGACGCGGTGGTGAAGGAGTCGGGGTGGAAAGAGAAGCGAGTGGCGAATAGCGAATGGCGAATAGCGAATGGCGATTTCGCCAATCACAAATCGCCAATCGCCAATCGCAAATTGCGAGGTATTGGACTCGCTGGCTCCTCCTACATCAGCGGCGCGGGCTTGCCCATCTATTGGAACAACCTGCCGCATTCGGGCGTGCAAATCAAGATTGATCGCGGCGGCGGCGTGACGGCGTTTTGCGGTTCGACGGACATCGGGCAGGGCAGCGACTCGGTGTTGGCGTATGTGGTGGCGGAGGTGCTGGGCATTGAGCCGAAAGATATCCGCGTCATCACCGCCGACACGGACCTGACGCCCGTTGACCTTGGCTCGTATTCGTCGCGCGTGACGTTGATGACAGGCAATGCGGCGATTGAAGCGGCGACGAAGCTCCGCAAAATTTTGTTCGAGGTCGCCGCCGAAAAATTGCAAGTGCCGCCCGAAAGTTTGAACGCAAAGAATCGCACCATCTACTGCGAGGATGATGAGCATCGCACGCTGCCCTTCGTCGAAGTCGTCGTAATGGCTGAAGCAAAGCACGGCACGCTCGGCGCAGTCGGTTCGTATAAGCCTGATATTCAACATGGCAAATACAAAGGCTCTGGCGTCGGTCCCACGCCCGCGTATTCGTACAGCGCGTGCGTCGCCGAGGTGACGTGCGATGCGGAGACGGGTGAATATGTCGTGGAAAAATTGTGGCTCGCGCACGACACAGGCAAGGCGATCAACCCGTTGCTCGTCATCGGGCAAGTCGAGGGCAGCGCGTACATGGGCTTGGGCGAAGTGATGATGGAGGAGATGGCATATCGCAAAGGCTTGCACAAGATTCCATCGTTGCTCGAATACAAAAGCCCGACATTCCTTGAGACGCCTGAAATAAAAACTATTTTAGTCGAAACGCTCGATCCGAATGGGCCCTTTGGCGCGAAGGAATCGGGACAGGGCCCGTTGCTGCCCGTCATTCCCGCGATTGCCAACGCGATTTACGACGCGCTTGGCGTGCGGATTGACGAGACGCCCATCACGCCCGACAAAATTTTGAAGGCGCTCGACTTGCAAGAACGTGGCGAAGAAGCGCGCGTCGGTCCGAAGCGCGTGCCTGCTTACGAGTTCCCCGCGCCGTTGAAGGTGCCGCCGCTGTTGGAACGAGTGCGGTAGCATAGGAGGCTAGCGAATGAACAAACTAAAAATGTTTTCGTTGGAGCAATATATCGAAGCGGCATTGAAATCGGCCGAATACGAGCGCGATGAGGACGGAGTCGTGATTGCTGAAGTACCCCAGGCGCAGGGTTTCTACGCGCAAGGCGACACCTTCGAGGAAGCACGCGAAAACTTGCGTGATGTGATTGAAGGGCATTTGGTGTTGGCTTTGCAATTGGGGTGGCCCATTCCCACGATTGAAGGCGTAATCATAGAGGAACAAGATGCCGAAGCTCTCGCCGCTTAAATCACAAGAGCTGATTCGCAAGTTGCGACGGCTGGGTTTTGTTGGACCACAGTCCGGCGGCCGTCACCCACACATGATCCATGCTGACACGAAGAAGATGGTGCCTATTCCGATGCACAAAGGCAAAGATGTCAGTGTTGGTTTGATTCACTCCATCATCCGCGATTTAGGCATCACGCCCGAAGAATGGAACAAGTTGTGAGGTCTGATGTGTACGATTCGCCGCATCCAACCCGACGATTGGCAAAAATATAAAGCGTTGTGTCTGGAAGCCGTGCGCTTGCATCCCGAAGCGTTTGGCGCGACGTATGCATACGAGCGGGCGAAGAGCGATGAGCAATGGCGTGAGCGCGCGCAGCTATGCGCTACGGCATCCGACCATGTCATCCTCGTCGCTGACAATCAATGCCAGCTCGTTGGCATGATGG
>CAZDYP010000092.1:0-19633 GCA_964509505.1 uncultured Anaerolineae bacterium | reverse complement strand
CTGCCCGCAATTGGCACTTGCACCTTGAAAAAGTTGACGGTCATCGTGTTGGGCAAGACGTAGGTGATGGGTTGATCGGGGTTGATGGGAATCGCGCTGGCGCGTGTATTATTCAAGCCAACATCGCTGATATTGAGTGTTGCCGTGATCAAAGCGCCCATGTTCGTGGGCAATGGCGTCGAGAGAGTCAAAACCACCGTCGTGTTCGGGCCCACCAAGCCGTCATCAATCACGGTCACGGTAAAGGTCTCAATCAGCTCCCCAATAGTAAATGTGACGGTGCCGCTCGTCGCGAGATAGTCCACACCGGCCAGCGCCGTGCCATTGCGGGTGCCATAATTCACTGGTAAATTACCGCCACGATTGAACGGCGCGTTCAACGTCACCGAGATCAACGCCGTGACCGCGTTCTCTTTCACATAAAAGTTGGCGGCGGCGAATTGCGCTTGAAAATCATTGACGGTCGTCGTAATGGTCGAGGTGTTGTTCGAGGGTGTCGCCTCGAAGTCGAGTCCTGAGACATCTACGGTATTAGTTAAAATTCCTGAGCCGTTGACGCTGTGGATGACCAAGACCAATGTAGCGGTTGCGCCCACATTGAGCGTGCCCATCGCACAGCGCAACGGATAGCCAAACACGCAACTGCCTTGCGACGGCGTGAACGCATTGTAACTGTAAGAACCGCTATCAATGTTCGAGGAGTTTGTCAGCAGCACGTTGGCAGCAGGTCCTGGTCCCGTGTTGGTGATGCGAATCGTGTAGGTTACATCGCCATTGAAAACAGTTGGATCAGGTGAGTCCGTTTGCGACACGACCAAATCAATGGTCGTCGCCTCGTACGCGCCGATGTCGCAGGTGCCGCCTTGTGGGCGCGCGAAGCCGCGTTGGTCGGTGGAGGGACAACCGACATTACTACCCTTATTGAAGGCTTGGCTCGCAGTCGAGGATAAGGCAAAGGTTTTGTTGGTCCCGCCATTGTCGGCCAATGGCGACAGCGAAGGAAGCGTGTTGGTCACGTCGCCCGACGCGCTCCATAAACAGGTATTGAGGCTTTCCAAATTGTTGCCTAACGAGGTGAGTGTGCCATACGAATTATCGCAATTGTCAGGCGTGTTGCTCGCAATGATTGTATTTCTCACCGTAGCGCCGCCGACCTGATTGCTCAACAACCCGCCTCCCGTCGAGTTGGCGGTGTTGTAAACCAACGTCGAATTTATAATGGTCGCAACACCGCTCGCAGCCGCCACACCCCCTCCTCGATTGCCGACGCCTAGCGCGCGATTGAATGCCACAGTAGTATTGGTCATCAGCACTGTGCCGCCGCCAATCCCAACGCCCCCTCCTTCTCCATTGGTCGCCGTATTGCTGACGATGATGTTGTTCGTTAACTGTAACACGCCAGAGTTCTGTTGAATAGCGCCGCCTGAGCTTTGCGCGAAATTAGTGATGAACGTGCTGTTATTGATGAGCGCGGTGCCTGACGCTTGATTGTACAGCGCACCACCATTCATCGTGGGCGCTTTGTTCCCACTGAAGGTCACGTTTTGGATATTCAGGGGGCCCACATTGTAAATCGCGCCGCCGCCAAACGCTGTGGTAGCCACGTTCGTGTAAAACTTGCTGAACGTCACCGTGAGGCTACCCGTGTTGTAAATCGCGCCGCCACCATAATCCGCGCTATTGCTGATGAACGTCGTGTTCGTGACAGTCAGTGCGCCGCCATTGCGAATCGCGCCGCCCGAGTTCAACGACACACCGTTGCTATTATTGAAGAAGGTCGTGCCGCTCAGGGTGCCATTGGCTGCTGGCTGCAAGGACAGTCCCGCGCCCGAGCGGGCAAAATTGTTATTGACGGTTGCGCTCACGATAGAGAGCGTGCCTGTGAAGACGTACAAGCCGCCGCCGTTGCCGCTATTCGCGCGGTTGTTGTTCAACACCCCACCAGTCATGGTGTACGTGCCTACACCAACATAGACGCCGCCGCCCGCCACGCCTGCCACATTACTATACACGCCCACATTGGTGAGCCGCACCACATTCGCATTTTCAATCGCGCCGCCGTTGCCCGTCGTCGTGTTGCTATACATGAGGCTGTTCGTCATCACCAACGTGCCGCCGTTGTAAATCGCGCCGCCATGCGCGGGTCCTAAACCCGCGACGGCCGTATTGCTAAAGATGACCGTGTTGCTAATGAGCAGCGTGCCGCCGTTGGTAATCGCGCCGCCGCTCACCGAACTAACGCGTCCATTCCGCAACGTAAGGTTATCGAGCTGCAACGTCGCGCCTGCGTTCACTTGAAAATGGCGCACCGCGTTGCCGCCGCTGAGGGTAACGAGACCGCCGCCGTCAATTTGCGTGGGGAGCGTGATGACTTTTTGCGCGGTTAGCGTAATCGTCACAGGCGACGAGCCACAGTTGAACCTGACCAATCCGCCGCCCACTAACGCCGCATTCAACGCCGCTTCGGTGCAACTTGCCGCTGTGCCTGTGCCGACTGTTCCTGCCGCGAACACAGGACGCGCCGTCGGCAACGCGAGAACATACGCCATGCCCAGCACGACCAACGCAGACCATAAGCCTAAGAGGAGGGCTTGCCCGCGGATTCGAGGAAAACGTGACATGCGAACTCCTTATATGACGAGCGTGAGATTGGAGCAGCACGCGCCCCACTGAGAATAAGTGAGCTACATTGAGGATAACGTGATGTCTTTTGTAACAGTTACATACAAGATCGCGAATAGGAGACGCGCAACAATGAACGAGGAGGGGTTGTCATCACTCCGCTAAGCACACTTGATTGCGCCCGCCGCGTTTCGCCTGATACAACGCCTTGTCCGCCTCGACGGTGATTTGGGTTGCGTCGGCGTAGTCTGGAAAGGCAGCAATACCGCAACTGAATGTCACCAGAAATTCGTCGCTTTCGGCGGGTTGATGGCGCACGAGCGCGAATGCTTCGCGGATTTCATTCATGACGCGCAGCGCCGCTTCGGCAGAAGTATTAGGCAAGATGACCGCAAACTCTTCGCCGCCATAGCGGCCAACAATATCCGTCTTGCGTAAGCGTTGTTGCAACAGGCGCGCCAAACTTTTGAGGACACGATCGCCGACGGGATGCCCATACGTGTCGTTGACGGACTTGAAGTGATCAATATCCAGCATAGCAAAAGCGAGCGACTGGTTTTGTCGCTTCGCGCGCGCGACCTCGACCGTGAGCTGGCTCGTCGTCGCCGTGTGATTGAACAAGCCCGTCAAGCTGTCGCGCACCATGAACGCGCGCACGACGCGCGAGCGTTCGGCGCGACTCTCCACCGTCGAAATCAATTGCTCAGGCAAAATCGGTTTGACAATGAACGCATCGGCGCCCAAACTCAATGCGACCTTTTGTTTTTCAAAATCCGTTTCCACCGAGATGAAGATGATCGGAATGGTGACGTACGCTTCTTGCTGACGCAAAACTTTCGCGAGCTCCAGTCCCGTGCACCCCGGCATGTACATGTCCATCAAAATCAGATCGGGGCGAAATTCGATGAGGGGTTGCATCACTTGCAGCGGATCGGTAACGACCTCGACGATCATCTCGGCGCGACGCAACACCGCCGCATAATACGCCGCCATCGTCTCCGAATCTTCGACGATCAGAATGCGATAGGGCGCGAGCGGCGGATGCGAGGTGAGCGCGTCGAGTTTGTCCACCAACGCGCCAATGTCCACAGGCTTGAGGAAGTACGCGTCGCAGCCAATCCGCACAGCTCGTAAACGCGAGCTCAGGTCAGCCCGCGCCGACAAGAAAACAATGGGCAGGTCTTTTTGCGTCGCGCGCAAATCAGACAGCAAACCATCCTGTCCAGTGTGCTGCTCGGCGAACGCCATGTCCATGAGGATGGCTTTAGGCTGTTGCCGTTGCGTCTCGAGCAACAATGTATCTGTCTGGGTGAAGGCTTGTGCGATGTAGCCGAAGTAACTGAGTTGCGACGTCAAATCGTGCGCGCTGCGCGCATCGCCTTCAATCAAGAAGATGAGTTTCGGGTCTGCTTCAGCGGTAGCCTGCGCCACAGCTTCCAAAAAAACGGTCGGCGAAAAAGGAGGGGTTGACATATAAAGCGCATCCAATGAAAAAGCCACAAAATCACCTGCGCTCAAGCAACAAGTTGCCCATAAATCCATGATTGAGCAACCGCGCCCAAGCTAGTGCATTTTGCGGCTTCGCAAAGTGAGATAGAGAGTTGCGTGGATTATAACATTGCACTTGCGTTAAACACAATTCACAGCACAATGGACAGTTAGCTCTACAAACAAAAGCCTCGCAGTTGCGCACTGCGAGGCTTTTTCTATCTCCCCTCATCTCCCCTTATTTCCCTCATCTTCCCAATTTCTAATTACCAATTACCTTATCTCCGACCTCATCGCCTCCCACGCCTGACGCGCTTCCTGCACCGAGCCTTCATCCTCAATCGTCGTAATGTCGCCGGGGTCTTTGTCGAGCGTGACCGCTTTCAACACACGACGCATAATCTTGCCGCTGCGTGTCTTGGGCAGCATGTTCACAAAGTTGAGGTCGCCAATCACCGCGATGGGCCCGAGCTCATTCCGCACCGTCTCCAACAACTCTTTCTTCAACTGTTCCGATGGCTGATGTGTTGCGCGCAACACGACAAACGCCGAGATGACTTCCATCCGCACGGGGTCAGGTCGTGCGGTCACACCCGCTTCGGCGACAGCGGGATGCTTGAGGAACGCCGTCTCCACTTCAATCGTGCCAATGCGATGTCCCGCAATCTTGATGATCTCATCGGCGCGTCCCGCAAACCAGACGTAACCATCCTCGTCAATATGCGTTGAGTCGCCCGTGTAATAACGGCGTGGGATGCGCTCCCAATAATCGCTCCCATAACGTTCAGGCTCGCCCCACAACGACGCCGTGAGACCGGGGAATGGGCGCGTGATGACCATGATGCCTTTTTCGTTGGGCGCGCACGGCGTCCCATCCGCATTGACGACGGCGCACTCGATGCCGGGCAGCGGCACCGTCGCAGAACCTGGCTTGATGGGCAACATGCCAAGCCCCCATGGGTTGCCAAAGATAGGACCGCCCGTTTCGGTTTGCCACATGTGATCAATGACGGGAATGCGGTCATGCAACACAGTTTTCTGCAACCACTCCCACGCAGGCGCGTTCAGCACCTCGCCCGCACAGAAGATACGCGTGAGTGATGTGTGATCGTAATGCTTGGGCGCCTCATCACCATAGCGCATCAGCAGCCGCACGGCTGTCGGAGACGTGAAGATGCCCGTCACAGCAAACTCTTCGATGACCTTCCAGAACGTCGCCGCGTCGGGATAGTCCAACGCGCCTTCGTAAGCAATCGTCGTACAACCCGCGATGAGCGGCGCATAGACAATGTAGCTATGCCCGACGACCCAACCGATGTCCGACGTTGACCACCACACATCAGTCGGCTTCAAGCCAAAAACCCATTGCCCCATACTGTGAATATGCACTTGATACCCGCCGTGCGTATGCACAGCCAGCTTCGGCTTCGCTGTCGTGCCAGATGTGGCGAGGATATACGCCGGTTCATTTGACTCCATTTCAACATGAGCAGCGCTTTGCCCCACGCCCTTCGCTAGAAATTCATCCCACGTCACATCGCGCTCGCTAGCGCGTTCACCCACTGCGCCGCGATACAACGTCACGCAATGCTGCACCTCAGGCGTTGCCTTGAGCGCGTCGGCGACCAAGCCCTTGAGCGAAACATCTTTGCCCTTGCGATATGTCACATCGCTGGTGAAGAGAATGCGCGCGCCTGCCGCATTGATGCGGTCCGCCAACGCGCCCGCCCCGAAGCCCGCGAAGACGACGATGTGAATCGCGCCCATGCGCAAGCACGCCAGCATGAGCATGATCGCTTCGGGGCAGGTCGGCATATAGATGGCGATGCGGTCGCCTTTCTGCACGCCCATGCCGCGTAGCGCCGCCGCGAGGCGCTTCACCTCGTGCAGCAGCTGTGCGTAGGTGAAGACGCGATGCTCGCCGCGCTCCGTCACATAAACCAGCGCCGCATGTCCGCCCCACCCGCGTTGCACGTGATGGTCGAGCGCGTTGTAAGCGATGTTTGTCAAACCACCGCTAAACCATTTGAAGGTGGGATAGTTCCACTCGAACACCGTGTCCCATTTGCGAAACCACGGCAACGCTTCGGCGGCGCGCCCCCAAAAACTGTCAGGGGCATTCGTCGCATCTTCGCGCCAACGGCGCACGATGGGGTTGATGAGTTCCATAGAGGCTCCTGTGTGCTTTTCAAACTGAGATGGTCAACACCGCGTTATACATGCGTATTGCATATTCTTTGCGGTCGGTCAATGGGTTCTGCGTAATCGTCAGCGTTGCCGCTTTCTCTGCTTGCGCGAGCGAGCGCATCGGCGCAAGCAAATCAACGTCTGCCGTGTTCTCGATACGCACGAGCGCAAATTCAGCGCCCGCCTCGCGCGGCAACGCCACCGGGCGAAAGCCCGTGATCTTCGTCGCCACGCTAAACAAGCGCACCGCAGGCGTCATCACATCTTCCAAGCCGAGCTCAGGCGACGATTGCAAACCAGCGCCCTCATGATTCCACACGGCAAGCAACGGTGAATAATGCAGCGCGGTGAAGTCACGCACCGCCGTTGCCGTTGACTCGGCATGGGGGTTGCGCTCGCGGAAACGCTGCTCGTTGACGGCAAAATGCGCTGGCGAGTTGTCTATCAAAAACAATTCTATCGTCACGATGCGATTCGCCAGCTCACGCCACAAACGGTCAAGCGGCAAGTCGCCAAAAATTTCTTCGACTTTCATAGTCACCACACGTTGATGTAAGAGAGTGTTTTAAAAGAGGCAGGGCTGGGCGCTTAGAAATCGCTGCAACCCATAGCCCCATCAGCCTACGCTGATTTTTCGTAGTCCGCGTAGGCGGACTTTGCTCTGGGTAGCCGCGAATGTCATTCGCAAGGGCTTTTAAAACTCTAAGGCAAGTTTTCAACTTGCCTCTGCTGCCGGCAAATTACAAATTTGCCCTATAGGTCAGTTGCGTTTCAGCAAATACGTCAATAGCGGCGGCGTCAGCAGCGTGCTGAGAATAACCATAATGACGATGACCGAAAACACTTGGTCATCCACGACCCCAATCGCTTTGCCCGTTGCCGCGAAGATGAGCCCCACTTCGCCGCGCGGAATCATGCCGACGCCGACAATCGTCTTTTTTACGGGGCCCGCAACCAATCCCGACACGATCTTACCGATGAAGGCGACGCCGGTGATGCCAAGCGCGACGGTGAGAATTGGCAGGTCAAACAGCGTTTCGAGCTTGACATCCATGCCCGTCAACACGAAGAAGATCGGCACCAGAAAATGACCGACCGGCTCAAGCAACGTTTCGACATGACGGTCCGCATGGGATTCGATGATGTCGTGCAGGCGTGTGCGGGTCGTTGGAAATTCCGTCGCCAGATGTTTCTCGATCTCGGCGATGATGTGCGGGTTTTCAAAAAATTTGAAATGTACGGGGTCGAGAATGAGTCCTGCCGCAAACGCGCCGACGATGGGCGCGAGGCCGATGTAGTCAGCCAAGAACGCCAACGTCAAGCCGATGCTGATGGCAAGCGTAAACTTCATGCCGACGCCTGTATGAATCAGCGAGGACAAGCGGCTGAGTCTTGGTGCGATGAGCCGCCCCAACACAATCGCGCCCGCAAGGAACAATACCGCCTTCGCCGTGATCCACGTGACAGCGCCTACATTGACGCTGCCTTCTTTCACAATGGCTGAAACGACGGCGAGAATGATCAGTCCGAGCACATCGTCAATCACCGCCGCGCCCAACACGATTTGCGCTTCGGACGTTTGCAGCTTGCCAAGGTCACGGAACACGCGCGCCGTGATGCCGACCGAAGTCGCGGTCAACGTCGCGCCTAAAAAGATGTACGCATTGGATGATAAGCCGGGCAGCAGCCAGGGCCCAACCAGCACTGCGCCCAAGACAAATGGCACAATCACACCCACACACGCCACCAGAAACGCGCGCACGCCCACGCGCCGCATCTCGTTGAGATCCGATTCGAGCCCCACCTGAAACAACAAAATGACAACGCCAAGTTCAGACAGAAAACGAATCAGCTCATTTGTCTTAATCGGCTCGAACACCGTGAGACCAAGCAACGCCACATTGCCTAAGATGACACCAGCCATCAGCTCGCCCAATACAGGCGGCTGTCCAAGGCGTTCGACGAGGCTCGACATTTTCGCAGCGAGCAAGATGATGACGATGAAAAGAAACGTGATGGCAGTATCGTGCATGAGTGGTCATTGGTAATGAGTAATTAGTAATTGGCGCCTCCAATTACTAATTACTCATTACTTTTTTCTGTTAGATGAGGTTCGCCTCGACGGTCATCTCGGCGAGACCGGGCTTGAGCAACACAGAGACGGGGCATGAATCCTTCGTCGCTTCGGCGGCGGCTTGGAAGGCAGCAGCATCAATGCCCGGCACATTGCCTTCGGTGACGAGGTGCATCTTCGTGATTTTGAAACCGCTCTCGCCTTTGTTCAACGTGAGAATCGCCGTCGTGCGAATTTCATTTGGCACGTTGCCGCCACGACTCAAACGCGCCGAGAGCGCCATACTGAAACAAGCCGCTTGCGCGGCGGCGATAAGCTCTTCGGGATTTGTGCCAGGATCGTTCTCGAAGCGTGTGGCGAACTTAAACGCTGCCTCTGTCACCGCGCCGCTCTCACTAGAAATTTTGCCGTTCCCCTTCAACAGATCGCCTGCCCACACGGCGGAACCTTTACGCAGAAAGTCCATTGTGTACCTCCCCTTGAATTGAATTTGTGTAGGACAAACTTTACTTGAGCGTAGTCGAAGGATTGCCAATTTGTCCTACATGGTGCGCCCAGAATTTACCACAGAGTCTATGGGGAGACAAGAGGCACAATCAGACCTTTAGAGTTTTAGAAACCCTAAAGGTCTTGCAAAAAAACAACGTCCAATACCTGAACGAGCGTTGTCTGATCAGATATTGGACGTTGCGAAGGTAAGGCAAGTTTTTAACTTGCCCATGCAGGCAAATTAAAAACTTGCCTCGCTCATCTCCAGAAATCGTACGCAAAACATCCCCTTGAGGAGGCAGCGTTCTCGCCGTAGTTGGTCGCGCGGTCGGCGCGACCAACTACGGCGAGAGCGCGCGCTTGCCCATGCAGACAAGTTAAAAACTTGCCGTACACCGCATGGCTAATCGGCGTGCGCTGGCAAGCCCGCGCCCGCGCTGCCCTCGCCCAATACGTTGCCCATCAGCTCGTCGTCTTCTTGCGGATGGCGTAGATGCTCGACCAAATCCTGCATCTCTTTCGACGGCGCTTTGGTCGCCAGACTCACGCCAATCGTCAGCGCGAAGTTGGTGATGACGCCGAAGAGTCCCGCGCCTAGATGCGAGATGCCCATGACGTTGAACGACGGATCAAGGTAGTTGTTGTACATGTAGAAGATGGTCACGGCGAGCCCGCCGACGATGCCCGCGATGCAGCCCGGTCCATTCGCCCGCTTCCAGAAAATGCCGAGGAAGATGATGGGGAAGAACGAGGCGGCCGCGAGCGAGAACGCCCATGACACCATTTGCACGATGAGCGCGAGACGTGGCATCGCCGCAAGCGCCGCGCACGCCGCCGCCACCACGATCATGGACTTGCCGAGGAACATGCGACGCTCAGGAGACGCTTTTGGATTCTTTACCCGGAAGTACCAATCGTGCGCAATCGCAGACGCAATCACGACCAACAAACCATCGGCGGTGGACAATGCGGCTGCGAGACCGCCCGCCGCGACTAGCGCTGCAACCGTGTAGGGCAAACCCGCAATTTCGGGCGTTGAAAGCACGATGAGGTCTGGACCGATTGCCAGCTCGGAGAACTGCAAAACGCCGTCTTTGTTGGCATCGTTAATGACCAGCAAACCACCGCCCAGTTTGCCGAAGTTCACGACCCACTGCACAGGCTTGCCATCGTTGCCCACCACCGTCGTATATTCTTTGCCGCCGTCTTGCACCGTCGTAATTTTCTTGCCGACGATGTTCTGCAAAATTTCCCAACGTGAGAACGCGGCATACGCGGGCGCGGTGAAATACAGCAAGAAGATGAAGAACAACGCCCAGCCCACACTCTTGCGGCTTTCGCGCACGCTCGGCACGGTGTAGAAGCGAATGAGAATGTGCGGTAAGCCCGCCGTGCCCAACATCAAGCAGAGCGTCAACGCCAAGAAGTCCCAGGGCGTGTTGAGCCACTCGGTAACGGACTTCGGCGCAGCCACGGGTATGGTCGAGCCGGTCATCGTGTTGATTTGTGTGATGGCGCCGCGCGACGACGCATTGGTCAACGGCTCGTTGTAGGGCGACACGTAGCCTTTGGCAATTTTTTGCTCGGTTTCGAGTCGCTGGATATTTTCGAGCGCGCGCCCATAAGCCAATTCGGGGATGGGGAAGCCCGTCAGCTTGACGGAGAGGAACACGACAGGGACAAGATAAGCGACAATGAGGATGACGTATTGGGCGACCTGCGTCCAGGTGACGGCTTTCATACCGCCGAGGAACGAACAGACTAAGACGCCCGACAAACCGATGATGACGCCGAGCTCGTACGGCACGCCGACGAAGCGGCTCATGATGAGCCCCACACCCGTCACTTGCGCCGTCACGTATGTAAACGAGACGATGACGGCAGCAACCGCCGCAACCACGCGCGCATTGTTGCCGCCATAGCGCGCGCCCACGAAGTCGGGAATGGTGTATTGACCAAACTTGCGGATGTAGGGCGCGAACAACAACGCCAGCAACACGTAACCGCCTGTCCAGCCCATGATGTAGGCGAGGCCATCATAGCCCAGCGCCCACAATGAACCAGCCATCGAGATGAACGAAGCCGCGCTCATCCAGTCTGCACCCGTCGCCATGCCATTGAAGATGCCAGGTACCTGACGCCCGGCGACGTAATACTCATCCAACACTTTCGTGCGGCTGATGATGCCGATGAACGCGTACAACCCCATCGTCAGCAGCAAGAAAGCCCAGCCGATGATCGCCGTCGGAAAACTGAAAAAGACCTCCAGCAATCCCAGCAGGATGCTGAAGACAAGGAAGCCAATCGTGAACGCGCCATAGTAACGCGCGAGCTTGTTGCCGAACACGCTTTGTAAATTAGCATCTGCTGCCATCCGTATCTCCTTTCGGTGTACCTCAAATTGAGGTAGGATCAATTGACGATTTGCCCTACCTTATGTGTCTCTCATGCCGTACTGCTGGTCCAGCTTGTTCATGATGTAAGCATAAGCGAAGATGAGGACGACGAACACGACAAGCGAGCCTTGGCTGCCCATATAGTAGCCCAGCGGGAAGCCTGCGATGACGATTTGGTTCAACTGGTTGACGAATAACGGCGGCACGTAGGCCACGCCGAACCAAATCAACAACATGATGATAATGACCTTCAGATTCGCCTTCCAATACGCGTCGAGGTTATGATGTCCTGCTTGTTGCTTGCTGTTAGACACAGTGCCTCCTTTATCGGTAGAATAGGGTTGAAGCTGAAGTCCTGCGAAGCAAATTCGCAACGCCCCATTGCAATCCCCTGAAGGGGACTTCGTTCGCCTGCGCGAACTGCGACCTAATCAGCGTAGGCTGATTGCGCTATGGGTTGCGGCGATTTCTAATCGCCCATCCATACTACTTTTACACCAGTCTCTGAATGGTCATCACCCCCTTGTTCATACTGACTATGGAACCTCTCGACTTCATCAAAATCAGTCATCCCTTCGACCAGCTCGATGGGCCAGCGCTACAACGCATCGCGCGCCAGCTGGAAATCGTCTATTTCCCCGCCGGCACACGCATCTTGTCGCACGCTGGGCCGCCGAGCCAACACTTGTGCCTCATCCGCAAAGGTCACGTGCAGTTCACGCGCAATGAACAGCTCATCATGGAACTAGAAGCGGGTGAATGGTTTGGTTACGCTTCGATGCTCGCAGGCGCGCCGCCTTATGATGTCACCGCCGTACACGATACGCTCGTCTATCGTGTGCCAGAAAAAATTTTCCATGAACTGATGGCTTATCCCGTTTTTGCAGAATTTTTTCTCAAAGGCTTGAGCGAGCGCCTGCGCCGCAGCGTCAACCAACCCCAAACAATCAGCAGCGATTTGGCGCTCCCTGTGGGTCAGCTCATCGCGCGCCCACCAATCTTTGTCACCCCAGAAACCACCGTCGCCGTCGCCGCTCGCCTCATGCGCGACGAAAAAATTAGTTCGGTGCTGGTCAACGCGCAACCTGTTGGCATCGTCACCGACCGCGATTTGCGTGGGCGAGTGCTTGCCGCCAGCTTGGGTCCCGAAACGCTGGTGCGTGAGGTGATGAGCCAACCCGCGCAGACGTTACCGTACGAGACGCCCGTGTATGGCGCAATGCTGTTCTTGCTTGAAGCGCATATCCACCATCTGCCCATCACACAAAACCAAACCATCGTCGGCGTCGTGACAGATTCCGACTTGTTGCGCTATCACGTGAAAAGCCCCATCTACTTACTCAAGCGCGTCAGCCAACTCGGGCGCGCCAACGCCTTGCAAGGCTACGCGCAAGAAGTCGCCGCCACTGTCGAGTCGTTGTTTCATAGTGGTTTGGAGGTGACGCGCATTGGGCAAATGATTGCGAATCTCAACGACACACTCATCAAGCGCTTGCTCGTGATGGCAGAAGCAGATTTAGGTCCGCCGCCGACGCCCTATGCGTGGCTCGTGTTCGGTTCGGAAGGACGCATGGAGCAGACGTTGCTCACCGACCAAGACAATGCGCTCGCCTATCAAACTGACGCACCTGAAGCCCAAGCCTACTTTCGCGCATTGACGGAGCGTGTCATCGCCGGGTTGATTAGCGCGGGCTTTCCGCCTTGCGCTGGCGGTTACATGGCGACCCGTTGGCAATATCCATTAGCAGCATGGACACGCCTATTCAATCAATGGGTCTTGAAACCTGAACCGCGCGCGTTGTTGGAAGCCGCCATCTTTTTTGATTTTCGCGTCGTGCATGGCTCACTGTCGCTTGACCCCTTGAACGCCATCATGTTGAAATCCGATCAACACAAAATTTTTCTCGCGCAACTCGCACGCGCCGCGTTGGAGTTTCATCCGCCACTGGGGTTGTTTCAGCGCATTCAGGCGACGGCAGGTGGCGTGGACTTGAAGCGCGATGGGCTTGCGCCCATCGTCGGACTGGCGCGGCTCTATGCACTGGCGGCGGATTCGCTTGCCCGTTCCACCACCGAACGACTCACCGCTGCCGAGCAAGCCAGTGTCATCGGTCCCGAAGAAGCCGAGACGTTGCGCGAAGCCTTTGGCTTTCTGTTGCGTCTGCGGTTGCGCGAACAACTGCGCGCCCTCCGCGCAGGCGAGCAACCATCCAACCGTGTACGCCTCGACACGCTCTCTCCCGTCGAGCGACGCCACTTGAAGGAAGTGTTCGTCGCCATTCATCATTCACAAGAAGCCGTCGCCTTTGCGTATCAAACGAATCGGTTAGGGTAATGGGGTCGGAGTGGTCGGAGTAGTCGAATGGGTCAAATTGGTCGGAATAATCTCAGCCTATGAAACTCTTTGAATGGTTGCGCTCACCACGGTGGTCGCAAGCCACCTATTGGGCGCTCGACATGGAGACGACGGGCTTCGACGCGAAACGCGATGCGATTCTCTCGGTGGGGATGGTGCCGATACATCAAGGCGTCATCTGTGTGGGCGAAGCGTTCGAGACGTTGGTGCAGATCGAAGCGCCTATGCCTGACGATAGCCTCAAAGTTCATCACATTTTGCCGCAGGAGTTGGCGACGGCACCGCGTTTGCCTGACGTGCTGCCACATATTTTGTCGCGCTTGCAAGACGGCTTGTTGCTCGTCCACTATGCCGCGATTGACGTGGCGTTTTTGAAACAAGCCTGTCGCCAGCATCAGCTCGCATGGTGCCCCGTGC
Organism: uncultured Anaerolineae bacterium; assembly: GCA_964509505.1. Lineage (GTDB taxonomy): Bacteria > Chloroflexota > Anaerolineae > JACRMK01 > JACRMK01 > CAZDYP01. The sequence continues at coordinate 5,604 of CAZDYP010000092.1, read as the reverse complement.
GCGTGGTGGACACGGTGAAGCTGTTGTTGCGCTTGCAACACCACCAACGTTTCTACACGACCACGCCCAAGCAGATACCCACCGAACTGACGGCAGCGCGAGCGCACGTCGGCTTGCCGGCGTATCCCGCGCACGACGCCCTAACTGACGCCATTGCCACCGCCGAGCTGTTTCTCGTATTGGCGCATCGGCTCGGCGTGCGTTACGTGCGCGACGTGTAGTGACGCGCACATCTTCTTGGCGTTGGCGGCATTCTACAATGCGTTTGCAAAGCCCGTTTAACGATTGCGTAAAAAATCGTTATCAGTTTTGTAAAGTTTTTGTAAAAGAGGCTGAAAGCAGAGGAAAGAAGTAAAGAGGGAAGGTGAACACTGCCACCTACGGCTGCCTGAGCGACTCCACCAGGCGTTGCTCTTCTGTGGATGGCAACGGCGTAAATTTGCTGACGGTGATCGTTACTGCGAAATTGGCGATGAGCCCAAAGACGCCAGCGGCAACGTGGGTGATACCCAGAATGTTGAAATCGGGATTGATGAGGTTCAACAACATATAGCTCAACGTGACGACCAAGCCCGTAATCATGCCTGCAACGGCACCGTTGCCATTTGTGCGCTTCCAGAAGATGCCCAACACCAACACAGGGAAAAACGTCGCCGCAGCAAACGAGAATGCCCACGCCACCATCTGCACGATGATACCGAGCCGGCGCGTGGCGGCGATGGCAGCGGCGACGGCGGCGATGAACACCATGACGCGCCCAAGCATCAACCGACTGCGTAACGACGCCTGGGGATTGAGGGTGCGCGCATAGATATCGTGCGCGAGCGCGGAGGCAATGACCATCAACAAGCCATCGGCTGTCGAAAGCGCGGCGGCCAGTCCACCAGCAGCGACCAATGCAGCGACGGCTTGGGGCAAACCCGCAATCTCCGGCGTCGCCAACACGACGAGGTCGGGGTCAATGCGCAGCTCGTTGAATTGCAAAATGCCATCGCCGTTGAGGTCGGTGATGCTCATTAGCCCGGCGCGCGCCCAGTTCGCCGCCCATTCAGGCACGGCGATGATGGGCTTGCCGACCACATTCTGCAAAATTTCCCAACGCGAAAAAGCCGCATAGGCGGGCGCGGTGAAATACAACAGACAAATAAAGAACATCGCCCAGCCTACACTACGCCGCGCCGAACCTGCATCAGGCACCGTGTAGAAACGAATGAGAATGTGCGGCAGACCGGCCGTGCCTAACATCAAGCACAACATCAATGCGAGAAAATTCCACGGCGTCCAATCGTTGAACGGCGTGACGTACGCATTGGCGATACCTTGCGCCACTTCGAGTTGCGTGATGTGCTGCAGTGCTTCGCCGTACATCAATTGCGGTAGTGGCACACCCGTGAAGCGAATCGAAAGCATCGTCACAGGCGCTAGATACGCGGTGATTAAGACGATGCCTTGCGCGACTTGCGTCCACGTAATCGCGCGCATCCCGCCGAGGTATGAACAAAACAAGACCGCGCCCAAACCAATAATCACGCCGAGCAAGTAGTTCACGCCCAAGAAGCGACTCATGATGATGCCGACGCCTGTCACTTGCGCGGTGACGTAAGTGAATGAAACGATGACGCCGATAATGGCAGAGACGATGCGCGCCAATGAGCCGCCATAACGCACGGCGATGAAGTCGGGAATCGTGAATTGCCCAAAACGACGTAGGTAGGGCGCGAGCAACAGCGCCAACAACACGTAGCCGCCTGTCCAGCCCATGATGTATGCCAAGCCTTCGTAGCCCAACAACCAGAGCGTGCCGGCCATTGAGATGAACGACGCCGCGCTCATCCAATCGGCGGCGGTCGCCATGCCGTTGAAGAAGGCGGGGATGCGTCGGCCTGCGACGAAGTATTCGTCGAGCGAGTGCGCGCGACTCAAGACGCCGATCACCGCATAGAGTCCAATCGTCATAATGAGCAACGCCCAACCCGTGACATTGAGTTCCAAGCCCCATTGCGTTTCCAATGCCCCTAAGACCAAGGCAAACACGATAAAGGCAAGCGTGAAACCTAAGTAGCTCACGCTGATGCGTCGTTGTGGCAAGTCCATGCCGGGGTGGCTTGCGCTTGGCTGCGGCGTTACACGAAAGCGTCGGTCGAGTCGCCCTGCGCGCCACGCGTATGCAGTGATCAATCCCAGAAAAATGACGAGCGAGCCTTGCGCGCCCATGTAGTAGCCCAATGGGAAACCCGTCAGAATTTGAAAATGGTTGAGCCATGGCGCAATGGCCGCCGTGCCAAATGACACGCCAAACCAAATGAGCAAGAGAACGCCAATGAGTCGGAGATTGCTTTGCCAATAAAGCGGGCTGACGCGCGGGAGATTTTCAATCGAGGTAGAGGCAGCGTGTTTCAGCTTCAAGGGGTGCGGCGGCGCGGGCGGATACCACGAAGCCAAGTCAATGGGCGGCGGCGGCTCGTTGGTATCGCCATGTCGTAACGGTGGAAACAAACGGTCCAGCACGCGCACGGCGATAAACACGACGGCGAGCCACAAGCCGACGATTTGCCCCAAGCCCAACCAATCGAATTGAGAAAAAGTTTGCATACCGTGAGTTAAGAAAAAATGGACGGCGCTGACAGACTTCGTCAATGCCTTTAGTCGCGGTGGGCAAGGGTCAGCTACACCACTGCTGCGACTGGCTCGTGAATGGGCAGCGTGAAGTGAAAGGTTGAGCCGCGCCCGGCGCCTTCGCTCTGCGCCCACACTTCGCCGCCTTGCGCATAGACAAGGTGGCGCACAATCGTGAGACCGATGCCGGTGCCGCCGCCGCCGTGCGAGCGTGTGCGCGATTTGTCCACGCGATAGAACCGCTCGAAAACGTGGGGCAGATGTTCAGCAGGAATGCCAATGCCTGTATCGCGCACGCAGACCTCTTCATAAAAATCTTGCGCGCTGATGGTGACGGCCACTTCCCCGCCTGAGGGCGTGTATTGCAGCGCATTCGCCAACAAGTTGATGAGAATTTGTTCGACGCGGTCGGGGTCTGCATACACAGTGGGCAACGCCGTCGGTATTCGCAACTCCAACTTCAAATCTTGCGACACGAATTGCGGCAAGAGCTGTGCGCTGACGCGCTCGACCAAGGGACGCAAGGCGATGGGCGCTGGCGTAACGCGCAACAAGCCCGCCTCTGCGCGCGACAAGAGCGCCATCTCCTCGATGAGCCATTTGAGGCGCGTCGCCTCGTGTTGCAACATCGCAAAGGTTTGCGGCTCTGGCGCAATCACGCCATCAATCAACCCTTCCATGTAGCCTTCGATAGTCGTGAGCGGCGTGCGCAGCTCGTGCGCTACGTCGGTGATGAGCGCCAAACGGCGCTGCTCGGTCTGTTCCAGTGTTTGCGCGAGTTGATTGATGCTTTGACTCAAATCGTTGAGTTCATCGTCCGAGCGAATCGTCGTGCGTTCGCGGTAATAGCCTTGCGCCAAGCGCCGACTGACCTGTGTCAGCTCTTGCAACGGCGCGACGATGCGACGCGAAACAAACCAACTGACGACAACTGTTGCCGTCAAGCCTGCAAACGCGGCAATGAGCAAGGCTTGGTCAACAATAGATTGAAATCGTTCGCGCGCGGCGCGGGCGGCGTCATTGGCAGTAGGCGGCGACGCTTGTCCCATCTCTGGAGTCGTCGCGCCGACGGCAAATGGATCCTCGGCGAGCAGCGCGGTGCCTGAGAGGAAGTGCGCCGTCGTCAGCAGCATGATGACGCCGATGACGATGATGAGCAGATGCGAGACGAACAGTTTTCCGCGCAGGTTGAAAAGCCAACGCATAAGGCAGTAATCAGCGCTCAGTGAACAGCGCTCAGTCATCAGGGGTTGTGATTTGCAGTTTGACCGCCTGATGACTGCTCATGGGTAACTGGTCACTGAAGATTGCGGCGCGCGACGAATTTGTAGCCGACGCCGCGCACGGTTTGTATCAATGTGGGGTTGCTGGGATCGAGTTCCAGCTTGCGGCGCAAGAGACCGATATGCACATCCACCACCCGATCAATGCCCACATAGTCATGTCCCCACACGCGCTCCAACAATTGGTCACGACTGAAGACGCGATTGGGTTGCTCTGCCAGCGCGTACAACAAATCAAATTCGCGCGGCGGCAGTTCGACGGGCTGCTGCCGATGCCAAACTTCGCGCGTCTCTGGGTCAATCAGCAAGCTGTCAAAGCGCAAAGTCGGACGCTCAGCCGGACGTGAGAACGGCTAGCGGGTACCGAGGCGGCTGCGTCGTAAAATCGTTTTCACGCGCGCGACGAGTTCGCGCGGGCTGAATGGCTTGGTCAGGTAATCGTCGGCGCCGACGGACAGCCCGACGATTTTATCCACTTCTTCTGCGCGCGCCGTCAACATCAAGACATAGACATCGAATTCTTGTTGCGCGCGCCGGCACACCTCCAAGCCATCCATGCCCGGCAACATGATGTCTAAGATGATGAGGTCTGGGCGCACCGTGCGCGCTTGCGTCAACGCTGAGGGGCCATCGTGCGCGGCGTGGACAGTGAATCCTTCGGCGAGTAGGTATTTGGTAATCAGGTCGAGAATGGGTTTTTCGTCTTCGACAATCAAGATTGTTGGAGGGCGCATGACAGTTATCGCAAAAGGCAAGTTAAAAACGGGTCCGACACGGATGGATTTGGGCGCGATTATATTGACGCACTGAGTTTTGTCAACGAGCAGCGCGGCTTGTCAATCATCAGCAAGGCTTGTAAGATAGCGCGTAATTTTATGCTCAAGGAGCTTCATGCAGCTTTATTTCATTCGGCACGGTCAATCTGCCAACAATTTCTTATGGGATCAAACCCAATCGAACAAAGGACGAAGCGAAGACCCGCCCCTCACCGACATCGGACGCCAACAAGCCGCGCTCGTCGCTCGCCTGGCGGGTGAATGTGCTGACAGCATGCGCGATATACCCAGCCTCAACACGCCAACTCAAAGCCATGGCTTCGGTCTAACCCATGTGTATTGTAGTTTGATGCTGCGCGCCGTTGACACAGGCTATGCCGTCGCGCAGGCGTGCCAGTTGCCGCTCATCGCTTGGATAGATTTGCACGAACACGGCGGCATCTATTTAGAAGATGAACAAGATGTGCCGCATGGCTTGCCCGGCAAAGGTCGTCGGTACTTCGCGGAGCGCTATCCTAACCTCATTTTGCCAGAGACATTGGACGAGAACGGTTGGTGGAATCGGCGCTACGAATTGCCCGAAGAGCGGCGTCCGCGCGCGCAACGCGTGGTGCAAACGCTCTTGGAAAGACACGGACAGACTGCTGACCGTGTCGCCGTCATCACACATGGCGCGTTCTACAATCAGCTGATGTCGGTGATCCTCAAGACGCCGCCGCCCGACGAGAGCAGACAATGGTTCGTGCTGAACAATTGCGCCGTGACACGCCTTGATTTCGTTGACAACGAGTTGGGCATCGTTTATACCAATCGCATAGATTTTCTGCCGCGTGAGCTTATCACATAACAATCTATTTGTAAGGCGCGACGCCTGTTGGAGACTAAGAGAGTTTTAAAAGCCCTTGCGAATGACATTCGCGGCTACCCAG
>CAZDYP010000091.1:0-19688 GCA_964509505.1 uncultured Anaerolineae bacterium | reverse complement strand
CTCCATCCTCTGACTCCACCGTTACCTCCCAGCCAGCCGCGCGCAGTTCCTTGACTCGTTGCCGTGCTGAGACACCATCCCACTGGAATAAGAACAATTTACCTTTCATGATTCGCCTCCGTACATGTTCCTGCCTCCCATTTTTTGTCGGCGGGTTGCAGGCACACAACGCATAGAGGCGGAAACGTGATTTGCGAACCTTTGCACGTCAGATGTCTGCTCATGGTCGTTTCACAAACTTTGCGAAGGTTCCAACCCCTTCGCAAAGTTGCATTTAGCTCAGCGCAAATCCCTTATACCCTTCTGCGACGACAGCGTTGCACTTCTCCACATACATTGGAAAGCCGATGTATGGCATGAACACGCGCGGCTTGCCAGGGATGTTCGCGCCGAGATACCACGAGTTGCATGATGGGTAGAGCGTCATATTGGCAATCGCGTTCACATGCGCGACCCATTCATCTTGTGCGGGCAGCGTCGCTTCGATGCACGTGTACTGATGCTCGCGCATATACTGAATGCAATCGGCAATCCAGTTCACATGTTGTTCAATAGAAGGCAGCATGTTGGTCAAGACGGAGGGGCTGCCTGGTCCGCTAATCGTGAAGAGGTTTGGAAAACCTGCGACACTTAAGCCAAGGTAAGTGCGCGGGCCCGCCGCCCACTGTTCTTTGAGCGATGTATGCGCTCGGCCGCGAATGTCAATCTTGTTGAGCGAGCCTGTCATTGCGTCGAAGCCTGTGGCGAACACGATGCAATCCAACGCATACTCATACCCGGTGACCTTGACGCCGTTGGGCGTGATTTCTTCGATGGGCGTTTGCTTGAGGTCAACGAGCGTGACGTTGGGGCGATTGAACGTCTCATAGTAACCCGTGTCGAGACACAACCGCTTGCACCCAATGACTTGTTTGGGGCATAGCATCTCCGCCACGACGGGATCACGGACGATAGCGCGAATTTGGTTGCGGACAAACTCGGCGGCGGTTTCGTTCGCATCGCGGTTGATGAGCAAATCGTTGAACCCAGCCAGAAAATGGAACCCGCCCAGCGCCCACCGTTTCTCGTACTCGGCTTGTCGTTCTGCAGCTGTGACTTGCAACGCGGATTGATCGCCGCGTGCGATGCTGAGCGCGGCTACCTTCAAATTGTTCGCTTTGCGAAAACCGATGTAGTCGGCTTTGATGGCGGCGACTTGCGCCGGATCGAGGGGCCCATTGTGCGCTGGCACCGAGTAGGTCGCCGTGCGTTGAAAGACGATGAGCTGGGCGGCTTGTTGCGCGATGATAGGGATGGCTTGAATCGCGGACGAACCCGTGCCGATGACACCAACGCGCTTACCCATGAAGTCCACGCCTTCGTGGGGCCAGTTGCCCGTGTGATACCACGCGCCGCGAAATGTCTCAAGCCCTTTGAACTGTGGCACGTTGGTCGAGGACAAGCAGCCCGTCGCCATGATGCAAAACCGCGCAGAGACGCGCTCGCCTGTGTCGGTCGTAATCGTCCAACGCTTCGTCGTCTCGTCGAAGTGCGCCGCTTGCGTGCGCGTGTTGAGTGTGATGTGTGGGCGCAAGTTGAAGCGCTCCGCGACGTGATTAATGTAGCGCAGAATTTCTGGTTGAGACGCGTACCGTTCGCGCCACTCCCACTCTTGTTGGAGCTCTTCGGAAAATTGATACGAGTATTCCATGCTCTCGACATCGCAGCGCGCGCCGGGGTAGCGATTCCAGAACCACGTGCCGCCTATGTCGCTGCCCGCTTCGAAGACGCGCAGCGAGAGTCCGAGCTCGCGCAGGCGATACAGCATGTACAATCCCGCGAAGCCCGCGCCGACAATCACGGCGTCGCAATGGCTCAATGATGTTGGTTCAATGGGTTGTGAATCAGGCATGAGGTTTATCCTATGATTGGTTTGATGGGCAGCATTGTAAGCCGATGGATGGGAAGATGCAAAAAAGCCACAGCGCGGAGGCGGTGGCTTAGGATGGATTTAGCGCATTCTGTTTACTGAGAGGAAGTCTGGCAAGGCATAGCGTTGCGCTACATTGCATACATCTGCTATGGTGGCAAGCGCGTGCGGCGTTGCGCGAGGGTTGTATGCCAGCGCGCGCGAAACTGACCAAGCCGTTCGCGGAGGTGACGCACACGCAACGCCAGCAACAGCACGACGATAGCCCCATAAGTCAACGGCTCACGCACATCCAGTTTGACGAGCCACACAAAATGAATGATGGCAAGCAACGCCGCGATATAAACCCAGCGATGCAATCGCTTCCACAGTTTCCCCAGTCGCTTCTGCCACCCTTTGGTCGAGGTGATGGCGAGCGGTAATAAAATCAAGAACGAGGTCAAGCCGACAAGCGCGTACGGCTTTTCAAAAATCGCCTCGCTGAGCAGCCCCAAGTCAAGTCCATAATCCACGACGACAAACGTAAGCAGATGCGCGAGCGCGTAGAAGAACGCATACAGTCCCAACGTGCGCCGCGCCTTGATAACCGCGTTGAAGCCCAATAGCATATTCACGGGTGTGCAGGCGAGCGATAATATCAGCAACACCAACGCGGTCTTGCCTGTGCGAAGAATAATCTCACGAATCGGTTCGGCGCCCAGTTGATTCGTCAGCGCGTACCAGACGATGACGACGAAAGGCATCCACGCGCCGCCGTGAACTGTGAGGCGTAGCCAGTGCGCCATGAGTATGTCTAGCTTAGTCATTAGTCGCTAGTCATTAGTCGCTAGTTGCTGGTTGCTCGTAGCGACTAGCGACTAAGTCAGAAGTTTTTCCGCAAATCCATGCCCGCATACAGCTGCGCGACTTGCTCCGCGTAGCCATTGAACATCAACGTCTTGCGGCGCCCCAATTCGCCGATGCGACGCTCGCTCGCTTGCGACCAGCGCGGATGCGAAACTTCGGGATTGACGTTAGCGTAGAAGCCATATTCATTGGGCGCGGCAAGCATCCAAAACGACTTGGGCATCTCCTCGACCAAATCAATCTTGACGATGGACTTGCAACTCTTGAAACCATACTTCCATGGCGCGACAAAACGAATCGGCGCGCCGTCTTGCGGCGGCAAGGGTTTGCCATACAAACCCGTCACCATAAGCGTGAGGTCGTGCAGCGCTTCGTCGAGGCGCAAGCCTTCGACGTAGGGCCAGCCGAAGCCGAAAAAGCTACCGCGTTGTCCTGGCATTTGTTGCGGATCGAGGATCGTTTCAAAGCGCACGTACTTGGCTTTGGAGAGTGGCTCAACTTCCTTGAGCAGTTTCGCCAACGGAAAGCCTGTCCATGGAATGACCATAGACCACGCTTCCACGCAGCGCAAGCGATAGATGCGTTCTTCTTGCTCGAACTTGAGCAAGTCTTCAAGCCCAAATGTGCGCGGCTGGTTGACGAGTCCGCCCACCTTAACCGTCCACGGTGAGGTCTTGAAATCCTTGGCGAGCGCCGCGACCTCATCCTTCTCGACTGAAAATTCATAGAAGTTATTGTAGTTGGTGATGGTCTCGTACGGCGTCAGCTTGTCGCCCAGTTCGTCGGTGTTCTTGCTAGCTTGTGGCGGCGTTTGTGTGGCTGCTGCCACCGCTGCTGATGATGGCTGAACGCTGGATGACGATGGCGCTGTTTGACTTGCTGCGCCGCACGCGCTCAACAATGCGCCTGCCGCCACCGCGCCCGCAGCAGCCATGAATTGACGACGATTGAGATACAAATGCTCTGGCGTAATCTCTGATGATGGAATTTTATTCATACCGCCCCCCCTTGATTGAGCGTCATTCAACAGAGTCATTGCCGACATCTGAGAAATAGTATGCTCATCTTTGCTTTTGTTATATTATACGGAAATTGCGTGAGGAAAGTCTAGCCCAATCTGCCCGATTGACCCATTCGTATGCGATAGACTATACGTTCGTCGTCGTATGAAACAAAAAAGACCCGCGAGGCCAGCCTTCTGACCTCGCGGGTCTTTATTGTTTTGTCGCACGCTCAAGCCGCACCGTCGCGCCATCCTCCATTTCGCGCAACTGTGCAGCGTCGCCTAGCACACGCCCAATGATGTTGACGGGGCTCGCGGCGCGCGGCTGCTCGTCGGTGCTTACAGGTGTGCGACCGAAAAAGATGCAAAACGCATTGCCCGGAGGCCAGTAACCCAGCTCGCCCACCGCAACGTCAGCGCGGGCTTGTGCATCTTCCTTCAGCTTCACAGGAATGCGGAAATAAATTTCGTCGCCCCAAAAATTGGCGCTGCCCGTGATGGGCAACGCATTCCAGATGGCGTCGGCGGTAGGGCTGTCGTTGAGCTCGGCGGATAAAGCAAGGTTGGCAACGGCGATAGTGATATGGCGCATGTTTCGTTCCCGTTTCAATTCGTTAGGGTGATGCTTGTTGCTCTAAAAAATCAGCAAATGCTAATAGCTCCAAGCGCGCCTGCTCAAATAAGGGTGGAGCTGCATCCACCAATTTTTTGAGTTTGGCAGGATCCAAATTGAATGCGTAAATATTGCGCACGACATGTCGAAACCCGCGATATTCGTCGAGCTGCTGGTAAGTTCGCTCGCGCAGTACCGCTGGGCGTGCGTTCGGTGTTTCTTGAGACATCTGCTGCAACAAAACCTGATGCCAGTTTTCACCCGTCGGCACATGGCGATCAATGGCGCTGGCAATCAGTTCAAAGAGACGCTCAGGCCCATTGTAAAAGCCATGCAGATTCAGGGCGACACTATCAAGATAGCGGTCATCTGCATTGCGTTGGGCTTCTTTGAAGCTGCCCGCGGCGCGCAGTAGTGCGCGCTCAACATTGGGCAGCTCATTGCGGATGCGGGTTGCCAAGGAGCGCGTTTGCTCGTTCATAGTTCAATCCCTTCGCGTTTGACCATCTTCAGCAAAATGGGCGCACACATTTGAGGATCCAGCAAATCAATTTTGAATTGGGCGCTGAGTCCAGTGACTGCCGCCACTGCCTTGAAGTATTGCTCACCCAGCCCCCACGCCATCAAATCAATATCGGAACGAGCCGTGAACCAGGCGCGATGCGCGAGCGAGCCAAAGACGACAACCTTGCGCGCGCCGAATTGCTCACGCAACAATTTAGCCGCTTTGCGCGCCACACGCCAAGCTTGTTGGCGACGTTTGGTGTCGTGCAACGCTTTGTTAGTTCGCAGATGGTAACCTGGATCATACGCCTTCCATTCTTCGCGCGTTAATTCAAGCGCCGTCTTAGCCATACGCTCTCACCCCTTTCTGGATTGAGTATAACACCGCCGCGCAAACATAACCTACCTATCACACCAGTTTGTTCTCTATCACCACTTGTGCATCAGATTTTGCCTCCACCACCTGCCACACCTCCATATCACCTTTGCCCTTCACGTTGACGAGTCCGCGTGGCTCGCAGACAAAATCATCCTTAATCAGTTCGTAGGTATCTTTCGTAATCTGAATTGTGTTGCCCATGCCGTGCGATTCCATGCGGCTTGCGGTGTTCACGGCGTCGCCCCACAAATCGTAGATGAATTTCTTGCGCCCGATGACACCCGCGACGACAGGACCTGAATTGATGCCGATACGAAAGTTCAAGGTCTTGCCGTGAAACGTGTGTTGGTTTACATGCTCACGCATTTCCAACGCCATACGGATGAGTGTCTGTGCATGGTCGGCGCGTGGACGTGGCACACCCGAGGCAACCATGTAACAATCACCGATGGTTTTGATTTTCTCCAAGCCATACTTTTCGACGAGCGCATCGAAGTCGGAAAAAACCTCATTCAGCAATTCAACCAATTCGACAGGTTTCATCTGTGCAGACATCGGCGTAAAGTTGACGACATCGGCGAAGAGAATGCTCGCGCCTTCGAAATGCTCTGCGATAACGCCGTTGTTGTTTTTGAGAATCGTGGCGATTTCAGATGGCAAAATGTTGAGCAATAGATTCTCTGCTTTGTCTCGCTCGATGTTCAGCAGACGATACGCCAAGTCACGTTGGTTGACGAAGAAGTAAAATGCGCCAACCATCATGGTAGATACACCAATGAGGTTGATGACCGCTATCGTCGTGATGACCGTGAATGGCAAGTTGTTCATCGGGCGCAGATACGGTTGCGCTAACCCACTGATGGCAATCTCCACTAAGAACGCGCCGAGCCAGTAGAAGGCAATGCGTGGTGTGTATAAGATGAAAGCTAACAAGGGCGCGACCACTCCCCAGATGATGCTGAAGCCCACATTGACGATGCCGCCCGTCGCTATGGTACCGGCAAACGGTGAGAGCAGCGCAATCGCCAGCTGCAAAAACTTGAAGAACTCCCAGTAGCGTCGCGTTAAACCGAAGACGATGATGCCCAGCAATGCGACCGTCGCGCCAGCATACGCACCCGCGGCAGGTGCGTACTCTCCATACATGGTGAGCAAGACGCCGAGTGTGAATTGTACAGGGATGCTGCCGAAGATGACGGTGTTGTTTTGAATCGCCTTTTGCAAGCGCACCGTGTCGCTATCGTCGGGATGCGCTCCGATGCGCGCTACCGCCAGCACGATGTTTAGAACGATTGATTGTAACCGTTGGGTATGGCTCATTATTCATTCCTCATTCGCTATTGCGACCATGCCTGTAGCTAACACGGCTTGGCGCGCGGCAGCGACATCATCCACCGCAAAGGCGATGTGTCCGAAACCAATGGCGTTGATGGCTTTGAAACCGCGTTCCGCCAGCACGTTGTGGTTGTAAATCTCCAATGTCGGACCGTCGTCGCCGTAGCCGGGCAAACGCAAATGCACGCCGCACAAATGCACGCCGCGTAAGCCCGTGCCTGCGTCGAGTGCATCGCCCATGTAATCGCGTTCAGGCGGCGCGCTGATGCAGCCAAAAACGGCGATGTAAAAATCTGCCAACGCGCGCCAATCGGCGGCGATGAGGTTGGTATGGACATAGCGCGCTTGAATGCTCATGGGTTCCTTAAGCTTGAGGTGGTTGTTCGACAAATTGCCCGCTCGTGATGTGGCGGTTAAGCAACTGTCGTTGCGCGTTAAATTTCAATTCGACTTCGATGGGTTGATAACAGCCGTGACTGCCCACCAATACCTTGCGGCAAAAGTAGTTGCCTTCGTCGTCGAGGCTCAAGTCGTTGCTCAAGTTGATGCGCGCTTGAACGATTTCGCCGCAGCGATGGCACTTCACGGCAAGCCAATAGGCGTTGTCGCTTGGGGGGCTGGGTGTGAAAAGTTTGGATAAGGCTTTACGAAGGTTCATAGTAAATTATTAGGACGATGCAACCGAAATGTAACGCCTCAAGTATAATAGCATCTACCAACGCAGACGTTTTTGCGCGCCTATTATACCGCTTGAGGGCAAAACATGAATCAACCGAAACGCCTTGCGCGTTGGCGCAACGTATTGCTGGCTGTCATTTTAGCGCTCACGCTCTACGTGACCGCGCGCAAAGTGGACGAATTGTCTGCCGACCCTGTGGGCGAGAAAGAATGTGCGCCGTTGTCGCCAGCGACGGCGGGTGACCCAACCAAGTCGAATGTCGTCGAGGTGAAGGTGTCGCCCGTGCTTCCGTGGGCGCAGAAAGGCGGGACGCTCAACGACGCGAGTTGCTTGAATCAGACGGCGGTCTATGGCGTCGTGCAGGTCAAAACCGAGGACGACATCGGCAACGCTTTGCAATACGCGCGCGAGAACAAGTTGAGGGTTGCGCTATCAGCCGTGCGGCACAGCATGGGCGGACACGCCTTTGCGCCAAATGCGCTGGTGCTGGACATGCTGAAGTTCAACCGCATGTCGCTCGACGAAACAAACAGAGTGTTGACCGTGCAGAGTGGCGCGACATGGCACGACATCCAAAATTTTTTGCATCCGAAATATGCGGTGAAGGCGATGCAATCCACCGACATCTTCTCGGTGGGCGGTTCGATTGCGGTGAACGCGCACGGCATGGATCATCAAGCAGGTTCGGTGGGCAGAACGATTCGCTCAATGCGCGTCATGTTGGCGGATGGAACGATTCAGCGCGTGAGTCGCACGGCTCGTCCCGAATTGTTCCAGTTGGTTATCGGCGGTTATGGTTTGTTCGGCGTGATTCTGGATGCGGAGATCGAGGTCACACCGAATGTGGTGTACACGACAGGGCGACGCTTGATTGATTACAAAGAATTTCCCGCGCTCTTTGCGAATGAGCTGAGCAAAGACAAAACCTTGGGACTGTTTTATGGGCATCTCTCGACCGACCCGCGCTCATTGCTACAAGAGATGATCTTGTACACCTATCACGAAGCCAATGTGCCTGACGCACAGCTGCAACCGTTGGGCGAGGTGTCGAGCATCAAATTGAGGCGGCTGGTGTTCAATGCGTCGAAGCTGGGTTCGCTGCCGATGTGGTTCAAATGGTTCGCGGAAAAAAACATCGAGCCCCACTTGGAAGCGTGCACTGTCACGCGCAATCAGGCAATGAAAGATGGCGAGGCATGTCTGGTATCGCGCAATGACCCGATGCACGATTCCGTGCCATATCTGCGGAACAACTTGAAAAACGAAACCGACATTTTGCAGGAGTATTTCATCCCGCGCGACCAATTCATCGTGTGGGTGGATGAAGCGCGGCGCATCATGCAGACGAATGAAACGAACTTGCTCAATGCCTCGGTGCGGGTCATTCAGCCAGAGGAAAATTTCTTGAACTATGCGCCGAGGGAAATGTTTGCCATCGTCCTCTACATCAACCAACACACGACGGACGCCGACAACGCCCGGATGCAAAAACTGACGCGCGAGCTGATTGACCTAACGCTCAAAGCGAAAGGCACGTTTTTCTTGCCCTATCAGTTGTATTACACGCCTCAACAACTCCAACAAACCTATCCGCAAATCAAAACCTTCTTTGCCGCCAAGCAAACGTATGATCCAAACGGTTTGTTCACGAACACATTTTATGAGCGGTATGGGAACAGCGTACGGTAAAAAGTATCAGTAATCGTAAATGTGTTCGAGCTGGATACCTTGCTGCTCCAATTCCGCCAACACCGTAGGCAACGCTTTGACAGGCACGCTCACGACGACGCGGTTTTGGTGTGGTTGCGTGAGAATCGGCATGACAAACAAGAACGCGCCGTCACGCAGCTTATATTGCCAGCTGCGTGGCGCGATCAGCGTAATCAAGATGTCGTCATTGCCCGCGATTTCCACGAAACGCACGCCTTGTCGCATCAAGCGCGGCGCCGTTTGCGTAAATTCCTCGTAGCGCGGAATCGAGACGAATGCCGCTTGCGCGTTGATGGCTTGCGCGACTTTCACACGCGGCTCACGTTTCAATACCTCCTCCGAGAGGTTCTCGACCCATGCGCGAATCTCCAAATCTTCAGGCGCATAGACCGCTTGCCCACCCAGTTTGATGAGCCACGCATAGACGGCTTTGACGCCATACTCCATGCTTAACGCAAGTTTGCGTTCCCATTTGCGAACGGGATTCGCGCCCCACCCCTTCGTCTCCCTCCATAACCCCACCAACTTCTCACGATATGGAAATTCGTACCATGGGATGGCGTGAATGAATGCGCCGAATTCTTTGGCGATCTTGCGCGCATAAGCGTCTTCTTCTGTCAGTTCGCTGGAACTCAACCATTCGGTCAAACGACCGAGCGTGTTTTCATACAACCCTTTGATCAGGTATTCCAATGTGAAGCTGGTGCCTGTAATCGCGTTGGACAAATGATAGCCGCCATTGAACGGATAGCGATGGCGCGTGACGGCGCAGACGCCATAGTAGCTGCTCCAATTTTGTCCAATGGCTTGGAAATAGGGGAATTGGCTAGGTGGATGCTCGGCGATAAACGCCGCGTATTCGTCGGCGCTATAGACGATGTACCATTCAGGCAACGTCAAATAGGTTTGATCTTCGCTGCGCGCGTAGCCTTTCAAGCCGTCTTTGATTTTTTGAACGTCGGCAGGGGCGCTGGGCTGCTGGCTCGTGGGTGCGCTGAACGACACACAATTGAAGCCAACGCCAATAAGCGGAATCACGATGACGAGGAACAACATCAGCAGAACCAGCTGCACGATACGCCAGCAGAGGCGACGGAGACGAGCGAGACGAGTCATCATGAGCGCTATTTTTCTTGCATCAGCTCGCGACTCAACACAAAGCCGATGAAGATAGCGAGTCCGCCAATCGTGAGGTGCGGCAAGTTCGCCAAGATTTTGGTGAGCCAATCGAGCGCGATGGGCCCTTGGGTGAAGATGCCAAAGTCTAAGTAGCCATTGCCGAAGATGAGCCCCATAACGCCGTCGAAGAAATAAACCAGCCCGAACAAGCGGAAATAAAAGCGGGACGCATAGATAGAGCGCCACGCGCCAAACGCCGCCCACACCGCCGAGCCGAAATGCAGCAGGTTATCCTTCAAGTCGAGCGCGAACAATCCCAATGTGACGCCTTCGGCATTGGTCAAGCCAGGGACGTAGGCGATGAAGGTGATGAATAGAAACATCGCCGTGTAAGCCCAGGCGAGTTTTTGGAGTGGATGGCTGCGGGATAATGGCATGATAAACTCTCCTTAATTGTCGAGATTTTTGCGCTGGCTTGATTTAACGGCGTGTAGCCTGACAAAACCAGATGGGAAACTGCCAACAGACGCCCGCTCTGTCCAGAAAGGGTGAAACTCTGCGGAGGGCGCGCTCTCGATGTTATTGGTCGCGCACATGGGGTCGGCGCGACCAACAACGTCGAGAACACCGCCGCGCCGCGCCCGCTTGCTGGACATGCGCGAAGACGCCCAAGTTAGCCGCGCGCAAACTTCGGCAAAGCGTTTTGCGACAACCACGCCTTTGTCAGGTTCAAGGTATGTTCCCACTCTGCAAACACCAATCTCTCATTGGGTGTATGCTCGTCGTAATAGCCCACGCTCAAGTTCACCCCGCAAATCTGTTGCGCCAAAATTTTGATGTCGGTGCCGCGCAAACGGTCAGGTTCGGTGTAGCCCGTTTGCGTATGAACGTAGGCGCGAAATTCGTCGGTTCCCACTTCGTAGCATTTGAACTGCGTCGCCTGTTGACGATCGAATTGCACCATGAATTGATGCGCGTTCAACTCGGCAAAGACATCAGGGTTTTCCGTTGCCAACCATCTGCTGGCGAGACAGCCTTTCTCCTCGCCGCTTAGAATAAGCATGGAATGCCCCAAATCGCGCAATGCCCACACCAACGCGCAACCCGCATGGTCGTCCGCGCCGATACCCAGCTCGGGATGCTGCGATGTATAAACGCCGTTCTCGTACGCCACGGGTGCAGGATATTGTGCGTGCGCATCCCACACCGTATCGGCATGAGCGAGCAACAGCACACGGTCAGCGCGCGCGCCCTGAATGTAGAGAAAGCGGGTGTCGTCTGCGCCGCGCGCGATGCGGTGAGAGTTGGCGATGGACAAGAAGCGTTCAAAGATTTGCGCGGTGCGCATTTCCAGCCAGCGCTTCAAGTCGAGCTCGCTATAGCTCATACAACATCCTGTTGACTGATTTGTTTCCTACCCCTTCCTCACCACAACCTTCTTCCCTTTATTGCCCTTGATTTCCTTTTACGCCTCCTTCACCGTCCGCCCCGCCGCGCGCACCGACAACATCACGGTCCCTTCGTCCATTTCGAGCGCGGCCGTCGTGGCGCCAGCGGGCGCATCGCCTTGCGCGAGGTCAGCCGCCAGAGTTTCCTTCTTAATATAGTCGCCAAACTCCGCGATGGCTTGTGCCCATACCTCATTGCCAGACCATGTGGCATACATTAAATCCTCTACACGGAAGTTTGCCGTCTTCCGCAAATCATTGTACTGCCGCACCAACTCGCGCGCCAACCCTTCGCGCTTGAGCGATTCGGTCAACTGCGTCGAGAGCGCCACCGCATAGCTCGCATCATTCGAGACGGTCCAACCTTCGCGCGGCGTCAGCTTCACCTCGACCTCATCGGGCGCGACTGCGAAACTGTTACCACCCACCACCACTTGCACCGTTTCGCTGCGCTGCAATGCGCCCGCATACTGGGCAGGATTGTCCAGCAACGCCTTGCGGATAGCAGGGAAGTTCTTGCCAAACTTTGGGCCCAACTTCATCGGCAATGGATTGAGCGCGAGGTCAGCCACATTGCCTTGCGCGTCAGCAAATGTCACCTGCTTGACATTCCACTCCTCCGCAAGTTGCTCGGACAGCGCGCGCATCGCTGCGCGCTCGTTGGCATTCGGGATGACGACCATTGCTTCTGCCAACGGTTGCCGCACCTTCAGCTCCGCGCGTTTGCGAGCTGCGAGGCCGAGCGACGCGAGTCTCATCACCAGCCGTGTGTCGCGCACCAATGTTTCATCCACACGGCTCATGTCTGCCATTGGGAAATCGCAATGATGCACCGACTGCGGCGCAGACGCATCCGCTGACACGACAAGGTTCTGATACAACTCCTCTGCAAGAAATGGTGTGAACGGCGCCATCAACTTCGCCAGTGTGACGAGACATTCGTAGAGTGTTGCATAAGCCGCGCGCTTGTCCGCATCGGCTTGCGTCTTCCAGAAACGACGACGCGAGCGCCGCACGTACCAGTTCGACAAATTTTCGACGAATGCCTCGATAGCGCGCGTCGCCGTCGTCACATCGTACTGTGCCAACGCAGCATCTACATCCTTGACAAGGATTTGCAACTCCGACAGTACCCATTGATCAAGGGGAGAGGCGCTGCCATCACGCGCCCGCTTATCTTCCCTAATGTCCCCAGATTTCCCTTTTTTCTCGTTTGATTCAGGTTGCCAATTGTCAATGTTCGCATACGTCACCAAGAACGCATACGTATTCCACAATGTGTTGAACATGCCCGACACGACTTCGCTCACCAACGCGCGTTCGCTGAAGCGATAGGGATTGCCCATCGAGGTCGTGCGGAATAAATACCAACGCAACGCATCCGCGCCATAATGATTTAGCACATGCCATGGATCCACGACGTTGCCGCGCGACTTCGACATCTTGTTGCCCTTCTCATCGAGAATATGCCCTAACACTAGACAATTCTTATAAACGGGCGTGTCCTTCATCAAGACGCCGAGCGCGTGCAACGAGTAGAACCAACCGCGCGTCTGATCAATCGCCTCGCAGATGAAGTCCGCAGGGAATTGCTCCTCGAACATGTCCTGATGCTCGAATGGGTAATGCCATTGCGCGTACGGCATCGCGCCCGAATCGAACCAGCAGTCCAGCACGTCGGGCAAGCGATTCATGGCGCTGCCGCACTGCTCGCACTTCAATTGCACTGCGTCAATCCACGGGCGATGCAAGTCCAGCTCATCCCATTTGATTGCATCAGAATTCAGTGCGCGCGACTTCAATTCTGTGACGGCGCCAACACAGGTGTAACTGCCGCACGACGCGCATTGCCACAATGGCAACGGTGTGCCCCAATAGCGCTCGCGCGAGATCGCCCAATCCACATTGTTCTCCAACCAGTTGCCAAAGCGACCTTTTTGGATGTGACTCGGATACCATGCGACCTCGTCGTTGCCTGTGAGCAAGCGTTCCTTCACCGCCGTCGTCTTGATGTACCATGACGACTTCGCGTAGTAGAGCAAGGGCGAATCGCAACGCCAGCAGAACGGATACGAGTGATGCACGCGCCCTTCTTTGAGGATGAGACCGCGATGGCGCAGAGCGCGCGCGAGGTCTTTGTCGGCTTCTTTGAAGAATTTGCCCGCGCCCAACTCCGCGCCGAGCTCGTCCATCAATTTGCCGTTGAGGTCCACCGAGAACAATGTGGGCAAACCGTGTCGTCGTCCCACTTCGAGGTCGCCATAGGCGGGCGCGATATGCACAATACCTGTGCCTTCATCCACGCTCGCCGTCTCATCGGCGATGACGCGATAGGCTTGTGCGAGATCGGGTGTGTCGCCTTTCGCAGGCACGCCGTTGAAGACGTTCTCATAGCGCGCGCCGACCAGCGATTCACCCTTCATCGTTTGCAAGACCGTCGCCTTGTCGCCCAACACCTCATGCGCACGCGAGGCTGCGAGCAAATATTTTTCGTCACCCGATTGCGCCAACACATAATCCGCATCACCTTTCAAGGCAAGCGCGACGTTAGCTGGCAACGTCCACGGCGTCGTCGTGTATGCGAGCAGAGACGCACCCGCGTATGCGCCATCTTTGACTTTGAACTTCACATACACCGATGGATCATCCACATCATCTTGGAAGCCAAGCGCGACTTCCGCATCAGACAATGACGTGGAGCAGCGGGGGCAGTGCATCGTGACCTTGTAATCTTTGACGAGCAAGCCTCGGTCCCACAACGACTTGATGATCCACCAACCCGACTCGATGTAGTCGTTGGTGTAGGTAATGTAGCCACGGTCGTGGTCAACCCAGAAGCCAATGCGGTCGGTGAGCTTGACCCACTCTTGGATGTAATCCCACACGGATTGTCGGCACAAGCGATTGAACTCGGCGATGCCGAACTTCTCGATGTCCTGCTTGCCCGTCGAGCCGATCTTCTTCTCGACTTCGAGTTCGACAGGCAGGCCATGAACATCCCAACCTGACAAGCGCAATGAGTACTTGCCCTTCATCGTCTGATAGCGCGGGAACAAATCCTTGAACACACGCGCGAGGACGTGATGAATGCCGGGGAGGCCATTCGCCGTCGGCGGTCCCTCGAAGAAGACATAGCGCTCCGCGTTTTCGCGCAAGCGCAACGATGCTTTGTAAGTGTCATTCTCTTTCCAGAACTGCAACACCTTCTCTTCGAGCTCTGGATATTTGACTTGAGATGAAACAGGTTTGAACATAGTGACCTCTTGTTGATTTAACACAAAGCACATCGAGACAAGTCTTTCTTTGTGTGCTTCGTGAACACTTATCGCGGATTGTTCGACAACGGATGGCCTCCATTGTCCTCCATTTATCCGTTTGGCGTAACCGCCGTTGGCGTAATCATCGCCTCCGCTTCAATCTCCACCAACATCTTCGCGTCAATCAGCCGCGAGACCTCAACCATGCTTGTTGCGGGGCGAATGTCGCCGAAGACCTCGCCATGCGCCTTGCCGACGAGCTCCCATTCGTCAATGTGCGTCACATAGACGCGCGTCCGCACCACATCCTTCAGACTCGCGCCTGCCAACGTGAGGGCGCGCTCGATGTTGCGTAAGGCTTGCTTCGTCTGCGCGTACGCATCGCCCACGCCGACGAGTTGCCCGTTCGCATCGGTCGCCGTCGTACCAGAGACATGCACGACGTTGCCCACCCGCACTGCGCGCGAATAGCCGACGATGGGCTCCCATTGAGTGCCGCTTGAGATATTTTGGCGTTGCATGTTTACCTCAGTAATCAGTAGTTAGTAGCCAGTAACCAGATAGATTCATGTTTATCAGGATGAATCGGACTACTGGCTATCGAAAATCTGCAATAAAAAAACTCCCGCCCCATACAGGGACGAGAGTTCATGCTTCCCGTGGTACCACCCTTTTGACCATGCGCCAAAGCGCCGTGTCACTTTGTCGAATGCCATCACATCCGCGCTTTGGATAACGGAGAGCGACTCCGACCTCAACTACTTGGTAATTAACGTCAATGCGGAATAAGGTTGCGGGCGATTGAAAATCGCGCCGACTCACTGCAAAACCCGCCGGCGCGACTTCAGTTCCAGCCGACGGAGGTCGGCTTGGCGCTGCGTTGCGCGCGCATTGCCTTCGCTGTGGCTTATCCCAAATTCACGTTAATTACTTTCATCAGGCAGCTACGGAAGGATTTTCGCGCCTACGGATTCGTATGCGACTCACACCATGCTCGCACTCGCTGAACGATTCGACAAGCGCTACTCGTTTCCATCAACGCTATTGGCGGGAATTATGCTATGGGCAACAGCAGATGTCAAATCAATCGTGTTGGGCGCCTACACCATAGACAGCGCTTTCTTGCAGCACACGGGTTTCTCCTAACCAACGCGCTTCATGCTTCACGGGTGGCTTTTTTGCGCCCACGCTTCGTCGGCGCGCTTCGCTTCGTTTTAGCTGGAGCGGCTTGAGATTCTCTGCGTTCCTTGTCTTCTTTGTCCGCTTTGATGGGTTGCTCTCTGAGCGTGCGGAAAATCTTCAACAAATTCGCATGATGCAATTGCCGCGCTCCTTCGATGGCAATGGGGCTAATGCCGCATTTTTCGATGGTGATTTTTTCCAGATCGCGCTCCGTGCCTTTCGCCTCAAAGCGTTTTTTGACGCGCTGATAAATCAGCTCCAAATACGATAACCCCTGATCAATAATTTCAGGGATTTCGCCGCGTAACAGCACATCACCATGTCCTTGCACGATATGTTCCAATTCCATCACTTTAATACGCTGCATCGAATCAACCAGCTGTTCGCGATCCCCCCAAACGAAAGAGGGCAATGGCATCAACGCATCTCCTGAAAAGAGAATGCGCTCGCCGCGCACGAACACGCCAATGCCGTCTATTGTATGACCGGGCAGATATAGCAAATCCACTGTCACGCCCCCCAGATAGACGGACATTTCTTGCTCGAAAGTAATATCTGGCACGCGCAGCTGCACTTCCGCCAATTGCGGCGTCGCTTGCTTGGCGTCTTCCAAACTTTGAGCGCCCCAACGGAGCATCGTCTCACGGCACAAACGATGACCAATGATATTAGCTTCAGGAAACAGATAGTTGCCGTGTGTATGATCGCCGTGCCGATGGGTGTTGACGAGATAGCGTACGACCCCACGGGGACCTTCTGTTTTCAAATACTCGATGATTTCGCGCGTCTCATCTGGGAACGGCAACGTATCAATCATAATTGCGCCTTCGGAGGTTAGCACGGCTCCCGCTGTCACTTGGGCATAGAGCGCGCTCGTAAAAACGCACACATCATCAGAAACTCGATCTCGTTTCATATAGCATCCTCTTTGAGCATGACGAAAAGATAGCACATTTCAAAGAGGCGTGTCAAGCACATTCGCAATTTGCTAATAACAAGCTATCCCTAGCTCATTCGCACCTCATAGGCGCATGTCGTTGTTTCGCGCCTCACCATTCGCTTGTTATAATCTAAACATATCTGTGAGGAGGAACTTTCATGTTTCGTTTATGGGTTTTGCTTACGCTGCTGCTCGCAGCGCTGGTCGCCTGCGGCAATCCCACTGCCGCGCCCACCACCGCTGCGCCCACCACCGCGGCGCCAACGCAACCCACCACATCGCCCATTGTCGCGCCATCGCCCACAGCCATCGCCGCCGAACCTGCGCCTGGCGGTCCGATGTCCAAAGACTTGAACGTCATCAAAACGGGCGTGCAGAAAACATTGGATAAATTTTTGGAGGCGATGAATAAAGGCGATGAGCAAGCCTTACTCGCGCAGGTTGATGTGGAAAATTTATCGTTCAAGCGCGCGATGAGCGATTGGATAAAATCGCCTGTCTATACGTGGAAGGGGCGCAACCCCAAAGGCACCGTGTCGCAAGTGAAAATCGTCAAAGAACCTTACGTCAAGGTGTGGCTCAAAGAAACCGTGCGCGGGGAGCATGTGTGGGTTTTCAAATGGACGGAGCAAGGCTGGCTGTTGAGCGAGCCCGATGAAGAAGAGTTGGGGCCGCAGAAAAACAAAGAGACCGACAAGTTCATCTTCCGCTATTATGAGTGGGATGAAGCGTTCGTGGAGAGTATGGTCAAAGCCATCAACACCGCGCATGACGCCGCCATCAAAGCGACAGGACGGCAGCCGTTGGAGAAATATCTGGTGCGGATGTCGCCGACTTTTCAAACACGCGCGGGACGCTCGGCGCTCGGCGTCGCTGCCACCTACAACTCGAGCGCCAAGATGTTGTCCATCATGTCGCCCGAATCGTTCGTCGGCACCTTCAGCAGCGCGAACCGCTCCGAAGATGTGCCCGACATTCAACACGAATTGACGCATCTGCTGGTGCATGAAGCGACCTACCCGAAAGCGCCTTACCTGTGGTTGAACGAAGCGATGGCTTACTACTTCACCAACGACCTGCGCCCCGCCAATGTCAAAGCGTCGTTGGCGAAGAAAGTCTTCACGCTCAAAGAACTCAACCAACTCCGCAACGACGACACCAGTAACGAACAACTCGATCGTGACATTCAAGCGCAAGCGACGATTGTCGTGCAATACATCGTCGAAAAATTCGGTGGACGCGAGAAGGCGTGGCAATGGATGATCGAGGAAACACAAATTAGAGACTTCGACGCCTCGCTCAAGAAAGTGTTGGGCGTATCCGTCATCGAATTTGAAAAGGGTTGGCAAGAGTTCATGCTTCAGAAGTACAGATGAGCTCACGCTTTGACAGCCTCTCTACCCTCACCTAGAATCATTGCAAACCCGAAGGGTTTTGAAACCCTTCGGGTTTGAAGCTCAAAGCAATGGATGGTGTGAATTTTCACCCTTCAATGCTATCTTAATTTTGGGGATGAACATAACTCAAGATGACTCGTTTGACTTTGAAACCTGCGCCGTCTGCGCAACCTGCACCCACGCGCGCGCCGATCTGGGTTGTGCCATTGTTGGCGTTCAGCGTGTTTGCGCTGGATCAAATCACAAAAGCGGCTGTGGCGCTGCGCTTGCCGCTCGGTCAGTCGTGGATACCTATCGAAGCCGTGGGCGACTGGTTGCGTGTGACGCACGTGCAGAATTCGGGCGCAGCGTTTGGCATGTTCCGTGAAGGCGGCTTGCTGTTCCTCATGGTCGCCATCGTCGTCACCATCGGGATCCTCTATTACTATCTGAAACATCGGCGCACCGCGCCGCTGTGGATGCACCTTTGCTTAGGATTGATGTTAGGCGGCGCAGTCGGCAACATGGTTGATCGCCTGCGCTTCGGCTACGTCGTGGACTTCATAGACTTCGGCTACAAAGCGAACTGGTGGCCCGTGTTCAACGTCGCCGACAGTTCAGTGGTCGTTGGCGTGACGTTGCTGGCGATTTATATGAGCTTTGAGCAACCCCCAGCAGGGCAACCAGCCACCACACCCATTGAACCAATAGAGCGTAGTGCGCCGCCAACTGCATAACGAATCGCCCCAAGCCGTTTGTGATGCGCCCTAGCACAAACGGCTTTTTTTGTGTCCTTTTGTTTATCTTCGTGCCTCATTATTTTCTTGCTATAATACTTCTACCTTGATGGACTCACAGATTTTGCGTTTTACCCTGACAGAGGGGGGACAGCGACTCGACCGGTTTCTCGCGGCACAGCTCACGCCCCATTCGCGTTCCGAATTACAACACTGGATTCACGAGGGCTGTGTGCGGGTGAATGGGCGCGAAGCAAAGCCTAGCTACAAACTCGAAGCAGGTGACGCCATCACCATCACGCTACCATCGCCCACTGCCGCAACACTCGTCGCGCAAGACATCGCCATCCCCATCCTCTACGACGACGACGACCTCATCATCGTGGACAAGCCTGCGGGGCTGGTCGTGCATCCGGGCAACGGCGTAGCATCAGGCACATTGGTCAACGCGTTGCTGGCGCGCTATCCTGAGCTCAAAGCATTTGAAGATTCGTTGCGCCCAGGCATCGTGCATCGCTTGGACAAAGACACCTCGGGCGTGATGGTCGTCGCCAAGCATCCTATCGCACAACGCCATTTGCAAGCGCAATTCGCCGCGCACACCATCAAGAAAACGTATTGGGCATTGGTGCAAGGCGCATTGCAGAACGA
>CAZDYP010000090.1:0-19874 GCA_964509505.1 uncultured Anaerolineae bacterium | reverse complement strand
CGCGATTGGCAACTAACAGACTTGATAACGCCATGAACTCCTCTTCTCCTTATCTTGATTCCTTTGGCAAGAACTGGAACTCAGGACTGATTGTGCCAGCGCGCAAAAATCGCCGTCGAAAGTCGTCGTCCATTGTTGCGTTCTTGCAACACGAGCTCGCCCACCGAGATGCCTTGCGACGATGCGAGCGCGTCTGCCAGCACGTTGCCTAGCGCCAGCGCCGATGCTTCAATCGCATACGCTGTAATCGTCAAGAACAACGGCTCGTCGCTCAACAACGCTGCGCATTCATGCAACAACGCAGGCAGCGATTCTGACAATTTCCACACCTCGCCTTTCGGACCGCGCCCAAATGACGGCGGATCCATCACAATCGCATCGTATTCGGCTTTGCGGCGAATCTCCCGCTTCACAAATTTCAGCGCATCATCGAGAATCCAGCGAATCGGTTTATTGGACAGCTGCGATGCCGCCTGATTCGCGCGCGCCCACTCCAGCACGCCGCGCGAGGCATCCACGTACGTCACCTTTGCGCCGGCGCTCGCGCACGACAACGCCGCCAAGCCCGTATAGCCAAACAAATTCAAAACATTGATGGGACGATGCGCGCCGCGGATTTTTGCGCGCATCCAATCCCACAACGCCGCTTGTTCGGGAAACACGCCTGTATGCTTGAAGGGCGTGAGCTGCGCGTAGAACGCGAGGTCGTCATAGTGCATCAGCCATTTTTCGGGAATGGGCTTGCGCTTATGCCAGCGTTCAGGTTCACCATACCGAAACGTCGCATCTGCTTTGTCCCACTCGGCGGCAGGCAGTCGCTTGCGCCACAACACTTCGGGGTCAGGGCGCGCGAGCGTGTATGCGCCAAAGCGTTCGAGACGTAACTCATCGCCCGAGTCGAGGAGCTCGTAGTCGCGCCAGTGGGTAGGCGTAAGCGTTTCTATCATTGGCGGCATTATCCTCGCAAGGGGTGTGACTGTCAAGGTATTTGTGTGTATTTTCGATTGCGCGGTATGATATACAGACATCACGCTCATTCACGGCGCAGTAACCACAGGCAACCTCTGGCAATTTTTGCGCTTGCAGGATGCTACCGTGTTTCTAGACAATCGCGAGTATTACATCGAATACGTCAACAAAATTTTAGGCATCTTACTCCACATCGTCAGTCAATAGCAAGCATCTTCATGCCCCACCCTCTCCGCATCATCAACTCCGTCGCGCCGATTCGCATTGGCGACAACGGCGGCTGGACAGATACGTGGTTCGCCCAGCACGGCAAAATTTTCAACATCGGCGTCTATCCGTATGCCGAAGCGCAAATCGAAGTGTATCCACGCGAGACCCAAGCCGAGCGCATCGTCCTCTATGCCGAAAATTATGGCGAGCGCTATGTCGTGCATCCCGAACATAATGGATGGGATCGTCACCCGTTGCTCGAAGCGGCGATACAGCGCATGAAAGTGCCTGCGGATGTCGCCGTGCAAGTCACGATTTACTCCGAAGCGCCTGCGGGCGCATCCACAGGCACCTCGGCCGCAGTCGCCGTCGCGCTCGTCGGCGCGCTCGATTGCCTCACGCCCGGACGCCTGACCGCGCACGAGGTCGCTTACACCGCGCATTCAATTGAAGTGGACATGCTCAAACGGCAAAGCGGCATTCAAGATCAATTGTGTTCGGCGTATGGCGGTATCAATTTTATCGAGATGTTTGATTATCCGCGCGCAACCGTGTCGCAACTGTCTGTGCCGAATGCGATTTGGTGGGAATTGGAGCGGCGACTCGCGCTCATCTATCTGGGCAAGTCGCACGACTCGTCGCAGATTCATGTGAAGGTGATTGCGGAGTTGGAAAACGCGGGGCCCGATTGCCAGCCGCTCAACGACTTGCGGCATTGCGCGGAGCGCGCGCGCGATGCAGTGTTAGGTGGAGATTTTGTCGCATTGGGAACGGCGATGCGCGACAACACCGAAGCACAGCGCCGCCTGAACAACGCACTGGTCGGCGCAGACGCACAGCGTGTCATTGACATCGCACAAGCCCACGGCGCCATCGGTTGGAAGGTGAACGGCGCAGGAGGCGAGGGCGGCTCGGTCACGATTCTCTGCGGAGACGCATCGCATCAGAAGCGCGCGCTGCTGCGCGAGATCGAGCAGGACAACGCGCTCTGCAAGCACATTCCAATTTACCTGAGTCGGCATGGGCTGCGGGTGTGGGAGAGCTCAGGAGCCAGTAAACAGTAGCCAGTAGCCAGACAATCATATCTGACTACTGACTACTGTTTACTGACTACTCTTTACTGACTACTGGCTCCTTTGCAAACGCTTGCCGCAGCGCCGCCACCATATCCGCATTGGCTTGCGCGCCAAGGAAGCCGTGTATCATGCCCTCGTAACATCGGTGTTGTGTCGGCACGCCCTCGGCTTTGAGCCGCGCGGCATAGGCGTTGCCTTCGTCACAGAGCGGATCGAATTCTGCGGTGGCGACGAAGGCGGGCGGCAAGCCCTTCAAACTTTTGGCGCGCAACGGCGACGCATACGGATTTGCGCCATCGGCTTCATCACGCAAGTAATGTCGCCAATACCATTTCATCGCGTCGGTCGTCAAGCCATAACCATCGGCATTCACGCGATATGAGTTCGTATCAAAGTTGTAAGCGCACACAGGCACAATCAGCAATTGGAACGTGATAGCGGGCGTGCCTGTGTCGCGCGCCATTTGCGCCACGACCGCCGCGAGGTTGCCGCCCGCGCTCGAACCACTGACGGCAAGCCGCGTCGCATCGCCGTTGAACGTCGCCGCGTTTTGCGCTGCCCATACCGCACCGGCGTAAGCATCGTCGGCGGCCATGGGAAATTTGTGTTCGGGCGCATGACGATAGTTGACCGACACGACGACACACCCTGCCGCATTCGTCATCAGCCGACAAAACATATCAGCAGAATCCAGATTGCCCACGACCCAACCGCCGCCATGATAAAATACCAGCACAGGGAAAGGTCCGCTTCCTCGTGGTGTATAAATACGGAGCGGGATGTCGCCATGCGGGCCCGCCATCGTGTGGTCTTCGGTTTTGGCGACAGGCTCGCCCGCGCCCATCAACTTTGCCACGCGCAGGGTTTGCTCGCGCGCTTCTTCCACGGATAACTCAGTCGTTGGTCTGACGCCCCACGCTTCGCGCTGTTTCATGAACGCGGCGGCGTCGGGATGCAGTGGCATACATTTCCTCCCCACTCGATCGGATTATTGGTGGACGATTCTACCATTCGCTGCACGGTTCGTAAAAAAACAGCCCCCTTGGGCAGCTGTGATTTCACTGCCCTTTACTTGCTAATTCCCTATGTCATCCTCTCCCAAGCTCTCTCTCATCGCCATGCTCTGTGGCGTGTTCGTCGCCGCAAGCGACCTCACAGTGGTCACCACGATTCTGCCGCAAATCATCTTCGATTTGCAGATTCCACTGCGCACAGGCTTATCGCAAGCCGCATGGATCGTGAATGCGTATTTGATTGCCTACACGGTGACGATGCCATTCATGGGGCGCGTGTCGGATGTGCTTGGACGGCGCAACGCCTATTGGATATGTTTGGCGTTGTTCAGCATTGGCTCGCTCATCGCGGGCATGGCGCGCACGCTCGAATGGATGCTCGTTGGGCGCGCGGTGCAGGCGCTGGGCGCGGGCGCAATGGTGCCGGTGACGATGGCTTATGTCGCCGATGTGTTGCCGCTCCCGCAACGCCCCTTCATGCTTGGTCTCGTCGGCGCGATTGACACCGCGGGCTGGGTCATCGGGCCCCTCTATGGCGCAGCGATGGTCTTGCGCTTTCATTGGCAATGGGTTTTCTACATCAACGCGCCGTTCAGCATCGTGGTTGGCGTCGCGTTGCTCGCATGGCTGCGCGAAAACCAAAGCGCACAGTTCAAAGTTCAAAGTGCAACCGCCATTAGTAAGCTGCGCGCTACCATCAAAAATCAACAATCGCTCGACTGGCTGGGTGCGCTCACCTTGAGTCTCGCGCTCATCACGCTCACGCTGGCATTTTCGGGTGTACAAAGCGACGAGGGCGGTTCACTGTTCGCGGGACAAGCAGGCTTCAATCCCTATGCAATTCCGCTCATCGTCAGCGCCATCATTAGTTTGAGCGTGTTCGTGTGGCAAGAGCGACGCGCCGCGTCGCCGCTCATTCCTTTGACGATGTTCGCCGACCGCACCTTCAACGCGGCCTGTGTCGCCAACTTCATGGTCGGCGGCGCGTTGATGATTGCGATGGTCAATGTGCCGTTGTTCGTCAACATCGCTGTCGCGCCAACGCTGGCCGATGCGCCATGGTTGAGCGGCAGCGCTCTCGCAGTATTCACCGGAGGCATGGTCTGCGGTTCGCTCGGGGGCGGATGGGTTACGGGACGCGCAGGCTATCGCGCGCCCGCCTGGCTCGGCTTGGCATTCGCCGCGTGCGGTTTCGTGGTGATGAGCCAATGGCAATTACGCATCACCCTCGCCGACATGCTCATTGGGTTGATGGTTTGCGGTGTCGGCTTCGGATTCGTCATCTCGCCGCTGGCTTCGGCTGCCATCAACAGTGTGAGCGAAGCGCAACGCGGCATCGCCTCGGCAATGGTGCTTATTCAACGACTGATTGGCATGGCGCTCGGACTAGCCGCATTGACGACATGGGGCGTGAATCGGTTGAATGAGCTGACCGCGCGCCTGCCACCGAGTAACCTCGCCAACCCTGCCGAAGCCGCACGTATTTTATTGCAACAAGCCTTGCAGCTCAGCGCACAAGTCATCACCGAAATTTTTCTGCTTACGGCAGGGTTGTGCGCGCTGGCATGTTTGCCCGTTTTTCTGATGCGTGCTAATCTTCAGCGTGATGAAGTGAGAAGTTGGTTGGGGTGGCGTTAAAATCAGTGTGCAATGGTCAGTGAACGCGACTGACCTCTGACCTCTGAACACTGAACACTGAACACTGATTACTTTCCTCACAGGAGGTTTCTCCATGGCATCATTCGACAAAGCATCAGGTGGTAGTGGAAGTCGCAATTGGTTGTTGATAGGCGGCATTAGTTGTTTTGCGCTATTCGTGTGCATCTGCCTCGTCGTAATTGGCGCATTGCTCTTGATCTCCGACGAAACAGTCGCGCAAATTCGTCAGCTGGCAGGGTTGCAGACAGAAGCGCGAGCAATTGACTATGTACCCGCTAGTGCGCCTTTGTACGTCGTCGTCAATCCGAATTTCACACAGCTGGCTAACGCCAAGAAAATTTGGGACCTGTTCGCCAACAATCCCGAATACAAGAAGCGTTTTGAAGAAGCGCAGAAACGCGCGATGACCGATACGGATTTTAACTTCGAGCGGGATGTGCGCCCATGGGTTGGCGCAGAGGTCGCCATTGCGCTGATGGACCTGACGGGCGTGCAGCAAGCGTTCGGTTCCAGCCCGTCGTCCGCGCCGACGCCCAACCTCGTCATCATGGCGCCCACGCGCGACAAAGCGAAATCCGATGCGGCGCTCGCAGACATCCGCAAGCGCGTGGAAAGCAAAGGCACGACCTTCAGCGAGGAAAAATACAAGGACACGACCTTAGTCGTCGGCAAGAGTAAAGGCTCGACCAGCGTGTATGCGACGTATCAAGGTCAAGTGTTGTTGGGGACGACCACAGACGCCATCAAAAAAGCGATTGATACGAAAGCGGGCGGCGACACCCTGAGCCTAAAGAACACAGCGCAATACAAAACCGTCGCAGAGAAGTTGCCGAAAGATCGTGCGGCGATGCTCTACACCGACATCGCCGCCTTCTCCAAAGCGCTGACGACCGCCGCGCCACGCACCTCCACGCCTACCCCTTTCGCCAATCTCAATATGTATGAAGGCTTCCTTGGATTTGGACTCTCATTAAGTTTCGCGGAAGAGGGTGTGCGCTTCGATCATGTCAGCACCTATGACAAGACCAAAATGCTCGACCTTCAAAAGAAGGCCATAGCGCTGCAAAAAGCCAATGCAGGCAAGGTGCTTGAGCTGATGCCTGCGACGACGATCATGGGCGGAGGCGCGCAAGATTTGAAGGGCTATTGGGAGCTGATCAACGAAATCTTCAAGCAAGACCCGCAAATGAGCAAACAGCTTGAACAAGGTTTGAGCGACATCAAAAAACAGACAGGCATTGACGTGAGCGAAGACATCTTCAGCTGGATGACGGGCGAGTATGGCATCAGCCTCATGCCCGCCAAACCCGTTCGCGCGGTGGGTTCTACGGCGCCCGCTGCAGGGTTCGCGTTGTTGATTGAAGCGAAAGACCCAGCGCTGGTGAAAGGCAAGCTCGATAAGCTCACGCAAGCCTTCGCCAAACAAAAGATGACCTTCACTACCAAGAAGGTGGGCGACGTGGATATGCAAATCGTCAAAGAGTTGGAGCGGGAAGGCATCACAGCAGGCTATGGCTTTGTGAACAACTACGTTGTCATTGCCTCCGCCGATGACGCATTTGGCGCCGTCGTGGACAGCAAGAAGTCGCCGTTGAGTGCCGATGCTGAGTATCAGAAAGTGGTCAAACAATTGCCGCAGCCTTACACGGGCGTTGTTTTCGCTTCGATTCCGCGCATCATCGCGCTGATCAAACCGCTGCTGTCTCAGCGTGAATTGACCACCTTCCAAAAAGAAACCGAGCCGCTGCTGCAACCATTCAAGAGTATCATCGCAGGGGCAGCGGTGCCGCAAGACAATCTGCAAACAGGCGTCCTCTTCATTCACATCGCAGAGTAACCCCTAGCCAGCGCTCAGACTTCTTCAAGAAGTTTGACGGTTTTGAAGGACACCCGCAACGCGTCGCGTCGCTGAGAGACGCGGCGCGTTGCTTGTTTCAAATTAGTGTGACGACGATGCAAACGACCATCAACCAACAACCCTTCACATTTGAACCTGATGACGACGAAACAGCCATTGAGGTCATCCGTGAGCGCGCCGGTCTCACAGGCGCGAAGCTCGTTTGTGGTTCGGGCGTCTGCGGCGCGTGCACAATCTGGCTCGACGGCACACCCGTCGCAAGCTGCCTGTTGTCGGCGCACGCATTAGAAGGGCGCACGGTGCAGACGATTGAAGGTGTGGGGCAAATTAAAAATTTGCCCCACACCCTACATCCCATCCAACGCGCGTTCATGGCGTGCGATGCCTTACAATGCGGCTTCTGCACACCGGGCTTCATTCTGTCGAGCATCGCCTTCTACGAACAATGGCGCAAAGCGCATGGCACGCAAGAGCCGTCACGTGAACAAATCGCCGAAGCGCTATCAGGGCATCTCTGTCGCTGCGGCGCCTATGTGGGCATTTACGAGGCGGTGCGCGGCGCCTGTAGCGGCAAGTTTGACGAAGGCTTCGTGACAGCGCCGCGTGTTGATGCGATAGAGAAAGTGACCGGCCGCGCGAGGTACACGGTGGA
Source organism: uncultured Anaerolineae bacterium (assembly GCA_964509505.1). Lineage (GTDB taxonomy): Bacteria > Chloroflexota > Anaerolineae > JACRMK01 > JACRMK01 > CAZDYP01. The sequence continues at coordinate 12,437 of CAZDYP010000090.1, read as the reverse complement.
CGTGCGCTATGATGGGATGCTTGAAGGGAAAATTTTGCGCTCGCCGCACGCGCACGCAAAAGTGATTCGCCTTGACACGACGACGGCGCAAAGTTTGCATGGCGTCAAAGCCATCGTCGAGCTATTGCCTAAAGATCGCATCGTGCGTTACATCGGGCAAGAGATTCTCGCGGTCGCCGCCACGGATTGGCGCACTGCCGAGCGCGCGTTGGAATTGGTCACGGTGCAATATGATATGCGCCCTCACGTGATTGGGATGAACGCAGCGCGCAAGCGCGACGCGCTACCCGTGTATCCCCAATTGTATAAGAATGCGCCCAGCGCCGCCGAAGGACCTATCGCGCCAGGACGTTGGCGCGGCAACGTGCGCGCGCCATTCATCAGTCTCTTGTCGGATCGTTCGCGTCGCGCGCGCGCATTGCTCCACGCCGCGCATCACGCAAACACGCCCCATCTGGTTGAAGGCACATGGCGCACTGCCGCGCAAATGCACACGGCACTGGAGCCACACGCCTGCGTCGCGCGCTGGACGAAAGACGGACAGCTCATCGTGCACCTCTCGACGCAAGGCGCAGTCAAAGCCGCGCATGACATCGCCGCGCATTTTCAGCTCAAACACAAACAAGTGCGCGTATTGTGTGAGCATGTGGGCGGCGGCTTCGGCGCGAAGCTCGCCATCACGGCGGAGGCGGTGGCGGCGATTGAGCTCAGTCGCAAAGCCCATGCGCCTGTGCGTGTCGTGTGTGATCGTCTGGTAGAAATGATGATTGGCGGCTATCGCCCCGCCACGGAAATCAACCTTGCGATGTTGGCGGATGCCAAAGGCAATCTGGCGGCGTTGTCTGCGCGCGCCTTCAGCGATAGTGGCGTCGCCATTGGCTCGCTTGTCACAGGTATCTATCGTTTCATCTATCCCAAGGCGCCGAAAGAGTTGTTGGACTTCGATGTCGTGAATCATCTGCCCCCGGGCAAACCGTTTCGTGCGCCCGGCGGACCGCCCGCCTATTGGGCGCTTGAGCAAGCCGTTGACCAAATCGCACATCAACTAGAAGAAGACCCGCTCGCGCTGCGTAAGCGTTGGGATCCCGACCCATTGCGACAAAAGTTATATGCGTGGGCTGCACAGCTGCCCGCGTGGCGCGCCCGCAGACCCGTCGCAGCGGATCGCGGACGCTTTCGCCGTGGCCTCGGTGTGGCGGCAGGGCAATGGTTGTATCTGCTGCATCCCACGACGCAAGTCTCCGTAACGTTGAGCGCTGAAGGTGTCACTGCCTCATGCGCGACGCAAGACATCGGCACAGGCACACGCTCAGTCATCGCTCACGCCGTCGCCTCTGTGCTTGAGCTCGACCCCACCGCTGTGGATGTGCAAGTCGGCGATTCACAGTTCGTGCGAGGGCCCTTGTCGGGCGGCAGCCGTGTGACAACTTCGGTGTATCCGGCCGCGCGCGCGGCCGCAGCGCAAGCAAAACAAAAATTGTTGAAAGCCGCGCAAGCGCAATTCAAGGTGAACGGCGCGACCCTGCATCGTGATGGCATCTATCACACAAACGGTCACATTCCGTGGGCGGACGTCTGGCGCACCGTGCCGCCCATCACCGCCATTGCAGGACGTGGGCATGACACAGGCGGTGAAGCGCTACCTCTGTCGTTAGGCGCGGATGGCGTGTATGCCGGCCGGGGGTTCACGGGCGCCGTGCATGTCAGCGAAGTGGAAGTAGATATGAGGTTTGGTCGCATCACGGTCTTGCGGGTGTGGGGTGGGATTGCCGCAGGAAAAATCGTGGTGCCTGCACTCGCGCGCAGCCAATGTTACGGCGGCATCATTCAAGGCATTGGCTTCGCCCTTTATGAGGAACGACAACTCGATCCGCAGACGGGGTTGATTGTGAGCGTGAATTTGGAAGATTATCACCTGCCTGGACTTGGCGACACGCCCAACATCGAACTTCATTTCTTGGAAGAGGGTTTTGGGCATGTGCCTGGCAGCGCGGTTGGTTTAGCGGAGCTTTCGACACTTGCCGTTGCAGCCTCGATTGGCAACGCCGTCTTTCACGCGACGGGCTGGCGACCTTATGAGTTGCCAATACGCGTCGACCGTTTGTTGAAGGAATTCTCTTAACGCGCAGACCTTAAGCATATACAAAGAACCCCATTAGGCGGACAAAGCAAAAACCTTGTGCGCTTCGTGTTCTTTGTAACTTCGTGTTCAATTAGCAATGGCGCATTTTCCACACACCTTGGATGAAGCGTCTCATCAGGCGGGCGAGTTTCGCGCAGGCAACACCGATTTGCAAGAACGTCGGCGTCATGGCAACGCGCAGCGCAACATCGTTGATGTAACACGCCTTGTCGGTCTCGATTCCATCACCTGGGACGCGCAGGGCGCAGCACGCATCGGCGCGCTCACACGCATTGCCACGCTCGCCAACGACCCGCGCATCCGTCAAGCCTATCCCGCCTTAGCGCAAGCAGCTGGCGCATTGGCAACGCCGCAGATTCGCGCGATGGCCACCGTAGGCGGCAATCTGCTGCAACGCACACGCTGTTGGTATTATCGTCAGCCCACTACGAGCTGTTACAAAAAAGGCGGCGATGGATGTTTGGCTCGTCATGGCAACCATTTTTATGGCGTGTGTTTTGATTTAGGCCCCTGTGTCGCGCCGCACCCATCCACCTTGGGCATGGCGTTGCTGGCGTATGAGGCGCATATCACAACCTCACCCCCTCACCCCTCTCCTACAAGGAGAGGGGCTGGCGGTGAGGTTATGGCGATAGTTGATTTGTATGGCGACGGCGCCGATGCGCGACACGATCATCAGCTGGCAGCGGCTGAATTGTTGACGCACGTTGCGTTGCCGCCGCCTGTCGCCAACGAGCGCGGCGCATACTTCCGTGCGATCAGCCGCGCACGGGCTGAGTGGCCCCTCGTCGAATGTGTCGTACGACTCGTCGTGGATGAGCAAAACATCATTCGGTTCGCGCGCGTGGCGCTAGGCGCAGTCGCCAACATTCCATTGCGCTTACCGCAAGTCGAAGCGATCTTAGTGGGACAGCTTGCCGACGCCAACACATTCAAGCGAGCGGCAACTGTGGCAACACACGACGCGAAACCGCTGCCCATGACAGGCTATAAAGTAGAGCTCGCGCGCGCGACGGTGTGGGAGACATTGGAACGCGCGATGCAATAGCCCGAAACACGCTTGACGCAAGAGGCAACAGGTTTATAATTTTGCTTGAGCAACATCACTGCATGAATAGCTAAATTACCAGTTTAGCATTGATAGGATTATTTCATGAGCCATTCAGAATCAATTAAGTCACTAGATTTTATTCGCGCCATCGTCGCAGACGATGTGGCAAGCAGCAAATGGAGCGGCCCGATTACGACGCGGTTTCCGCCAGAACCAAACGGCTACCTCCACATCGGTCATGCCAAAGCCATCTGCGTTGACTTCGGCATCGCTCAAGACTTTGGCGGCAAGTGCCATTTGCGCTTTGACGACACAAACCCCACCAAAGAAGAAACGGAATACGTCGAATCTATCAAACAAGACATCCAATGGCTAGGGTTCGATTGGGGCGAACATCTCTACTATGCGTCGGACTATTTCGAGCAGCTCTATCAGTGGGCGGTGGAGCTCATCAAAAAGGGCAAGGCGTATGTGGACGATCTCAGCATGGATGAAATTCGTGAGTATCGCGGCACGCTCACGGAGCCGGGACGCGACAGCCCCTATCGCAACCGCTCGGTGCAGGAAAATCTCGAACTGTTCGACGCCATGAAAGCGGGCGAGTTTCCCGATGGCTCGCGCACTCTGCGCGCCAAAATTGATATGGCATCGCCCAACCTAAACTTGCGCGACCCCGTGATGTATCGCATCCGCAAAACCGCGCATCATCGCACCGGCAACCAATGGTGCATCTATCCCATGTATGATTGGGCGCATGGGCAATCCGACTCCATTGAACGCGTCACGCATTCGCTGTGTTCAATGGAATACGAAGACCATCGCCCGCTCTATGATTGGTATATTGAGCAACTTGGCATCCACCATCCACAGCAAATCGAGTTTGCGCGCCTGAACCTCAGTCATACGGTGATGAGCAAGCGCAAGCTGTTGCAGCTGGTGAACGAAGGCCATGTCGCCAGCTGGGATGATCCGCGTATGCCCACGCTCTCTGGTTTGCGACGGCGCGGCTATACCCCTGAAGCCATCCGCGATTTTTGCAATCGTGTTGGCGTGGCGAAAAATCAAAACTTGATTGAAGTGGCTTTGCTGGAGCATTGCATCCGCGATGACTTAAATCGTCGCGCGCCGCGCATGATGGCTGTGTTGCGTCCGCTCAAAGTGGTCATTGAGAATTACCCTGAGGGTCAAGTCGAGGAAATGGAGGCGGTGAACAATCCAGAGGATCCGACGATGGGGACACGCACTGTGCCATTCACGCGCGAGTTGTGGATTGAGCAAGACGATTTTCGTGAGAACCCGCCGAAAAAATATTTCCGTTTAGCGCCAGGGGCAGAAGTGCGCTTGCGTTATGCCTATCTCATCAAATGTGTAGGCGTTGTTCACGACGAAAAGACGGGTGAGGTGAGCGAAATACGTTGCACGTATGACCCGACGACGCGCGGCGGCAATGCGAACCGCAAGGTCAAGGGGACGATTCATTGGGTGTCGGCAGCGCATGCCGCGCCCGCCGAAGTGCGCCTCTATGAACATCTCTTTTTGATGCCGAAGCCCGATGAAGACGACGATTGGAAAGCGCACTTGAATCCGAACTCATTGGAACGTCTAACACATTGCTACGTCGAGCCGGCGCTAGCGGCCGCACCGGTGGGCAGCCGCTATCAGTTCGAGCGCACAGGCTATTTCTGTGTGGATCCCGATTCCGTCGCAGGTCATCGCGTTTTTAATCGCACCGTCTCATTGCGCGACACCTGGGCAAAGATCGAAAAGTCTGAGCAAGCATAAAGGAACTCCTATATGAGCTTATCTCCTGTAACCATCGGCATCATCGGCTGTGGCGCCATCAGCAGCATTTATATGGAAAACGCGCAGCACTTCAACAGCCTCAACCTTGTCGCCTGTGCGGATATTGATATGGAACGCGCGCGCGCGCAAGCGGCAAAATACAAAATTCCACGCGTTTGCGCCGTCGAACAATTGTTGGCCGATCCGAGCATCGAACTGATTGTGAACCTCACTGTGCCAGCAGCTCATGCCGACGTGGCACTGCTTGCGCTCAAGGCGGGCAAATCGGTGTATAACGAGAAACCATTGGCGACGACGCGCGAGGGCGCGCGCGAGCTGTTGGCGGTCGCACAAGCCAATGGGTTGCGTATCGGCTGCGCCCCCGACACTTTTCTCGGCGGCGGCTTGCAAACCTGTCGCGCGCTTATTGACGATGGCGCGATTGGCGAACCAATTGGCGCGACAGCTTTTATGATGAGCCATGGCCCTGAGGGCTGGCATCCTAATCCAGACTTTTTCTATCAGCCCGGCGCGGGTCCCATGTTCGATATGGGACCTTATTACCTCACAGCTTTGGTGATGCTGCTGGGCCCTGTGAAACGGGTGACAGGCTCGACGCGCATCTCGTTTCCTACGCGCACCATTGGCAGCCAACCGTATGCGGGTCAGACCATCCGCGTCACTACCCCAACGCACATTGTCGGCGTCTTCGATTTTGCAAGCGGCGCCATCGGCAACATCATTACGTCGTTCGACGTGTGGGCGAGCTCGCTGCCGCGCATCGAAATCTACGGGAGCAAAGGCACGCTGAGCGTGCCTGACCCCAACATCTTCGGTGGTCCCGTGAAGCTGCGCAAAGCAGGCGACAAAGAATGGACAGACGCGCCGATCAAACACAGCTACATCACCAACAGCCGTTGTTTGGGCGTGGCGGAGATGGCGTATGCCATGCGCCAAAATCGTCCCCATCGCGCGCATGGTGACATGGCGTATCACATCTTGGATGTAATGCAATCGTTCCTCGACGCGTCGCAAGCAGGCAAGCATCTTGACATCACGAGCGCCTGCGAGCGTCCCCAACCGTTGCCCGCCAACGGTTCATTGGAAGCATGAGCGCTTATCGCATTTTCGTCGGCGCATTTCCGACCGGTGAAATCGCGGAACGCATTCAGCGTTGGCGTGAACCGCATGATCCCATTACGGCGCGCATCACCGCACCGCACGTGACGCTGGCAGGCACTTATTGGCGTCATGGTTCTGCTACGCCTGAAAACGAAGCCGCTGCTACCGAATCTCTATTGGCGGCGCAACCTCAGCTCAAACCATTTGAGCTGGTGTTAGGTGGCGTCGAATCGTTCCTACCTGAGGCTGCCGTGATCTATTTGCGCGTTACGCCGACCGCTGGACTGTCCGCAGCGCGGCGCGTGTTGTTGGAGGTATTAGGACAAGACAAGCATCGCAACTTTGTGCCACACTTGACATTGGTCATGCGCTTGCCTCAAGCGAAAACTGAGCAGCTCTGGCGCGCATGGCAACAAACCGCATGGCACACAGAACAGTGGGCTATGCCAGTGCAGAGCCTATGGCTGATGCAGCGCGGCGAAGCGGATACTGCGTGGCGCTATATTCAGGAAATCAAATTGTTAGGATGAAATACGACACGGCGAAGTGTTAGACTTCGCCGTGTTTGTTTATACCCGGCACATAGAAACAGGCGCGGTACCGCAAAACTTCTAACCCACGATTGACCGATATGATTCAAGGCGACGGTCAGTAGGTTGCTGCGACAAAGCTAACCATGTCAGATACTCGCGCGTGATGTGATCAACCACACTCCAACGAAAATAGTGGGCTGACGCTTGGCGAGCAGTCCGCACCAACATTGGGTACGGCGTCAAGGGCGGCAATAATACCATATCAAACTCGCTTGCCAAACAATCCATCTGATAATTCAAGAATTCGTCCATGTGAAAGACCCTCCGCTGTCGGTTTGTCATCTCACATAGACGAGATGACATTTACGGCGCGCTTTTCAGGTAGCGCAAGACCTTCTCCGTTTCCACTTGCCACGTCTCGCTCGCTTGATGAGGCTTGAAGCCGAGCTCGTAATTGATCTTCAACATCGGCGCGTTCGAATCGGCGTTGCCTGTGCGAATACGGTTGATGCGCGGACGCTCACGCAAAACTTTGTCAATCATCGCGGCTTTGAGCCAGCGTCCCAAACCGTGATTGCGATACTGTGGCAACACGCCCGTGCCCCATTGCTCCAAAATTTCAGGGCGACTCGGGTTCCACACTGTCTCTGTGAAACCAGCCAGCTCACCGCTCGGCTTGTGTCGCGCGAGCATCGTCCACCGCTCGTTGCCGCGCGCGAACAAATTCTGCTCGAAGTCGCGCACCTGTTCTGGCGTCGTTTGCCAATCTTCGATGTCGAGCGCGTCGCGCGGCATCGTGTTCATCACGTGATGCAGTTCGTTGAAGGCAATCAATATCTCATCAGGATACCGCCCCTCGAGCGTCAGCAACTCGAAATCGCTCGCTCGTTCAGCCGCGCGCTCAATCCATTGAGAGACGAGGTCGCGTCTAAGGTCGCACAGCTTGAGTTGATTGATGTGTTCGGCGCGACACATCTTCGCGTCCAGACGCCGCAAAAACGCCGCGCCGGTAGGCACGTTCTCGTACGTCCGCATCTCGATGAGGCGGCGCTGCTCGCGCACGGCGACGTTGACCAGCCTATCGAGTAGTTGTCGCGCAAGCCCTTGCCGACGATAGGCGGGCAGCACGTCAATTGAGAACCAAATGAGATGGCGATTGTCCTCGGTTAGTTTGAACCATGAATCACCAAACGCAACGAGCGCCGATTCGTCATCATGCCACACTCCCCAACTGTTCACGGCGAACATCGGCGGAATGGTTTGCCAATCCGCAATCGTTTCTGCAAGCGGTATGGGCGGGTCGTCGGGAAAGCGCTCCGCGTTGACTTGATTGATAAAATGATTGTGCGCCGCGTATGCGTGTTCACTCGCGCGCGGGCCATCAAAAGGTTTGATATACATAGGCTCCTTGTTTCACCAAAAGAGAAGTGGGCAGTGTTCAGTCAACCATGCTCAGTGACCAACTTCTAAGGCGGTTGTGTATCCCCTATGCCACCACGCCAGCATGATCAAACAAAAGCGCGAAGGACAAACCGTGCCTTCGCGCCAGGCGTAGAGAAACAAAAAGCGCGAAGGACAAATTCCTTCGCGCCTGTGTCAGACGGACTGGTCGAGAGACTACACGCTCTCCCTCCCGTTACACAAAGGCGCGACAGGACGCGCGTCCATACCTTCACTCAGGACACGGTTAATAAACAATGATTGGTTCGTTGGATTAGTTGACCAATAGCATAAATTGAGGGATAGCATCTTCCACCTCGGAAAATTGACTATAAACATTCTACACATATTGGGCTGAAAGTCAATGGGTTTGCAAAAAATTTTCAAAAAATTTTTACGCCACTGACTGTTTGAATGGCGCTTGCGGATACGATATAATCTCATTATCCAAAGCATGGGAGCTAGACATGACCAAGCGCAAAGTCGTCGTGACGGGCGCAGCCGGCTACATTTTCTCGCGCATGATAGAGGCATTCCGTGAACGCTACGATCTCACGTTGCTTGACGTGACAAAGCGAACACGCGCAGGCGTCGAGATTCCCGACATCCAGATCGTAGATCTGACCGACCGCAACCGCGACGCATATCGTCGGTATTTTCGCGGCGCGGATGCGGTGCTGCATTGCGGCTTTATCGGCGTGATGAGCAACATCTTCGCTGCTGGCGCGACTGCCGACGCGCGCTCACAAAAATTTCAAAATGAACTGCTCAACGTGCAGATGGCGTACAACATCTATCAAGTATGCGTCGAAGAGAACGTGCGTCGCGTCGTCGTGTGCAGCAGCAATCACGCCGCCGATTACTACGAGCGACTAATTTGGGCGGACAAACACGATTTTGTGGACGCGACGATGAAAACTTACTCCGACAATTATTATGGGTGGGCGAAAGAAGCATACGAAGATTTGGGTTTCGTCTTTGCGACAGGCGTTGAGAACAACGGGCAACGGTTAGAGAACGTGCAGTTGCGTATCGGCGGACCCCGCGAAACTGACGTTGAACAATGCGACGCCAGCGACCTCAAAAAACTCCATCGCGCACTCGGCGCATATTTGAGCGCGCGCGACCAAATTCAGCTGTGCGTGAAAGCTATCGAAACGGACGATATTCGGGATGAACACGGCGTGCCGTTCCAAATCGTCTATGGCATCAGCGACAACGATCACAAATTTTGGAGCATTGCCAACGCGCGTCAGGCGCTTGGCTATGCGCCCGCGGACAACAGCGCGGTGAAGTTTGCCGACAAAATCGCGACAATCATGCAAGCCGCACAACGCATGAAATATAGCTAGCGCCGCTTCAGGAGAAGTTGATGGCTAATGAGCCTAAGCAGGCTAAAGCAAAAATTTTGATTGTGGACGACATGCTCTCGAATCTGGAACTGTTATCTCAGATGCTACGCATGAATGGCTATGAGACATACATGGCGAACAACGGCTCACTGGCGTTGACAGCCGCACAGACAGACATACCCGATTTGGTGTTGCTTGACATCAACATGCCAGAGATGAGCGGGTACGAGGTGTGCGAACACTTGAAGACGCAGGAAGCTACGCGCGATATTCCCGTCATCTTCATCAGCGCTCTGAACGAAGTACAAAACAAAGTCAAGGGGTTTGGCGCGGGCGGCGTGGATTACATCACGAAACCGTTCCAGATGCACGAGATGTTGGCGCGCGTCGAAACGCACTTGCGCTTACGCCGCTTGCAAATCGAACTGGAACGAGAAATTGCGGTGCGGGTCGCCGCCGAGCAAGCCGTTCGCCAACTCAACGCAGAGCTCGAAGAACGCGTGCGCGCGCGCACCCGCGAACTGGAGGCGGCGCAAATCGAAATCCTCGAGCGGTTAGCCATTGCGGGCGAGCAACGCGACACCGACACCGGCGAACACACATATCGCGTGGGCAACCTGTCAGCGCAAGTTGCGGAGCAATTAGGGTTTCCATCTGCCGCAGTCGAAACGATTCGCCTAGCAGCGCGTTTGCACGACATCGGCAAGATCGGCATCCCTGATGGCATCCTGCTCAAGCCTGGGCGACTCACCGAAGCTGAATTTTCGATTATGACCCACCATACGCTGATTGGCGCAGCGATGTTGGCAGGCAGCACTTCACACTTCGTGCAGATGGCGGAAAAGATCGCGCTCTCGCATCACGAGTATTGGAATGGCGCAGGCTATCCGCACAACCTAGCCGGTGAGGCGATCCCTATCGAAGCGCGCATCGTCACCGTGGTAGATGTGTTCGATGCGCTGATTCATCAGCGCCCATACAAGCCGCCCTGGCCACGCGCTGCGGCGCTCGCCGAAATCAAACGCTGCGCGGGCGTCGAATTCGATGCGCGCGTCGTCGCCGCATTTTTAGCCGTCATGGAATCCACTCCCACGGAGCATCCCGCATGAATCCATTTCCCGGTGTAGAAGCATACCGCGAAAAAATTTTACCCTTGCGCGCGCAAGCCGAGATCCGCAATCGTTGGCTGCGTGAGCGACTCGATACCCTCTTGCCCGAACTCATGCAACGCACAGGCGACGCTATGTGGATCGTCGCCGCGCGCGAATACAACGAAGACCCTGTGATTATGACGCTCTTGCCTGAACCGGCGATGGCCGCACGCCGCCGCACCATCCTCGTGTTTCATCGTCACAACAATGGCACAGTCGAGCGGCTCACGTTGGACCGTTATGGTTTCGGCGACTTCTACCAAAAAGGTTGGGAGCCTGAGAAGGAAGAGCAATATGCGTGTCTGGCGAGGGTGGTGAAGGAGCGCGACCCGCAGCGCATCGGTCTCAACATCTCGGAAACATTTGCCTTTGGCGATGGCCTCACGCACAACGAATATCAGAACATCGCACAAGCCTTGGGCGACTCATACATGGCGCGCACGCACGGCGCGGAACAACTCGCCGTCGGCTGGCTGGAGCGACGCATCCCCGCCGAGCTGGTCGTCTATCCGGGCATCGTGGAAATTGGACATGCGCTCATTGCCGAGGCGTTTTCGAGTCGCGTCATCCAGCCGGGTATCACGACAACGGATGATGTAGTGTGGTGGTTCCGCCAAACGATGCACGACCTCGGCTTGCGCGCCTGGTTCCAGCCGAGCGTCGAGATTCAAGCGCCAGGACAACGATATGACCAGAAGGAAAATGTCCGCAAGCTCATCATGCCCGGCGATTTGTTGCACTGTGATGTTGGTTTCTACTATTTGGGTTTGGCAACTGACCATCAGCAACACGTTTATATCCTCAAACCCGACGAGAGTGATGCGCCCGCAGGCTTGCAACGCGCCCTGCAAGAGAACAATCGCTTGCAGGATATTCACGTCGCAGCGATGAAGTTGGGACACACGGGCAACGAGGTCTTGTCTGCGGCGTTGGAGCAAGCGAAATCGGAGGGACTCAATCCATGCATCTACAGTCATCCGCTCGGCTATCACGGTCACGCGGCAGGTCCGACGATTGGTTTGTGGGATCAGCAGAACGGTGTGCCGGGGCGCGGCGATTATCCGCTCTATGATGACACCGTGTATTCAATTGAGTTGAACACGAAGACGCTTGTGCCAGAGTGGGACAATCAGGAAGTGCGAATTGCCTCGGAAGAAGATGCGGTGTTGACGGGCGGCGGCTGCCGCTGGTTGCATGGACGACAGACGGCGTATCATCTTATTTGAGTGTGAACTGCTATGGAATTAGCTTGGGCAATTGAACAACTCACCCAACATGCTTCAAGCATTACCCAGCTCTGCTTAATGGTGACGGTAGAACAAGCGCGCATCAAACCAACTTCCAAAGATTGGTCAATCTTGGAAGTCATCAACCATCTCTACGACGAGGAGCGCGAAGATTTTCGGCAGCGCCTCGACCTGACCTTGCATCAACCAGACAAAGAATGGCCCCCGATTGATCCAGAAGGTTGGGTGACGAGCCGCGCCTATCAGCAACGCGACTTGCAACCATCGGTCGCCGATTTCAACGCCGAGCGACAAAGATCCATCGCCTGGCTGCAAACACTAAAGTCGCCTGATTGGTCCGTGTCGCGCACTCACCCCAGCGGCTTCGTGCTGCGCGCGGGCGATTTGCTCAGCGCGTGGGTCGCGCATGACGTGTTGCATCTGCGGCAATTGGTCGAGCTGCATTATCACCTCTGCCAACTGCACACCAAACCCTATAACGTGCGGTATGCAGGCGAATGGTGATATTTCGTCTGTGTTTAGCTGTGGTTAAAAATGTCGGGGGTGCGGAGTTGGGACCATTTCACCACAAAGCAGCGAAGGGCGCGAAGAAAACGAAAAGAATTTTTCCCGTGCG